>JAIQEX010000045.1 GCA_020073615.1 Terriglobia bacterium
GGCCCGGGGACGACGGCGATCGCGGGCGGCCTGTCGAAGACGTTCCAGTTGCGAGAGGGAGTACGTCTGCGATTTGAAGCCACTTTCACCAACCTGCCGAACCACCCCAACTTTGCGCCGCCGCCGGTTGATGTTTCAGCTCCTGCCACTTTCGGGAAGATTACCACCGTTCAGTCGGCGGAGAACTCCGGAAACCGCACCGGCCAGCTCGCTCTCCGGCTCGATTTTTGATCGGCTTGGAAATCACGGCGATGGCCCCCGATCGGGCCATCGCCACCCCGCCCGCAACATCCCCGCACATCCCCGCGCCGCCGGCGGGACAGCAACGGAGGCACTGGAGTAAAATGCGGGTGCTTCCATGCCAAGGGCCGACAAGCTGCGCGAGTTGCTCGCCCGCGGCGACTGGGATGGTGTGGCTGCACTGCTCGGAAACCTGGACGCGCCGGTCGCCGGCGATGTGCTGCTGAGCGTTCCTCCGGAAACCCAGCAGAGGCTGTTCCGTAGCTTACCGGTGGAGGCGGCCGCCCGGATCGCCGCTACTCTCCCCTACTACGACGCATACGTGCTGCTGCATTCGCGGCCCCTGGAGGAGATGCGGGCGGTTGTGGACCGGATGGAGATCGGGGAACAACTGCGGTTCTTCGATGAGTTGCCCGAGGCGCTCTGGCAGCAGTTCATGGAGGAGTTGGGCGAGCCGCGCGGCGTGGCGCGTGTGGCAGAGGCTCCGTCCGCGCCGGGCGGGCTCCCGCCGGTTCCCCCGGTCATCGAAGCCCGGCAGATCGAGAAGAGCTATGGCCGTACGGGCGGCGGGCAGGTGCAGGTCATCGCTCCGGTCAATCTCTCAATTGAGCCGGGACTGATCATTGCCCTGCTCGGGCCCTCGGGCTCCGGCAAGTCCACCCTGCTGCGCATGTTGTCCGGTCTGGCCCCGCCGTCGAAGGGAGAGGTCCGGTGGCACGGAGAGCCGATGAGCGACTCCCGCCCCAACGTGGGGATCGTGTTCCAGAGCTTCGCCCTGTTCCCCTGGCTGACAGTGGTGGAGAACGTCGAGGTGCCGCTGCTGGCGCGGGGGGTACCTCGCCGGGAACGGCGTCACCGCGCGAGCCGGGTGTTGGATTCGGTCGGCCTGACAGGGTTCGCCGGCGCCTACCCCAAGGAGCTCTCCGGCGGCATGAAACAACGCGTGGGATTGGCCCGCGCGCTGGCCGTGGAACCCGAAGTGCTGTTCATGGACGAACCGTTTTCGGCCCTCGACGTTCTGACCGCCGAGAACCTGCGCGGTGAGTTAATGGAATTGTGGCTCGACCGGAAAATGCCGATCGCCAGCATTTTCCTGGTCACTCACAACATTGAGGAAGCCGTGCTGCTGGCCGACCGGGTTCTCGTACTCGGCCGCAATCCGGCGAAGATCCGCGCCGACTTTCGAATCAAGACAAAGCACCCGCGGGACCACAACTCCCCGGAGTTCCTCCTCTACGTGGATTACGTCTACAAGCTGCTCACGCAGCCGAGCCTGGAGGCGCGGCCGCCTTCGATCGCCCCCGGCGCAAAGCCGCCTTACCAGATGCTGCCGCACGCGCGGAGGGGAGCCATCGCCGGATTTCTGGAGTTGCTCAAAGACCGCGGCGGCAAGGACGATCTGTACCGCGTGGCCGATGAGCTGCGCATGGAGGTGGACGATCTGCTGCCCATCGTCGAGGCCGCGGCGCTGCTGTCGTTTGTGAAATCGGCCCGCGGAGATGTCGCGATCACCGCCGCCGGCAAGGCGTTTGCCGAAGCCGATATTCACGACCGGAAACATCTGTTCCACGAAACCGCCCTCGCCAACATCACGCTCTTGCAGCAAATGAACAGCGCTTTGGCGAGCAAGTCGGACCATGCGATGCCGCTCGAGTTTTTCCGCGACCTTCTCCAGCAGCATTTCTCCGAGAAAGAGACCGAGCGTCAGATCGAGACCGCCCTCAACTGGGGCCGGTACGCCGGGATCCTCACCTATTACCCCGCCGACGACCGGCTCACGCTGTACGACGCCTCGGTTTCAGCGGACTCTGAAGCGGAGGGCTCCTGAGGCAACGGCCCGGCACAATTCTTTCCGCAGGCCCACCCTGGGCCGCGCTCTCCGGCGCCGTTCCATCGCTCTGGAAGGATCTGCCCATCCTCTGCGCCGGCCTGGCGCTGTTCTGGGGGCTTCTCTCCGTGACGCGGTACTGGGCCGGACCGGTGGGTACGCAACCCGATATCGATCTCAGCCCGGCCGCATTGCCAAAATACGCTCTGTTCTCGGTGGCGCGCATCGCCATCGCCTACGCAATCAGCCTGGCCGTGACCGTGGTCTACGCATACATTGCCGCCCACAACGCCCGGGCGGAACGGGTGATGATTCCGCTTTTGGACACGCTGCAGTCGATCCCCGTGCTGAGCTTTCTGCCCCCCGTGATGGTGGCGATGGTGGGATTGTTCCCGGCCCGGCAGGTGGGGGTGGAGCTCGGATCGATCCTGCTGATCTTCACGGGGCAGGTCTGGAACATGACGTTTAGCGTCTATTCCTCGATCAAGAACATTCCCCGCGAGCTGCGCGAGGCGGCGGAGGTATATCGCCTGAGCTGGTGGCAGCAACTCCTCCAACTGGAGCTGCCGTATTCGGCCATCGGACTGGTCTGGAATTCGATGATGTCGGTGGCCGGCGGGTGGTTTTTCCTGATGGCCTGCGAAATGTTTGTGCTGGGCAACCGCGACCTGCGGCTGCCCGGCCTGGGTTCGTACCTGCAGACGGCCGCCAACGCCGGCGATACGCGAGCGATCGTCTGGGGACTGGCTGCGATGATTGCGGTGATCGTGCTCCTGGATCAACTGATCTGGCGCCCGGTCATCGCCTGGAGCGAGAAGTTCAAGTTCGAGCAGGTCGAGGCGTTCCACACGCCGCGGTCGCCGGTGTTGGATCTGGTGCGGCATTCGCGGCTTCTTTCGCTCGCCGGGCGGGTTTCTGTGGGGCCGGCGCGCGAGGCGCTGACGTTGCACTTCGCCAAGACGCGGGCTTCCGGCCGGGCCCGCATCCGTAGCGGGCTGGCCAAGTGGGTGGCCCGCGCGCTCGCGGCCGCAGGAGCCGCGGCCATGGTTTACGCCGTGGCGCGCATGGTTATGGGGCTCGGCGCGGCCTCGCGTGCGGGCTTCGCGGAGATCTTCGTGGGCGCCGGCGCCACGTTCCTGCGCGTCGAGCTGGTTCTGCTGCTCGCCGCGCTCTGGACCATTCCCGCCGGAGTCTACATCGGACTGCGCCCCAGGCTGGCGGCCATAGCGCAACCGGTCGCCCAGATCGCGGCTTCGGTGCCCGCCACGGCTCTGTTCCCGATCGTCCTGCTGGGGCTGATCCGGCTGGGCGGCGGCCTGGGGATCGGCTCCATCGTGCTGTTGCTGCTGGGAACGCAGTGGTACCTTCTGTTCAACATCATCGCGGGCGCGAGCGCGATTCCGACGGACCTGAAGGAGGTCTGCGACGTGTACCGCCTCAACCGCGCTGGCCGCTGGCGAAAACTGCTCCTGCCGGGGATCTTTCCCTTTCTGATCACCGGCTTCGTGACCGCTTCCGGCGGAGCGTGGAATGCGAGCATTGTGGCGGAGTACTTCCGCTTCCACGGCCGGACGTTTTCCACGACCGGCCTGGGAGCGGTGATCAGCCGCGCCACGGATCGCGGCGACTTCGCGGTGCTGCTGGGGGCCACCGTCACCATGGCGGTGGTGGTCGTGACCGTGAACCGTCTGGTCTGGCGGCGCCTCTACGCGCTGGCGTCCACGCGCTTCAGGCTGGAGGTCTGAGATCTACCAGCCTCCCTCCTTGCCGCCGAACCACCACACCATTCCGAGAGTGGCGGTATTCTGCTCCTTTTTCAGGAGCCCGAGAGTATCGGTCAGGAAGTAGGGATGGTTGGAAGCGTCGCGGCGCCATTCTTCCCGCACGATGAGTCCGTTCGCGATCTTTTGTTCGAAGGTGAGCGTGTTTTCCTTGATCGCCTGCGTCGCGCCGGTGAAGAGACCGCCGCGGTCGGAGAGATATTCGGTCCGTGCCGCGATGGCCAGCTTCGGAGTGAGTTGGTAGCGGGCGTAGACGGCCCCTCCGCTGGTATGCGACGGAGCAGAGGAGGTGAAGAGGCGCTGGATTACGTAGTCGCCCTCCAGGGCGAGGGTAACCTTGGGCGACGCCTGCCAGGTCAGGTAGCTGTCGAAAATATGTAATTTCCCGTTGGGCGCGTTGGGGATGGGCTGGAACGGCACTCCCTGCGCGGTCGGCAGATTCGTTGCAGTGGAATTCGGTAGAAACTGTACGTCGGGATGTTCCTGCCCCAGATAATAGTTCACGGTCCAGGCTACGCCTTTGTGCGGCTGGATGTTGAGCCCGAACATCTGATCCTTGAAGCCATTGAAGGGTTCGGTCTGTTGCGTGCCATTGGTGATCCAATAGTTCAAGGCGACGGCATCGCTGAGCTTGTAGTTTACGCGCGCACCCATGTGATAGAAGGGCAGGAAGTCAAACCAATACGAGCGTGAGTAGTTGATCTGGTCCTTCGTGTAGTTGCCCTCCAGACCCAGGGAGCTGGCCCATTTCCCGAAGTCCACGGTAAGTCCACCGCCAACCGGGAAGACGTAGGTTCCATAGGCCTGGAAGATCGCGCGATAGACATCCGGCCGCGGCTCGTTGGATGCACTTCCCTGGAGCGTGGCGGTTGCCTGCCCATACTGCAGGTCGAGCCGGAGACCGAACCGTTTCCCGTGCTCCGGATCGGGGGCATTCTCGATGACCACATCCGCCTGATTCAGACTGAATGTATGGCTGCTCACATCATAGGCGCGCAGAAGATTCACGCGCCCGATCGGTTTATTGAAGTTAAAGCCGTAGTAGCCATCGAACAGGAAACTCACGGTGGTACCGCCCGGGAGGCTCGCACCATTTTGCGGTGTAACGGCCGTCGATGGACCCTGAGTGGCGGACGATTGTACCGCCGCGCCAGCCGTACTCGAAGCGGCCGCCGCGGGCCCGCCCGACACAAGAATCTTGTTTTCGAGCTCGTCGACGCGCGCCTGAAGCCTTTGGACGAGAGCGGTGAGCTCGGTGAGGCGCCGGCTCAACTCGGCGGAGCTGCCATCCGTTTTTTCTTGAGCGTGACCGGCCCAAGGCGCCAGTGAAACCAACAGAGAGACCGCAATCGTTTCGTGCAAAACACGCCAATTTCTCTTAGCAAGGTTACTGAACATAGTGATTTTCTCCAGAGGTTCCCATAGACCGCAATGGCGAGATACCAGCATGCGGTGAAGAAGATAACCGCAACGGGCTACCTGGAATCGTTAGGTTGGCGGTATTTCGCCGGACGAACCGATCGCCGGCGACCCAGTTTCAGACTACGCGACGGGGTGTGAAGAAGTCATGCGGAAAAAGTAAAGATTTCATAATGCCCATGTTCACCAATCCCGTACGCCAGCGTTTGCCATCGTACTCCAAGGAGTGGTCCGATGCGAGACTATGGGATTCAAGGTTCTGCCACGGTACAAGGAGCCGGCGGGAACAGGAAATGGATAGCTTGTCATTGTTCGGACTGGCAGCGGTGACGCTGATGTTGGTCTTTTACGCCCTGGAAAAGCGGAGCCACTGGTTCATCCTGGCGTTCTCAGGCTCGTGCGTGCTGGCGTCCGTGTATGGCTTCATGCAGGGGGCCTGGCCATTCGGCCTGGTCGAGGCGGTCTGGTCCGGCGTCGCGTTGCGCCGCTGGCTGGGCGAGCGGCGCTCCGGCGTATGAATCGCAGCGGCGCTGGTGCCGTCGCCCTCAGTCGATGGCCGGTCCGAAGTAGCCCTGCGCCAGGGCGGGCTCCACTTCCAAAGCCTTGGTCCAGCAGGAGCGCGCCTCTTCGGTTTTGCCGTTGGATTCCAGGATGCGTCCCAGGTTGAGCAGGGCCTCGGGCATATCGGCCTGCTGCGTCAGGGCGTCGCGATACAGACGCACCGCCTTATCGAGCTGGCCCGCTTTTTCATACATCAGGCCGGCGTTGTAGAGCACTTCGGGGGAGCGCTCGCCCAAGTCGATCAGGCGGGCGTGCAGTTCCAGGGCGGTGTCGGAATCGGAGGACTGGATGGCCAGCGACGCGAGGCCGCGCAGCGCGTCCATGCTCTTGGGGTCGGCTTCGAGCATCTTGTCGTAGAGGCGCTCGGCGTTCCCGCGGTCGCCCAGCCCGATATAGGCCAGCGCCAGGTTGGCATAGGCTTCGGGCCATTGCGGGCGGTATTTCAGACACCCTTCGAAAGCCTCGGCGGCGCCGCGGTAGTCTTCGCGCTGGAGGCGCAGGAAACCCAGGCGGAAGCGGGCTTCCTCTTCCTTGGGAGCTTTGTCGAGCACCTGCTTGTACCAGCGTTCGGCGTCTTCGGACTGGCCGCTGTGCTCGAGCAGGAGGGCGACATTCCACAACGGGGCGAGGGCGTCGGGGTTGGCTTGAATGGCGCGGTCGTAGGCGGCGCGGGCGCCGGCGGCATCGCCGGTCTGTTCCTTGACGATGCCCAGATTGGTGTACGCCTCGCAGGATTGCGGGCGGAGTTTGAGGGCCTCCTCGTAGGCTTCGGCGGCCTGCTCCCAGCGGCTGGATTTCTGATGCGCCAGCCCCAGGTTGAACCAGCCCTCGAAATGCCCCGGGATGGCCGAGACCAGCAGGGTGCAGAACTTGGCGGTGAGCGCGTGCTCGCCGGCGGCGCAGGCCCAGGCGGCCAGCCCTTCGAGGGCCACGGTGGATTCCGGACGCAGCTCCAGCAGGCGCTCGGAATACTCCCGGACCATGTCGAAATCCTCCTTCGACATGCCGATCAGGATCAGGTTGGAGAGCGATTCTTCGGAATCGGCGTTGCGCTCGAGAATGCGCTGGTAGAGCGCCGAGGCCTCATCGGGGTGGCCCAGCGACTGCAGCGCCGCGGCCTTCCCGAACATGGCGTCTTCGTGCCCGGCCGAGAGCTCCAGGCAGCGCTCGAAGGAAAACAGCGCCGACTTGGGATCCTCCAGCCGCAGGTGGCAGACTCCCAGGCCGAGGTGCGATTCCAGGTGCGCGCTGTCCAGCGTGCAGGCCTTGTGGAAGGCTTGCGACGCTTCTTCCCACGCGCCCGTGCGCTCCAGGCACACGGCCATGTTGAACCATCCCATGGCGAACTGCGGTTTGAGCTGCAGCAGCGCCTGGTAACTCCGGGCGGCCTCCTTGAACTGGCCGGTTTCGAACAGGATGTGCCCCATGGCGCGATGGATTTCCGGAGACGCCTGGTTGGCGGCCACCGCCGCCTGCAACTGTCGCAGCGCTTCGTCGCGCTTGCCGGCCAGGTGCAAGGTCACGGCACGGGCCAGGTAGCCTCCTCCGGAGGTCCTCTCTCCGCTCTCGGTCGCGGCTGGCCGGAAGGCCTGCACCTTGTTGGTTCTGATGGCTGTGGTACTCATTTTTTCCGATACTCCTTGCTGGAACTTTCGTCTGTCGAGATTCTGACCCAATAGAGCCGGGCGCGGTCGTCCGGGGCGCCGATAAACCCGATGCCGCCGATGGGCAGGCGGGCGTCGGTCCAGGTGGCCACGGTGTGGCCGTCGATGGAAATGGCAAACTCGTCGCCCTTCACCCGCGTGCCCACGGTGATGGCGGTTTTGCTGGCGGGCGCCACGCGCGCCGGCACCGGCACGGTCACCGGCTCGGAGATCCCTTCGGCGGCGGGCACTCCCACGGCGCGGCGCGTGAGCTCGTAACCGTCGGGCGTTACGGCGATGGTGGCCATGTAGTATTCGGTGGGATTCCAGGCGCGAAACACCCAGGTGACGCTGCGGCGCTCGATGCGCGCCAGGAATTGCAGATCGTAATCGCTCATTTCGAGCGACGGGCTGTACAGGGCGAGGGCGCCGGTGCGTACGCCGGCCACATCGAGCTTCCAATCGTTCACTTCGCCCGTCCAGTGGCTCATGCCGGCATCGAAGTGGTCTTCCATGGTTACCGGAGCGGAAATAGCGGCCGGCGCCTTCTGGGCGGGTTTGGGCGGCGCGGCGGGCGCGGTGGCGGGGGTGGGCGTGCTCGCCCAGGTGCTCAGGGAACCGTCGATCGCGAATTGCGCCAGGCCCAGCGGCGCCTCCTGCGGCACAAAGGACGCATGTCCCAGGCGCGGCGCGGGGCTGTCGCCCCGAGATTGCGGCACGGGCCGGCCAGGAAGGGAGAAGAGGCGCACGGCGTCCGCTGCCGGAAACACCGCCGACGCGGGGACCGCCAGACGGCGCAAGTGGAGCCGGCCTGCAGGGCGGAACCGATCGCGCAGAGCGGCTCGCCGTCCCGGCACCGCGCCAAACTGGGCGCGGCCCGCCAGCAGGCGGGCGCGGGGCCAGCGAAATGACGCTACCGCCCGCGGCTGGGGAGATGCGGGACATCGCAGGCCGGGACCGGGCACCGCGATCCGGGAGGCTCTGGGGTCCGCCTCGTGAAGCCGGGCGCCCGGGGCGATGCGGTGTGGCAGGTCGGGCCACCTCAGACCGGCCGGAGCCGGGCGCAGATAAAGCCGCCGGGCGCGCGCCGCGGGCAGCCGGAAGGCCAGGCCGCTCGAAACGCGCAGCGCGTTGCCCCGGTTGGGAAACAACCGCGGTGTGCGCGCCAGCCGCGGCTTCCGCAGGTAGTGGACAGCCGGCGGCGCGGCGGCGTGTAGCGGGATGGCTTCGCGATCGAGGTGCACGCGGAGGATGGGGTGGCGCAGGACGCCAAACTCGCGCCGCCGGCTTTCCGCACCGAAGACGCGATCGTGGGCCGTGGCGTAGCTGGCCTGCGGCAGCGCCGCCGCCGCCTTCGAACGGCGCCCGGGCAAAGCCAGCTCGCCGGCCTGAAACAGGCGCTGTGGCCGGCCATCGGCGCTGCGCGCGGGTTGTCCCGCCGGTGGCACCGGGCGCGGCGCCAGATAATTCTCCGCATCCGCAGACAAGCGCGCCGACACGATGGGCCGGCTCTGCGGCAAGGGGCCGAGCTCGCGCCGCGAGGAGGGAATGCGCCCCTGGAAAAAGCCGCGATGCGTCACCTCGTAGGCGCCCGCCAGCCGCGCGAAGGGAAGCGCCTTGGGATTCTCGCGCCGCCTCATGAGGCTGGCGATCTTGTTCTCTTCTTCCAGGCGGTCCATGCCCAGCCGCAGCCGGTATTGGTTGCGATGCTCGCGGGAACAGAAATCGCCGCCAGAACCGGCCCAGATCCGGCTCAGGGCCTTTCCGCAAAGCTGGCAAGTACGCGCACTCATTTTCGCCTCATTATAGGGCAGAATATTGTAGAATTACTAGGATAAATCGTGGGAGTATACGCTAACTATCCAAAGTTAGCATTCCGTGTAAACCAATGTTATCAGTGGCCCTAACGAAGGGCAGCGGCACTGCTAATTTTGGATAATATCCCCAAAATTATGGCTAAAAAACGTACGAATTCTAGTAAACTCAACGTGTGACCGGTGTCGCTCCACGCGGCGGCCCCGGCGGAGGTTTACCATGACTGATTCGACTGCGCGCGCAGAGCGCCTCGATCTGCAATCTTCCTCTTCGCCCTGCTACATTTGGGAGGTTCCGCAGAAACCGGTAGCGGTGCGTTTTTCCTTTCCGTTGATTGACCGCCTGGAGCACGAGGCGGTGGAAAGCTTCCGCTCGTTGAGCTCGCGCGGTTCGGAAATCGGCGGTCTACTGTTAGGAAGCGTATCTCCGGGAAACCCCGCGCTGGTGACCATCGAAGAGTACGAGCTGATGGTGTGCGATTACAGCCGCGGCCCGCTTTACCGGCTGTCGGATGCGGACATGGGCCGCTTCGACGAGGCCATCGAACGGCACAGCGCGCGGGTAGCCGGATACTTCCGCAGCCATACCCGCAAAGGGCTGTCGTTCGATGCCGACGACCTGGCGTTTTTCGACCCCCGATTTCGGGCAGCGCACCACATCGCGCTGCTGATCCGGCCCTTCGCCGCCAAGGCCAGCACGGGCGGGATATTCATCCGCGAGGGCGGCGTGATTCGCGGCGAAGCGAGCTACCTCGAATTTCCGCTGCGTTCGTCGGAACTGAAGCCGTCGCTGCCCGGCGGGGAGGCGGGGAACGGCCGTGGCGCGGCGGCGCCGCCGCCGGCCGCTGCCAAGCCCGCCGTGCGCGCCCAGATTGTTCCCATCGCACCGCGCCGCGAGGCGGGGGCGCCGCCCTCTCCGCCGCCGGCCGAGACGCCCGCCGCCATACCCGCCGCGGTTGCCACCCCGGCGCCCGCTCCGCCCAAGCCGGCACCGGCTGCGGCTCCGGCGAAGCCTACCCCCGCTCCCGCTCCGGCCAAGCCCGCACCGCCCGCGGCTCAGGCCAAGGCGGCACAGCCTGCTCCGGGGAAGCCCGCGCAGCCCGCGGCTCCCGCTAAACCCGCGCCTCCCGCCACGGCGGCACGAGTGGAAGAAAAAGCGCCCGCCGCTCCGGCGCGCGAGAAAGCGCGGGCCGCGGCGCCCGCCGCGCCGGCCGCCGCCAAGCCGGACAAGTCTTTCCTGGCGGCCGACCTTCTGGACACCGCGGAGAAGCCGCAAGGCAGCAAGCTGTGGATGATCGGAGCGGCCGCCGCCGGGCTGCTGTTGATCGTGCTCCTGTTCGTTTACCCGGGTTTCCTGCGCCACAGTACTCGCACCCCGGCGGCCGCGCCGCACGACTCTTCCCCGCTGGCGCTGCGCGTGGAGCGGACGTCGGGCGGACTTTTGCTGACCTGGAACCGCGATTCCGACGCCATCAAGAACGCGACGCACGCCACGCTGTCGATCAACGACGGCGAACGGCACGAGAATTCCAACATGGATTTGAACCTGCTCCGCAGCGGCAGCATCGTGTATTCGCCGTTGACCGGCAACGTGAGCTTCCTCATGGAGGTGACGGGGCGCGATAAATCCAAAACGACGACCGATGCGCTGCAGTTTCTGGACACGCGGCCCTCGCCGGTAGACGGCACGCCGGCGCCGCAGCAGGCGGCTAATCCCAGCACGCCTGCGAATCCGCAGGCGGATGCGGCCAATGGCGCCGCTGCCGCCACCACCGAGGCTGCAAACCCGGTCGAAGAAGCGAAACCGGCCAACGCGACCCCGGCGAAGCCCTTCAACCGGGACTCGCTCTCGCAAAGGCTGCGCCCGGCGCGTCCCGAGGACCTGCCGGACGCGCCCGCAGTAGGCCAAAGCCCGGCCGCCACCGCGCCGTCCGTCCTGGGCGGGTTGACGCCGCCGCCGGCGATGCAGGCGCCGCCGGTTTCCACCTCCGCCCCCGCGGCCGCCCCGCCCGCTCCCAAACAGCCGGCCGCGGTCAAGACCGGAGGCAAGTTCCAGGAGGCGGTGTTGACCTATCGCAAGGACCCCGAATTTCCCAAGTTGGCGCGGCAGGCTGGCGCCAGAGGCCAGGTGGTCCTGGCAGCGACCATCGGAGCCGATGGCCGGGTCAAGGGCGTGAAAGCCGTGAGCGGCAATGCCATGCTCCGCCAGGCGGCCATCGACGCGGTGATGCAGTGGAGGTACAAACCGGCGCTGCTGAACGGCGTGCAGGTGGATTCACCGGCGTCGATTACGCTCAACTTCGCGGGAGACCGGTAACGGGTTGCGCCCGTTCGCGCCTCACTGCTTCGATTTCGTGAAGTGCCGGTAGGCTTTGTAGCCCAGGAAAAACACCAGGGCTCCGGCCGCGGCTCCGACCCCGATGGCGACACCGGCCGTCAGGCCCGTGACCGTGCCTTGAGCGGCTAGTTCCAGAACGCCCACGGTTGCCCCGCCGGCGCCGCCGACACCAGCCCCGACGCCTGCTACTGCACCTGCCTCCGCCTTTTCCTTATCGGCTTCCGTCATCGCGCCCCCCAAAATGACACCTGACACTCTCATTATATGCCGCCGCGCGCGCGTGCGGCCTTCTTGGAAGGCATGGGCGCCGCGCTCAGTTACGCCGGAAGCCGCAGGCGGGCCACGCAGCCGGGGCCGTCGGCGCGGTTCTCGAGCATGAGCGCGCCGCCGTGCCCCTCGGCAATCTGGCGGCTCAGCACCAGGCCGATGCCCGAGCCTCCCGGCTTGGTCGTGAAAAAGGGCACGAACAGGTTGGCCGTGCTCGACAGGCCCGCGCCATCGTCCTTCACCCAGATCTCCATCATGCGGCCGTCGCGGCCCCAGCCCACGCGCACCGCGCCATGGGTGGCCAGCGACGCGTCGGCCGCGTTGCGCAGGAGATTGATAAGCACCTGTTCGAGCTGATCGGGGTCGCCCTGCACGGTGATGTGCGGGCCGGGCACCACTTCCACCGCCAGGCGCGTCTCGAAGCTGACGGCACGCCCCACCGAGGCGGCCACGTCCAGGGGCTGCAACTGCGGGCGCGGCAGCTTGGCCAGGCGGGCATAGGCGCCGATGAAGCGGCTCAGGCTTTCCGAGCGCGAGGTGATCACGTTCAGGCCGCGGCGCATGTCGTCCCGCCAGTCTTCGGGCAGCGGTTGGCGCGCCAGAATGCTCTCCAGGCTGCCGGCGATGGATTTGATGGGGGCCAGCGAATTATTCAACTCGTGGCCGAGCACGCGCACCAGGCGCTGCCAGGCCTGCAGTTCCTGTTCGCTGAGGGCTTGCGTGAGGTCGGAGATCACCACCAGGTCGAGCGGCAGGCCGCGCTCGCGAATCCTGGTGCGGCGCACGCCCCAGCGGCCCGCGCCGCCGGGGAATACGGCCTGCAAGGTCCCCTGCGGCGGGCCGTCCAGACACGCCTCCAGGTTCAATTCGGCGGCGGTCTGGCCCAGCAGGCGTTCGGGCAGAGCGGCCAGGATGCGCTCGCCGGCGCGGTTCACCAGGCGCAGGCGGTGGTGTTCGTCGAAAGCGAAAATGGCCACGTCGATTTCGCGCATGACGGTGCGCAGCAGCGTGGTGGCTTCCATCGCGCCCAGGCGCTGCTCGCGCAGGGTGCTGCCCAGCGTGTTGACTTCGCGCATGACCTCGCCCAGGGCGTCATCGGGGCGCGGCGAGCGTCCGCGGACGGAGAAATCGCCCTCGCGCAGGGCTCCCAGGAGATTGGAGAGCGTCTGCAGCGGGAAGACCACGCGTTCGCGAACGGCCAAGGCAAAACCCAGCCAGGAGCAGACGATGAGGACCGTGAAGGTCCACTGGTATTTGGGTTGAAAGCCGAGAGTCCAGAGAAGGTAGAGCGCCGTGGCGGAGCCGGGCAGCCCGGCCAGAAAGGCCAGCAGCACGACGCGGCCTTCGTGGCTGAGGCGGGCGGGTTTGTAGGAGCGGGTCATGGCTGGGGGCTGGGGGCCGGGGGGGGTACCCGCTGCCTTTGCGGGTCGGGGCCGGGAAAGCAGGGGTTGGGGGCTGGGGGCTGGGGGCTGGGGGATAGTGCGGCCCTTCGGGCCGGGCTCTCTTGCGGAGCTGGCGCCAGGGGCTGTGGGCCGAAATCGCCAGACTGGCGAGCCGCGCGAAACGCCAAGGCGCCACGCCCCGGCCTCGCTGCAACGTCTTCAAGAGAGCCCGGCCCGCAGGGCCGGTCCTTCCCCCAGCCCCCAGCCCCCAGCCCCCAGCCCCTGCTTTCCCAGCCCCCGGCCCCCGCCCTCATAACCCGTACCGTTGCAGCCGCCGGTAGAGCGCGCTGCGGCTCAGGCCCAGGGCGTTGGCGGCGTGGCTGACGTTGCCGTTGAAGCGCGCCAGTGCCTTCTTGATGAGCAGGGCCTCCACGTCTTCGAGACTCATCTCTTCCAGGCGGGGCGGACCTTCGCGGCCGGCGCGCAGCCCCAGGTCGGCGGCGCGGATGGTCTCGCCCTGCGCCATCAGCACGGCGCGCTCCACGGCGTGATCCAGCTCGCGCACGTTGCCCGGCCAGGAGTGCGCCAGCAGGGCCTTGATGGCGCCCTCGTCGAAGCCCGTGAGCGGCTTGCGGTAGTGCTCGGCGTGCTGATGCAGGAAGTGGCCGGCCAGCGGCGGTATGTCTTCGCGGCGGTCGCGCAGCGGCGGCAGCCGCAGTTCGATGGTGTTCAGGCGGAACAGCAGATCCTGGCGGAAGCGGCCCTCGGCCACCTGCACGCCCAGCTCGGCATTGGTCGCCGAAAAGACGCGCACATCCACGCGGCGTGTCTTCGACGAACCCACGCGCTCGAATTCGCCGGTCTCGAGCGTGCGCAGCAGCTTGGATTGCAGCCCTTGCGAAATATTGGCGATTTCATCGAGAAACAGCGTGCCGCCGTCGGCCATTTCGAAGCGCCCCACGCGGTCCACCTTGGCGTCGGTGAAGGCGCCCTTCACGTGGCCGAACAGCTCGCTTTCAAAAACGCCTTCGGCCAGGCCGCCGGTGTTCACCGTGACCAGCGGCCGCGTGGCGCGCAGCGAAACCGAATGCAGCGTTTGCGCCACCAGACCTTTGCCGGTGCCGTTTTCGCCGGTGATGAGCACGTTGGCGTCCGACGGGCCGACGCGCGAAATCACGTCGAGGACCGGCCGCATGGCGGCGGCGTGGGCGATCAACTGCGGAAAGCGCTCGGCGCGCAGGGCGCGGTTTTCCGCTTCCAGGCGCTGGCCGCGGCGCAGGGCCCGGCCGAGCTCGATCTGGGTTTTGAGAATGGCCGAGAGGCGGGCGTTGTCCCAGGGTTTCTGGATGAAGTCGCGGGCCCCGCGCCGCATGGCCTCGACCGCCAGCTCGACCGAGCCCCAGGCGGTCATGACGATCACCGGCAGGGTGCCGTCGAGTCCCTGAATGCGATTGAGCAGGTCGAGCCCCTCCTGCCCGGAGGTGGTGTCGCGGGTGTAGTTGAGGTCCATGAGAACGGCATCGAAATCGCGCGATTCCACCGCGTCGATGGCCGCCGCCGGGGACATGACGGCCTCCGCCTGGTAACCCTCGCCCTTGATGAGGAAGCGCAACGCCTCCAGGACATCGGCCTGATCGTCGGCGATCAGGATGCAGGGGGTGCGCGGCTCGGAGGATTTCATCAGACTCTATACATACCGCAAAGCCGGGTTGATATGGCACTTGCGCTGCCAGATGCTATTTCACTGTGGGGCAGTCATTTAGGATACACCCGGTCGAGCCGGGGTGTCCGCATATGGGATTGGGGGGACGGGCCTGGGATGGGCGCAAACCAATGGAACGGCACGCACATCGTCTTCCGGCTGGACAGCGGCGCATCCGGAACACTGCTGCGCTTCACCCATGCCGGTTGGCCGGCGGCGACCGATTACTTCATCGCCTGCCACACGACCTGGCGTATTAGTGTAGTGGGGCAGGATGCAATCCTGCGCGGCGGTTGCTCACCGCCGCCGGGCCGCGGGCAGGGTGCCCGCCTCACAAACATTGTCAGAATCCGGGCAGCGCCGCAGTCCGCTTGTATTAGACTAAGATTCACCGTGGGGACTGCAAATCTTGCTCCAGCTTCCGGTGCCCCGGGACTACCGGTTCGCCGCGACTGGCTCGATGTCACTGTCCGTCTTGCGACATCCTGGGCCGGTCTCTTCACTGCGTATGTGGCCGCTCTGATTCTGGCGCTCACCAGGTTCAAGGAGCTCACTAAGGACCTCCACGATCAAGGCATCCCGCCGTGGCTCGGCGTGGCCCTCATTGCCGCCTTCCCGCTGCTTGCATTGGTATTCTCCACCATTCCTTCAGTCATCGAGCAGCGCCGCATCAAGCGTTACTCCGAAATCACCGGAACTATCCAGACGGGGTACTTCACGCTCCGTCCCCGCGAGAACGAAGAAGGTTTCGAGCGCGCCGACAACGCCCACCAGGAGGTCCTGCGCTGGATCGAAAATACCGGGGAGCCGGTCTTGTACCTTACCGGCGCTTCCGGAACCGGCAAGAGTTCTCTGCTTTCGGCATGGGTGATACCCAAACTCAAGCGTGAAAACCACGTCGTCATTCAGCTCCGGGGCTACGAAGAAGATCTGCTTGCGCGGATCAGGGACAAGCTTCTGCAGCCGGGTGTAATCTGGGACAAGGCGCCCGCACGAACCGACGACCTGCGATCGCTGTTCACTCGCGCTACGCAACGTCTCGGGGAGCGCCGCCTGCTAATCGTCGTCGACCAGTTCGAAGAGTTTCTCATCCTCACCGGCCAGGAGTGGCAAACAGCCTTCCGGCAGTTTCTTTGCGCAGAGCCGATCGGCCGCCTCACGTTCCTCCTGGTGTATCGGCCCGAGTACGAGGGTTTCATCCAGGACCAGCCCTGGCCTAAGCTGCAACTCGATATGAACCGGAGAGTGATTTCGCCTTTCACCGAAAACGCAGCGCAGGAGTTTATGCGCAAGTCCGGTCTCACGGTGAACACGGACCTCATGCGCAGCGTCTTGCGCGAGGCCGCCGAAATCGAGCAAACCGCCGGCCTCATCCGCCCCGTAACCATAAACCTGTTGGGCCTGGTGCTGGGCCGGTTTTCCAGCGGCCTGCCGCGCCGGTTTCGCGGGGGGCTGATCCGCGGCTTTCTACGAGAATCCCTCGCGCTCCCCGAAGTCCGCGATGTAGCTGGCAAACTCATTCCGCAGCTCATCACCGACAACGTCACCAAGCGGCCGCGTACGGTCGCCGGCCTGGTGCAGGCAACGGCACTCTCAGCTTCCGCCGTACGCGCGTGCCTGCGCCGGCTGGGCGAAAGCGACCGCGCCCTGGTTCGCCCCCTCGACCAGCAGCAGGAAACCTGGGAGATTTCGCACGACTTCCTGGTTCCCCTGCTCGATTCCATCGTGGCGCGCCGGACGATTTCCTGGTGGCGGAGCGTCCGCCCCTGGCTGCCTTGGACTGCCACCGCAGTGATGGGAATTGCAGCCTTGGCAATCCCGTGGGCGACGAGCCAGGATCCCAGGGCGGCGCTCACCAGGCAGGGTTGGACGGTCCGTGAAAACGAGGGCATCCTGGAAGTGCAGAGAAACGACCCCATCCCGCCGGAGAGCATGCCCATCCTACGCCGGCTTCCCGCTCCGTGGTCACTCATCGTACACGGTTGGAAGGTGACGGACGTATCGGCATTGCGGGAGCTGAGGAACCTGACTCAGCTCAACCTCAGCGAAACGAACGTGACTGACATATCGGCCTTGCGGGGGCTGACGCACCTGACTCAGCTCAACCTCAGCGAAACGAAGATGACGGGCGTATCGGACCTGGAGGAGCTGAATAGCCTGACCTTGCTCAACCTCAACAACACCGAGGTGAAATACATATCGGCCTTGCGGAGGCTGAAGAACCTGACCCGGCTCGACCTCAGCTTTACGAACGTGAAGGACGTATCGGCCTTGCAGGAGCTGAAGAACCTGACCCGGCTCGACCTCAGCTTTACGAAGGTGACGGACGTATCGGCCCTGCGGGAACTGAAGAATCTCCGTATCGTAGAATAGGCACCGTCTCGACTCAGCGATTTCCCTTCACGGAGTTCGGTTTCCGCTCGCTGGCAGGTGCCACGGTTGGGATTCGCGAGGTCGATTAACACAGGAGACCTGCCGCCCGCGGCAGACCTCCCGTGCCGTTCCGACGCCCGCGCGGCTTCAAACCGCGCGGCGGCCAACCAGGAGTGCGATCAGCCAGATCACCAGGAAAACGAAGAACAGGACTTTGGCGATTCCCACGGCCGCTCCCGCGATGCCGCCAAACCCGAGCACCGCGGCCACCAGCGCAATAATTAGAAAGATCAACGACCAATGCAACATACCCTTTTCCCTCCTGGGCAAATCTGCCCCGCTGTGGAAGAGGCAGGCTGAGCGCCATTGTGTTTCCGCACGCAGTTCTGCTTGCTCCAGACCACGTTGGTCCGGCCAGGAAAATCACGCATTGAGAAATAAGGGGTTACGAAAGCCCCGGACCAGGTTGGTCCGGCGGGACCGTGGGGGCCTGAGACTGGCAGGCCCCGCAAAGTTCGCTACTTGCCCGGTTTCCACTCCGGCAGGCGGCCAGGCGTGGGCGGCGCGCCGGCGGCATCGAGCTGCTTTTCGAGACCCTTGATATCGGTCTCGATCAGTTTGCGGAGCTTGGGCAGCTCGGCGGCCAGTCCCTCGGAGGCGATCTGGTATTGCTCCATCGCCGTCTTGGTGGGATGGCCGGTGGTGGCGCGAGTGGGCGAGGCGGCTGCCTGCATGTGCTCGGCAATGGATGCGGGCGAGCCTTCGTTGTGCGAGCGCCAGACGCGGTCGCCGGAGAGGGCCATGTTGATGTCGGCCAGGTTCCTGTCCAGTCGCAGCGACTCCTCGCGCAGCTTGGCGGGCAGGCTGGGCGTGGCGTCGATGGCGCGGCGGATCGCGGAAAGCCGCGTGCCCGCTTCGGTGGCGGCCTCCTGGGTAGCGGTCATGGCCTTCTGTAAAGTGGCGAGCTTTTCCTGAAATGCAGCCAGGGCCATGCGATCCTCTTTGCTGTTGGGGCCCTCGGCCACCACTTCGAACGTCTGTGAGCCGGCCAGCGGGGTGATCACGCCGCCCTGCCGCTTCGCCAGCGCCACGGTGTACTTGCCGGGAAGCGCCAGCGAACCGCCCCCGCCGCCGCGTCCGGCGAAAGCCACCGGCGGCTCGTCCTCGCCTCCGGCGCCGCCACCGCCTCCCGCACCACCACCGGGGCCGCCAAAGCCGCCGCCGCCACCTGCGCCGCCACGGCCTCCGCCACCACCCGCGCCGCCACGGCCGCCCCCGCCGCCGCCGAGCGGTATCGCCGGCGCCAGGGCCACGCCCTGCGTGCGCAGATCCCAGTTGATGCGATGAACGCCGCGCGTGGCCGGCGCATCGAATCGCCGAATCACCTTACCGGAGGCATCGCTGATCGACACCACGACTGCCGGCGCTTCTTCCTGGGCCTCGGCGTGCAGTTCCTCCGCCGTCGGATAAGGCGGCGTTTCGCCTTTCTGAATCGCGGCGCGCTCGCGCTGCTGCCGCTCCGCCTGTTTGGTGCGGATGGCCTCCTTCAGGTTGAAGGTGATCGCCGCGCCGATGGGCGGATTGGGCGCCGTGAAATAATTCGTCCCCAGGTCGCCCCCGGGATTGTAGGGCAGGTAGGACAGCGCGTTCTTCACGGGGAAGATGGCGCTGTCCTTCTGGAGCATTTCGGCGGTGGCCAGCCGCAACGGGCTGTAGTCGTCCAGAATATAGATGCTGCGGCCGAACGTGCCGATCACCAGGTCGTCGGTCTGCTTCTGTATGGCCAGGTCGCGCATCATGATGGTGGGCAGGCCCGCGTTGAGCTTGATCCACTTCTCGCCGCCGATGTTGGTGAAGTAGAGTGCGAACTCGGTGCCGGCGAACAGCAGGTTCTTGTTGATGTGGTCCTCGGCGATGGCGTAAACGCCGCCGCGCTCCGGCAGGTTGCCGGAAATGTTCACCCAGGTCTTGCCGCTGTCGGTGCTCTTGATGAGGTAGGGCTTGAAGTCGCCGTTCTGGTGGTTCTCGTAGGCCACGTAGACCGTGCCGGCATCGTGCTGAGAGGCCAGAATGCGCTGCACGTAGGCGTCTTCGGGAACGCCCGCGGGCTTTTCGATTTTGCTCCACGTCTTGCCGCCGTCGGCGGTGACCTGCACCAGGCCGTCGTCGGTGCCCACGTAGATCAGGCCTTCCTGTTTGGGCGATTCGGCGATGGCCGAGATGTTGTCGTAGAGCGCGGTCGAGACATTCTTCTGGATGGCGTCGATGGTCCACACCTTGCCCATCAGCGGCAGCTTATTGCGGTCCAGTTGGCGGGTAAGATCGCCCGACACCGCGCGCCAGCTATCGCCGCGGTCGTCGCTGCGGTACAGCTTCTGCGCGCCGAAGTAGAGGCGGGTGTTGGAGTGCGGGCTGACGATCAGCGGGGCGTCCCAGTTCCAGCGCATGGCGGGGTCGCCCTTGCCCGGCTGCGGCTGGATGCTGACGCGCTCGCCGGTGCGCTTATCGAAACGGACCATGCCGCCGTTCTGCATGTTGGCGTAGACGGTGTTGGGGTCCTTGGGGTCCACGCGCGAGTAGAATCCGTCGCCGCCGTTGGTGACGAAGCAATCGTTGTTGGTGAGCGACGTGTTCTTGGTGCGGGCGTTGCAGCCGAAGCTGTTGTTATCCTGCGTGCCGCCGTAGACCTGGTAGAACGGCGCGTTCTCGCTCACCGTCACGTCGTACAACTGCGCGGTGGGCAGGTTGGCCTTGAAGATCCAGGTGGCGGCGCGGTCGAAGCTTTCGTAGATGCCGCCATCGCATCCTACCAGGTAGTGCTCGTTATTCTTCGGGTCGACCCAAATTTCGTGATTGTCGACGTGCTTGTTGCGCGTGGGGAGCGTGGCCAGCGTGCGGCCGCCATCGTCCGAGACTTCAATATTGACGCCGTGAATGTAGACGCGGTCGGCGTTGGCGGGGTCCACCTGCACCTTGGCGTAATACTGCCCCTGCTGGTCGGAGGTGTTGCGCCGCTCCCAGGTGGCGCCGTTGTCGGTGGAGCGGAACAGGCCGCCGCGGCCCTCGTTGGCCTCCACCTGCGCGTAGATCATGCTGGGATTGGACGGCGCGTAGTTCAGGCCGATGCGTCCCAGGTCGCCTGAGGGGAAGCCGCCGGCCACCTTAGTCCAGGACTTGCCGGCGTCGATGGAGTGCCACAAGGCGCTTTCCGGACCGCCGTGAATGATGCCGAAATAGCGGCGCTGGCGCTGGTGAGTAGCGGCGAACAGGTGGTCGGGGTTGCGCGGGTCCATCACCACGTCGGAGCAGCCGGTGTAGTCGCCCACCTTGATCAGGCTCTGCGACCAGGTCTTGCCGCCGTCGGTGGTTTTATACAGGCCGCGCTCGCCGCCGCCCTTCCACAGGGGGCCCGGCGCGGCCACGTAGACCACGTTGGAATCGCGCGGGTCCACCACGATGCGGGCGATGTGCTCGGTGCTTTTCAGCCCCATGTTGCGCCAGGTGCGGCCGCCGTCTTCGCTCTTGTAGACGCCGTCGCCATAGGAGACGCTGCGCTGGTTGTTGTTCTCGCCGGTGCCCACCCAGACGATCGAGGGATTCTTGGGATCGATAGTGATGGTGCCGATGGAATAGGATCCCTGGTTGTCGAACACGGGCGTCCAGGTGGTGCCGTTGTTGCGGGTCAGCCACACGCCGCCCGAGGCCTCGGCCACCAGGTAGTGGCTGGAATCGTCGGGGAACACGGCGAACTGCGACACGCGGCCCGAAATGAACGCCGGCCCGATCTGGCGGGCCCGCAGACTAGCGAAAGTCTGCGCGTTGATGGGGTCCTGGTTGCGCGGCGGCGGTCCTCCTTCTTCCTGCGCGAGGGCAGACAAAGAAAGACACAATAGGAGCGGAAATAGCCTCATGGACGAAGAGTATAACGCACGGCGCGGAGGGCGGGGGGCGGGCCCGTGACCCCGTTATGCAAAGTTGCCAGAATGCATCGCACTGAGGCATCCTGATGACATATGCCTCACTCCCAGACGACCATGAGACGCCGCGACGCGGAGAAACCCGGCAAGAGTCGCCGGCGCAAAGCCGGATCGCGGTGTACGGTCGGACTGGCTCCCGCTCTGGCGAATCAGGTGCAGCGCTACGCCGAGACGGTGGACACGAGCATCAGCAAGGCGATCGCGGCGCTCGTCAGGCTTGGCCTCGAAAGCCAAGAGAGCCGCAAGCGCGAATTCTTCAGAAGACTGAAGGAGAATTTAGCCGGCGACGACCCACACCAACAGGATCGATTGGTCGATGAATTCCGCGCCCTGATACTTGGCCGTTGAAGGCATGCCCAAGATTCAGTGGGAACGGTTGCCCAGGGAAAAGTGGGCCCACCTGCGCGATCGCGCAAAGGAGCGGCGGATTTCCGAGGAAGATCTGTTCGATTTGGCTGAATGGAAGCGCAGGATCCCGACGTGCCGGACGACGACTGGTTCAAGGACTTCGGAACGTTTAAGCTGTGCGGTAAGCGCAGATATCCCAGTACGTTTCTGCTCGCCGGGCAAGCGGCGCGGGGCAAGCGGTTGTGACGCTGCCAGGCGCTCTCAACTCGCCCGGACCATCGGGTATCATAGGTAGCACTCCTATGGACAGACGAACCTGGCTGCAATTGATCAGCGTCCTGGCCGCCGCGCGGCCGGGAGCTTCGCAACAACGGCCGCCCGTTACCACGCCGCCGCCACCGCCTGGCGCGGCGACGCCGGGCGGTCCGGGACGCGGCGGTCCGCCGCTGCCCATGCGCATCACCAAAGAGCAGGTCGAAGGAGCGCTCAAGCTGTTTGGCCTGGAGTTCCAGGATGCCGAAATCGACTTGATGCTGCGGCGCGTGAACCAGTCGCTCTCCACTTATGAGGGCGTCCGCAAGATCGATGTGCCTTACGGCACCGAGCCGGCCATCACCTTTCATCCGGGGCTTCCCGGCCGCGTGCCCGTCAAGGGTCCGCCGCGGTTTGCGCCTACGATTGCGAAATCCGCCGCGAAGGCGCCGGCGAACCTGGAGGACCTGGCGTTTTGGCCGGTCGCCGAACTGGCGCCGCTGGTGCGCTCGCGGGCGGTTTCTTCCACGGCCTTGACGAAAATGTACCTGGAGCGGATGAAGAAGTATTCGCCCAAGCTGCTTTCCGTGGTCACGCTCACCGAGGAAGCCGCGCTCCAGCAGGCCGCCGCGGCCGACGCGGAGATCAAACAGGGGCATTACCGCGGGCCGCTGCACGGGATTCCCTTCGGGGTGAAGGACCTGTTCGACACCAGGGGCATCCTGACCACTTGGGGCGCGGAGCCGTTCCAGCAGCGCACGCCGGACGCCGACGCCACCTGCGTGGAACGGCTGTACAAGGCGGGCGCGGTGCTCATGGCCAAGCTGTCGATGGGCGCGCTCGCCATGGGCGACCAGTGGTTCCGCGGACAGACCAAGAGTCCGTGGCCCACCGCGGCGGGCAAAGAGAAGGGCGAGTACGACCGCGGGTCGAGCGGATCTTCGGCCGGTTCGGCCGCCTCCACCGCCGCCGGACTGGTGGGCTTCGCGCTCGGCACGGAAACGCTGGGCTCCATCGTCTCGCCCTCGACGGCGTGCGGCACGGTGGGCCTGCGCCCCACCTACGGGCGCGTCAGCCGGCACGGCGCCATGGCGCTGAGCTGGACCATGGACAAGATCGGGCCCATCTGCCGCGGCGTGGAAGATTGCGCGCTGGTGCTGAACGCCATCTACGGACCGGACGGCCACGACCGCAGCGTCACCGCCGACCCCTTCCACTGGGAGCCGCGCAAGCCGCTCAAGAGCCTGCGCGTGGCGGTCTTGCAGAAAGACTTCGACAGCATGCAGGCGGGCGACCGCAAGAAAATCTACGACCAGGCGCTGGCCGATCTGAAGGCCGCCGGGGTGGCCATGACGCCGGTCGAGTACAAAGAGGACCTGGCTTCCATCCGCTTCCTGCTGGATGCCGAGGGCGCCGCGGCCTTCGACGATATCACGCGCGATGGCGCGGTGCGCACCCTGCGCATGCAGGGTGCGGGCGACTGGCCCAACACGTTTCGCAGCTCGCGCCTGATCCCGGCGGTGGAGTACATACGGGCACAGCGCATCCGCACGCTGCTGGTGGAGCGGTTCGAGAAGTTCATGGCCGACTGGGACGCCATCGTGCTCGCCCCCAACAACGGCCTGCTGACCACCACCAACCTGACGGGCAACCCGCAAGTGGTGATGAAGTGCGGGTTCCTGAACGGCGTGCCGCAAGCGATCAGTTTTCTGGGGAAGATTTACGATGAGGGATCGCCCCTGCGCGTGGCGCTGGCCTACGAGCAGGCGACGGAGTGGCACAAGCGGAACCCGGTGCTGCTGGCGTAGCGGAGTGAACGCGGGAGGGCGCGCATGAACCGACGAGTATTCCTGGGCACGGCCGCGGCAGGGCTGACGCGCTTCGCCACCGCGCAGGAGCCGCCGGTGATTCCCGCGGCGATCCGCAACTTGCGGCCCATGCTGGACGACATCCAGCCCATCACCGCGGACGAACGCAGCGCCCGCCGCGAGAAGGCGCGCCGCCTGATGCACGCCAATAAACTCGGCGCCATCGTGATGGAGGGCGGCTCGAGCATGTTCTATTACACGGGCGTCCGCCGGGGAGCGAACGACGGCTCCGCCCTGGTGCTGGCGGCGCGCGGCGAGCCGGTCTGGATCGTGCCCGAAGGCGGCCAGGCGCCGGGCATGGCCGAAGTGCGCACTTGGGCGGCGGGCGATGGCCCGTACCCCCGGATCGCGCAGGCGCTCGCGGAGCGCGGCGCTGCCGCGGGGCGCGTGGGCCTCGAAGAACGGGTGCGCTTCGCGGTCTTCGACGGGCTGCGCAAGCGAGCGCCGGCGCTCGAATTCGCCAGCGCCGACCCGGTGACGGTCGCCTGCCGGGTGATCAAATCGCCGGCCGAGATCGCGCTCATGCAGCGTGCCAACGATATCACCATCGCCTGCTACCGGGCGGCGCTGGCCACCCTGCACGAGGGCATGACGCCGCGGGAATTGGGCGGCAGCATCGCCGCCGCCTACCAGGCGCTGGGCGTGCGCGGTGACGCCATGGTGAGCTTCGGCAAGTACACGGCGTTTCCCCACGGCAGCGTCCAGCCGCAGCAGTTGCGCGCGGGCGACCTGGTGCTGATCGACGACGGCTGCAGCGTGGAAGGCTATCAATCCGACATTACGCGCACCACCATCTTCGGCCAGCCGAGCGCGCGCCAGAAGGAGATCTGGAACCTGGAGCGCAAAGCGCAGGACGCGGCGCTGGCCGCGGCCCGGCCGGGCGCGGCCTGCGAAGCGGTGGATGCCGCCGCGCGCCAGGTGATCGCCGGTTTCGGTTTCGGCCCGGGCTACAAGGTGCCCGGACTGCCGCACCGCACGGGGCACGGCATCGGCCTGGACGGGCACGAGTGGACCTACCTGGTGCGCGGCAACAAGACCCGCCTCGAGCCGGGCATGTGTTTCAGCAACGAGCCCACCATCGTCATCTACGGCGAGTTCGGCGTACGCCTGGAAGATTGCATGTATATCACCAAGGAGGGCGCGCGCATGTTCACCCGGCAGAGCCCGGCCATCGATCAGCCCTTCGGATAATCCTATGCCGCAGACGGAAATCACCGCGACCACTTACCGGCAGCGCATCGAGAAGCTTCAGGAGGCCATGAAGGAATTCGGCATCCAGGCGGTGGTGCTGGAGCCGGGGCCGGCCATGCTTTACCTCACCGGCGTCCGCTGGGGGAAGAGTGAGCGAACCTTCGCCGTGGTGCTGCCGGTGAAGGGCGAACCCGTGTGGACGCTACCGGGCTTCGAGGAGATGCGCGCCCGCGAGTTGATCCACGTGGGCGACGACATCCGCATCTGGCAGGAGGACGAAAGCCCCTACCAGCGCATTGCCGGGGCGCTCCAGGACCGCGGGGTGACGTCCGGGCGCGTGGCCATCGACGACGCGGCGCGCTTCTTCGTCTTCGACGGCATCCGCAAGCTGGCCCCGAAACTGGAGTATGTGGGCGCCTCGCAGGTGCTGCAGGCGGCCGGAGTGGACACCGCCCAGCCCGCGCGGCCGGGGCCTCTCTGCATCGTGCCGAAAGTTACCCTTATGGAGACGCTCCACGCTGGCCACGGCCCTCCTTCGCTCAGTTCGCTTCGTTCTACAGTTCAAAAATGGTCGACAAGGTTAAAGAACTCCTGAGAAGCAGCGAAGCCAGAACCGGCAATCGCGTAAATTTTATCTTTGGGAATTCGGGCAACAAAGTGAGCACGTAGTGATAACCGTCTTGGACTCCCGTTTGGAAGTTGATCTCCATGACGGCCTTACGCCGGCCAAAGAGACGCTAATTCTTAATTGGTTTGAGCCGTTGGCGAAAGCTCATCAGGCCGCACTCGGGGCGTAGGCGGTGGAACGCGAAGTGTCGGGCGGAGAAGACACGAAAACTCTAGCGCTTCGGAGCGGGGGGCGGGGTATCCAATTCAGACGGGTAGGTAAGCCCTATGGTTGCGTTGTCCGATTGCCCAGATGCCTTGGAGGCCTTTATTGCTGCTCGGTAAACCTTCTCTGTGCATTCGCCCTGACCATCCGCCTCGTAGCTCGCTGTTCCTGCGATCTTCCGCTCCCCCCGCGCGTCCGGCGGGAGCGCGGTTCGGAAGCGGGGAGTGGTGGCTACTCCCTGCCCCTGAGAATTGCGGCCATCACGCGGGGGCTGCGCCGTCCATGCATGACTGCGACAATCCAGAGCGGCTTCTCATCCGGCGCATAGGCGATCAGGTGTTCGCGCACAAGAATGAAACACAGGGGCCGCGAGGTGAGGTCGGGGCGCTTGTGGCCAACATCGGGAAAAGGCGCCAAGGCGCGAATGGCGGCGAGGATTTCCGCAATCACCCGGTCGGCTGCGTCGAGATTATCCGCGCGGATGAATTCCCAAATCTCGTCAAGGTCCAAACTGGCTTCGGGGTGAAAGTTGTAACCGGTCATGAACCCGGTTGGGAACGCCGCGCGGCGGCGCTCTTTTCGCGGAAGTAGGCTTCAACCTCGTCGCCGGGGATGGGCTTCACCCTGCCGCTTTTCAGATCGTCATAGCGGCTGTTGAGCATTTCGCGCGTCTGCGCCACTTCCTCGAAGTACCCGGCCATGGCGTCCTCAACCAGTTCGTCCGGGCCGCGTCCGCTCTGCGCGGCGAGGTCCTTGAGCTTCTTTTCCGTCTCCGGTGCGAAATGTACTTCCATGCCTTCTAAAGATACGGGAAAAGCGACGTGACGGGCAAGTTGTTTGCATGGCCTGCGGCTCCGCCGAAATCCGGAAACTGAATTTCGGGCGGGAGGATACGCCGGTGAGATGCGCGCCCGCGAGTTGATCCACGTGGGCGACGATATCCGCATCTGGCAGGAGGACGAAAGCCCCTACCAGCGCATTGCCGGCGCGCTCCAGGATCGCGGGGTGACGTCCGGGCGCGTGGCCATCGACGACGCGGCGCGCTTCTTCGTCTTCGACGGCATCCGCAAGCTGGCCCCGAAACTGGAGTATGTGGGCGCGTCGCAGGTGCTGAAGGCGGCGGGAGTGGACACCGCCCAGCCCGCGCGTCCGGGACGTGGGGCGGAGCGCAAATAGGGGCTCCCGCCGCGTAATTTCGCAGGAAGCCCACAAAATCCTTGTCTCCCACCTCCGGGTGGTATATGATCTACTCCATCTCAGGGTAAATCTCCAAAAGGGGGGAAAATGAAAGTCGAAGCCGTTAGAAGTTTTGCTGCAATGCGTGTTCGCATTGCTTTCGTCGCCACATTCTTAGTGTTTGCGGGCCTCCTGGCCGCGCAAGTCACTTCGCGCCTGACCGGGTCGGTGGTCGATCCCTCAGGCCTGGCCGTTCCTGCCGCCATTGTCGAGCTGTTTCTGCCGGGTGGGGCGCAACCGATCTTAAGCACGGTAACCACGGCGGACGGGCTGTTCGCCTTCACCGGCGTCGCCTCCGGGACCTATGACGTGGTCGTCTCGTTCAAGGGATTCCGGAAATTTACCGAGCGCGGAGTGCTGCTCACCGCCGGAACCGAAACGTCCATTAACACCGTCCGCATGGAGGTGGGCAGCGTCACGGATGTGGTGGAGGTGAAGGAAACGGCGGTCACGGTGCAGACCAGCAACGCCGAAGTCTCGACTACCATCACGCGCAATCAGGTAAGGGACCTGCCGATCCTGAACCGCAGCCCGCAGGGCTTTGTGTCCACGCAGGCGGGGGTGAATTCGAGCCGAGGCGGAGTCACTATCGTCAATGGCGAGCGCACCAGCTTCACCAACGTGACTTTGGACGGGATCAACATCCAGGACAATTTCATCCGCACCAACGCGGTGGATTTCTCGCCCAACCTGTTGCTGCTGGACCAAGTCGCCGAGATGACGTTCTCCACGTCCAACACCAATCCGGCGTTCGGATCGGGCTCGTCCCAGGTGACTTTCGTCACGCCCTCGGGAGGGAACACGTTCCATGGGGGTGGCTTCTGGTCGAACCGCAACAGCGCGCTGGCGGCCAACACCTGGTTCAACAACCAGTCCGGCGTGAAGAAGCCCTTCCTGAATCAAAACCAGACCGGCGGCAACCTGGGCGGTCACATCAAGAAGGACAAGCTGTTCTTCTACTTCAACTACGAGGCGTTCCGGCTGAATCAGCAGGCGGCGCAGACGCGTACCATCCTAACGGCCGACGCCGCACAGGGTATCTTCACCTATGGCAGCGCCGCGGCGGTGCAGAAGGTGAATATTCTGGGGGTGACCGGCCAGAAGATCGATCCTACCGTTGCCGCGCTGCTGGCCCGGATTCCCGGCCCGGCGCAGATCAATACGTTCAACGCCGGCGACAGTTCCTCGTCTCTGCTGAAGAATACCGGCGGGTACCTGTTCAACCAGCGGAGCAACCGCAGCCGCAACAACGTGACCGGCAAAATCGACTATATCATGTCGACTAAGAGCACCATCACCGGCACTTACGCCTGGAACAGCGACCTTCTGGACCGGCCCGATGTGAACAATTCCGGTTACTCCGCGATCCCGCTGGTGGCCAACAACGACAAGGTCAAGCTGCTCTCCACCGCTTGGCGCTACAGTCCGAAGCCGAACCTCACCAATGAAGTGCGGTTCGGATTCAACATGGCCCCGGCGCTGTTCCTCAGCACGGAGGACTTCGGCAACGCGATTATCGGGAGCACCATATTCAGCACCCCGGTAGCCACCTTCCGGAGCCAGGGCCGCTACACCAACACTTATAACTTTGCGGACAACGCCAGTTACCTGCGCGGCAACCACAATATCCAGTTCGGCTTCCAGATGCAGAGGGATTACACCGAACCATACAACGATGCCGGTATCACGCCCACCTACGCCGTGGGCATCAGCTCGGCCAACCCCATTGGATTGACCAATGCGCAACTGCCCGGCGCCAATTCCACGGATATCGCCCAGGCCAATGCCCTGCTGGCGACGCTGGCCGGCTTTCTGACCACCGACACGCGGACCTTCAACGTTTCCAGCCGCACCTCGGGGTTCGTTCCCGGGTTTACCAACGACCGCCACTGGAGGTTCGACGACTATTCCGGGTACCTGCAGGACAGTTGGAAGGTGAAGCCGCGCCTGACGCTCAATCTCGGCGTGCGCTACGAGTATTACAGTCCGGTGAAGGAACAGAACGGCCTGGTGCTGTTGCCGCAGCTCGCCAACAACAACGCGGTGGGCGCGCTGCTGTCCAACAGCACGCTCAATTTCGCGTCGGGCTCGGGAACGCCGCTGTACAACCCGGACCACAACAACTTCGCCCCCAATATCGGCTTGGCTTGGGACGTGTTCGGCAACGGAAGGACGGCGCTGCGCGCCGGCTACAGCATCAACTACGTGAACGACGAGTACCTGGTGGCGCTCACCGGCAACGCCGGCACCAACGCGGGGCTCGCGCAGACGGTGTCGGCCACCGGCCTCTCCAGCCCGATCTCGGCCGGCCTTCCGGCCATCAACGCTCCCGCGTTTACCGTGCCGCGCACCTTCCAGGACAACTTCAACCTGAACCCGAACAGCAACTTCGCCATGAGCGACCCCAACCTGCGGTCGCCTTACGTGCAGCAGTGGAACATCGGCATCCAGCACGAGTTCAAGGCCTTCGTCCTGGAGGCGCGTTACGTGGGCAACCATGGGACGAAGCTGCTGCGCGCAGTCGATCTGAACCAGGTCAATATCAACGCCGGCGGGTTCCTCTCGGATTTCATCCGCGCCCAGCAGAACGGCAACCTGGCGCTGGCCAAGACGGGCATCTTCAACCCCGTCTTCGATCCGACCATCGCGGGCAGCCAGGCGCTCACCGTGTTTCCGCTGCTGCCCAACGGCGGCAACCTGGCCAATGCGGCCAACCGCACGTTCCTCCAGCAGGGGGCGGTCGCCGACATGGCCTTCAATTACCAGAACACCAAGGCCAACGGGCCGATCAGCTTCATGCCCAACCCGCTGGCGGCCAGCCTCCGCCTGATGACCAATTACAGCAACTCGACTTACAACGGGCTGCAACTGGAAGCGCGCACGCGCGAGCACCGCGGACTTACTCTCCAGGCCAACTACACCTACTCCAAGGTGCTGAGCGACGCCGTGAGCGGCAGCGACAATAACAACCAGGGCCGCTACGAGGCACTGATGGACAACAACAACCCGGGCCTGGAAAAGTCGCGCGCCCCCTTCGACCTGACGCACGTCATGAAGTTCAACTTCGTGTACCAACTTCCGCTCGGAGCGGGCCACATGCTCAGCTTCGGTCCGCTCAATCGCGCCCTGCTGTCGGGCTGGCAGATGACGGGCATCTTCGATCACCAGTCGGGCGAGCCGTTCTCGGTCTGTTCGGGGCTGGGAGGCCAGGTGGCCTACGGAACCCTGAACCGCACCGCCAACCTGCCCACCAACGGCTGCAACACGGTGGATACCTCGCTCACCATGGACCAGTTGCGCAGCGTCATGCAGTTCCAGATGACGGGCAAGGGACCGTCCATGGTGATCCCCACGGCTCTCAACTCCAACTTCCAGGCGGCCGTGGCCGGCACCACCTTCGCGAACCAGGTTTTCTTCACACCCGGGGCGGGCACCACCGGCTCTCTAGGACGCCGGGTCTTCGACGGCCCATGGGATACCACGTTTGATTTCGGGTTCAGCAAGACCACCCGGATCAACGAACGCCATTCCATCGTTTTGCGCATGGACTCGACCAACTTCTTCAATCACCCGTCGTTTCTGATCGGCGACCAGTCGGTGACCTCCACCAACTTCGGCAAGATCACCAGCACATTCGCCGCGCGGCGTCAGATGCAATTCACGCTGATGTACCAGTTCTAACTAGTCCACCAGGGGGGTAGGCGGCACCGCCTGCCCCCACCCCTTGACTATCTTTCGGACACAGCCGGCTTGAATTTCCGGTAGTTTGCCTCTCTCCTCCTACCGAATTTCATATTCGGGAGTTTTCGGCCAGATTCTTGTAAAAACCCTCAAAAACCCCTTGCCACCCACGCCGTTGTGGTATATCATCGGCCCACATTACCAAATCAAACCTAGGGGGGTACAAATAATGAAGACGCTTCTGGTGGCTGCCCTGCTTTGCTTGTGCACCACGCTTGTTATTGCCCAAGGCAACACGGCCGCGATGAGCGGAACCGTCACCGACCAGTCCGGGGCCGCTGTGCCCGGGGCCGAGGTCCAAGTAGTCAACACGGCGTTGGATCAAACCGTCAAGACGACCTCCAACGAACGTGGGGAATGGTCGGTTCCCGCATTGGGGGCCGGGACATATCGAGTCTCGGTGACCAAGCCGGGTTTCCGGACGGCAACCACCGATGGCATCGTCATGAACTCGGGCGTTCCGCAGACCGTGAACAGCCGGCTGGAGATCGGACAGGCCAACGAGACCGTAACCGTTACCGGCGGGGCGGAAATCGTGCAGACCAACAGCGCCGCCATCAGCAGCACCATCGGCGGCCGGCAGCTCTTCGAACTGCCGTTTGCGACGCGCAACGCGGTGGAGCTGCTGGTGACCCAGCCGGGCGTGCAGACGCCCACCAATCCGCGCAGCTCGTCGGTGAACGGCCTGCCGCGCGGCGCATTGAATGTGACCATCGACGGCATGAACACGCAGGACAACATGCTGAAGTCGAGCGACGGTTTCTTCAGTTATATCTACCCGACGGTGGACGCGCTCGACGAGCTGACGGTGACGACCTCGGCGGGCAGCGCGGATATGAGCGGGCAGGGTGCGGCGCAGATCAAGTTCGTCACCAAGAGCGGCACCAACCAGTTTCACGGCGGGGGGTTCTACCAGCGGCGGCAGACGGGGTGGGACGCCAACTACTACTTCAACAACCAGCAGGGGCTACAGCGCGACGTGGTGAAGCTGACGCAGCGCGGCATCCATATCGGCGGCCCGATCAAGAAAGACAAGGCGTTTTTCTTCATCAACTTCGAGCAGTATCTGCTGCCCGGCACCAAGTCGTACACCCGCCAGATCCTCACCAACGACGCGCTGAACGGCAACTTCTCCTATTGCCCCAGCGGTTCCAATTGCATCGCCAATCCCGGTTTGGTGAAATCGGTGAACGTGTACACGCTGGCCGGGGCGGCCGGACAGGTGTCCACGCCCGACCCGATTCTGCTCAAGACGTTTCAGGCCATGAACGCCACGGCCGCGGGAGGGGTGGTGACACCGCGCATTGCCAGCAACGCCGATTACAACCGCGTGGACCTGAACTACCAGCCCAACGGCGACCAGACGCGCAACTTCCTGACCTCGCGCCTGGACTATAACATCACCAACAACCACCACCTCTCGGTAGTCTACAACTACGATCATTACATCTCGGTACCGGACTTTCTGAACAACGTGGTGGCGGCGTTTCCGGGCACGGGCACGGTGCTGGGCACCACCACCAATACGGGGCAGTTCAGCAACCGGTTCGACGGGACGATTTCGCTGCGCTCGCAGTTCGGCTCGCACGTAACCAACGAGTGGCGGGGCGGCCTGAACGGCGGCACGGTCCTGTTCTTTCCCGACGTCAACCCCGGCCTGTACAGCCAATGGAACGGCTTCCGTCCGCTGTTCACGAATGTCGCCAGCAACACCACTTACGTCTCGGGCGTCAGCACAGCCACCAGCATGCAACGGCGCAATTCGCCGGTGAAGGATGTTGCCGACAGCATCTACGTGGTGAAGGGTTCGCACCAGTTCTCGTTCGGCGGCGAGTTCACGCAGGTCAACTCGTGGCAGCAGATCGCCAGTAACGATACCATGCCCAGCATCACGTTCGGGGCGGCCACGGGCGACCCGATCATCTCGCAGGTGTTCAACGGGACCAACCTCCCCGGTTCTTCGGCCACCAACCAGAGCGATGCGCAGACGCTGTACTCCATCCTGACGGGGCGCGTTTCGTCGATCTCCAAACAGCTCACGCTGGACGAGCAGACCAAGAAGTACTCCGCGACGCCGACCATCGATCGCGACCGCCAGCGGGAATTCGGGCTGTTTGCCCAGGACACCTGGCGCGCCGCCCGCAACCTGACGCTGAGCATCGGACTGCGGTATGAAAAGCAGGGCGCTTACACCAACCTGAACGGCCTGTACTCGAGCGTCGGTTACGCCGGGTTGTGGGGCCTTTCCGGTGTGGGGAACCTCTTCCAGCCGGGCACCCTGACCGGGGTGACCCCGCAGTTTACCGCGCCCCAGGGCAGCGCCTACACGACACCGGGCCAATGGGCTCCGTCGATCGGCGCTGCCTGGCAGGCGCCCGGCATGAACGGCATCCTGGGCCGGATCTTCGGCAGCCACGACGGCGCTTCGGTGTTGCGTGTGGGCTACTCCCTATCCACGGTGCGGGAAGGGCAGCAACTGTTTATCAGCCTGTGGGGCGCCAACCAGGGGATCACGGAAACGGCCACTGTCAGCAATGCCGCCACCCCGGCCGATTTCGGCACGGCAGGCAGCGTCCTGTTCCGGAACAATCTGCCCACCAAGTCCGGGCTTCTGGCCCAGCAGACTTTCCCGATTCCGGCCACCTTCAACACCAGCCTGAACGACTTCCAGCCGAACATGAGCCTGGGCTACGTGCAGAGCTGGAACATCGGCTGGCAGCGCGAGCTGGGCCACAACTCGGTGATCGAATTCCGCTACACGGGCAACCACGGGGTGCACCTGTGGCGCCAGTACAATCTCGACGAAGTGAACATCTTCGAGAACGGGTTCCTCAACGAGTTCCAGATTGCGCAGAACAACCTGCGTATCGCGCGCGGCGGGGACATCACCAAGAACACCAACATCAACAATTGGGGCAATACGGGCTTGGCCGGACAGCAGGCCGTCCCGATTCTGCAGACCGCCATCGGCAACACCACCGACGCTACGCTGGCCCAGCAGTTGTTGCTGGGACAGGCAGGCGGCGCGGCCAACAACATTGCCACCAACGCCACGCGCATCGGCAATCTCACCAAGGCGACCTCCGTAGCCTGCGGAGGAAAGCCGTGCCCGGTGAATATGTTCGTGGTGAATCCGACGGTGGCCTCCGGCGGCAGTTTCGCCGAGACCAACGACGGCACCTCATACTATGACGCGCTCCAGATCGAGGTGCGGCGCCGCCTGAGCAGTGGCCTCTCGCTGCAAGGCAGCTATGTGTGGAGCAAGTCGCTCGCCGACGGCCCCACCAACAGCAGCAGCAGCGTGGCCCAGCCCACCACCCTGCGCAACCTGGGCATCGACAAGGTGCCCACCGGCTTCGACATGCGGCACGCCATCAAGGCCAACTATATTTACGAGCTTCCCTTCGGACCGGGCAAGGCCTTGCTGGGCTCCGTCGGCAATTCGGTAGTCCGAAAGGCGCTGGAGGGATGGGAAATGGCCGGCGTGGTGCGCATCCAGTCGGGGACGCCGTTCTTCATCAACGGCCTCGCCACCTTCGACCAGGTCACCAGCAACACCGGCATCACGCTCAACAATCTCACTGCATCGCAATTGCAGAGCATGGTGAACATCCGCAAGACCACCGGCTCGGACGGCAAGGGACTCGTTTTCTTCCTGCCGCAGTCGCTGATCGATAACAGCATGGCGGCCTTCAACGTGGGCGGCAAGACTCCGGCCGACCTCCACCCCAATGAGCCGTACCTGGGGCCGGCGCCGGCGGGCTCGCTCGGCTGGCGCGGCTACCTCTATCAGAACTGGAACCGTTTCTTCGATGCCAGCATCGTGAAGCGGACCAGGATTCGCGAGACCATGAACCTGGAGTTCCGCGCCACGGCGCTGAACGTCTTCAACATGACCAACTTCGGCACCGGGGCCAGCGGCACCAACTACAACAACATCGGGGCGGCCTTTGGCCAGGTGAGCGGCGCTTACCGCGACATCTCGGGCACCGTCGAACCAGGCGGACGCATCCTGGAGTTCATGCTGCGCTTCAACTTCTAACGTAGCGCGCAATTCCGAACCCCATCACCCGGCCGGGTTCCGCCTTTTGCGGCGGGACCCGGCCGGCGGTTTTTTGTCTTCTTACTCCAGCGGGCTGCGCTTCACGGCGTAGTCGATGGCTTCCTGGGGCACGCGGAATTGCTCCATCGCGCTGTTGCCCAGGTAGCCCAGCTCCTTCATGCCCAGGGGGCTGGTGTAGTAGGCGTCCACCACCATGTTGCGCGCCCAGGCGAAGAACTGCACGCCCGCCGCCAGGTCCGCGGGTGCGCGCTCGCTCCAGGCGATGAGGTCCAGCAGGGCGGTCTGCGCGGGCGGTGGTGCATCCAGGAAACTGCTGCCGTTTTCGCGGCGGCGCATTTCGCCGTCGAGCCAGGCGAGGCCGCCGGTGTAGATGGTTTTCATTTCGTCCGACGCGGCGCACAGGAAGTCGATGAACGCGGCCGCGCCGGCTTCGACGGCGCCGGGCGAGCGGTCGCCCGCGGGCACGATCAGGCCGCTCAACCGCTCGAGCGTGGCGTATTCGTGGCCGTTGAGCGCCTGGGGCCGATAGGGGCCCTTCTGCGCGGCTTTTTCCTGCGCCACGGCGCTGTGCACCTGCACCGCGGTCATGCCCATGGCGGCGGCAATGCGCAGCAGCAGGTCGCGCCGGGAAACATCGGCTTCGTCAGACATGGCCTTTCCTCATTTCCTCCGCCAGGTACTCGCTGGCGCGCCAGGCGAAGGCCACGATGCTCAAGGTGACGTTCTTGTCGGGCTGGCTGACAAACGGCGCGGCATCGCAGACGAACAGGTTCTTGACCTCGTGCGCCTGCGAGTACTGGTTGAGCGCGGAGGTTTTGGGGTCGCGCCCCATGCGCACGGTGCCGGCTTCGTGAATGATGGCGCCGCCCACCGAGATGCCCGCCGGTTCGCGGCCGGGGCTGGCCGGCCCCAGGACGCGACCGCCCATGGTCTCGATCAGAGCGGCGAAGGTCTCGCGCATGTGACGCGCCTGGCGGAGCTCGTTTTCGCTCCACTGGAAATGGAATTGCAGAACGGGGATGCCCCAGGCATCCACGCGCTCGCGGTCGATTTCGCAGTACGTATGGCGATTGGGGATCATCTCGCCGCGGCCGGCGAAGTGGACGAAGGCGCCGTACTCTTCGCGGAGCTGGTCTTTGAGCGGCTTTCCGTAGCCTTCATGGCGGGCGCACTGGCCGTGGAAGGAGCCGAGCTGCGGCATGTTGAATCCGCCGCCGATTTCGATATGGTAGCCGCGCGGGAAGCCGTTGGCGCCGTTGCCGTAGCGCCACCAGGGCACGTAGACGTGCATGCCGTCGATGCCGTCGGAGTTGTAGCGCGGCAACCCGGCCAGCGCGGGGACGTAGCCGGAGAGCGAGAAGCCCGTGGAATCGGTGAGGTTGCGGCCCACCACGCCGGAAGAGTTGGCGAGGCCCGCGGGGAAGCGCGGCGATTTCGAATTCAGCAGCAGGCGCGCCGATTCGCAGGCGCTGGCGGCCACTACCACCGCGCGGCAGCGCACCTGCTGCTCGGTGCGGGTGGCTTTATCGACGTAGGAGACCGCGGTCACCTTGCCCGCGGCATCGGTGACCAGCTCGCGCGCCATGGCGCCGGTGAACACGGTGAGCTTGCCGGTCTTCATGGCGGGAAAGATCATGGCCTGGCTGGAGGAGAAAGCCGAAGCCGTCTGGCAGCCGCGCCCGCATTGCCCGCAGTAGTGGCACGCGGCGCGGCCATGGAGCGGCCTGGTGAGCATGGCCATGCGCGAGGGAATGCACGGCATGTTCAGCTTGCGGCAGGCCTTCTGGATCAGCACTTCGTGAACGCGCGGCGGAATCGCGGGCAGGAAGTTGCCGTCGGGCGCGGTGCGCAGGCCCTCTTTGGTTCCGGTGACGCCGATGAAGCCCTCGGCCTTGTCGTACCAGGGCGACATTTCCTGGTAGGTGACCGGCCAGGGATCGCCCAGGCCGTCCTCGGGCTGGAAATCGTAATCGGAGAAGCGCAGGGAAATGCGCCCATAGTGATTGGTGCGGCCGCCGAGGATGCGCGAGCGGAACCAGCGGAACTCGTCGCCCGGCGCCACCGAATAGGGCTCGCCGGCAATCTCCCAATAGCCGTTGGGCGCGGCGAAGTAGCCCCACTGCTGGCGTCCGAAGTAGAGTTCGGCGTGGGCGCCGGCGCCGCGATGGTCCACCTGGTAGGGCAGGAGGTGCTCCTTGAAATCCTTCGCGGGGTTGAGCATCGGTCCGGCTTCGAGGAGCGCCACGTGCAAGCCCTCATCGGTAAGGACCTTGACCGCGGTGCCGCCGCCGGCGCCGGAGCCGATGACGGCCACGTCGAATACCTGCGGCGCGCGTATGACTTGCAGCATCCCGGTGGCCTTGGGTACATCTTACTCCAGCCGGCTGGACCCGCTGAGGGGTGGTGCGCTGGAGCAGGCCGATTCTCGAAACGGCAGCGCCGGGAAGCAACGTCCTACATTTATGCAGCAAGATGGCAGTCCAACGATTCTGACGCGGCGGCGCGCGTTTCTGCTGGCGGGCGCCGGCATAGCCTCCTGGGGGCGGCTGTTCGCCGCGGGTTCGGAATTCTGGAACAAAAAGGCTCCGTCGGAGTGGAGCCCGGAAGAAGTGGATAAACTGCTCAGCAAATCGCCCTGGGCCAAGGAAGTGACCGCGCAATATGTCCCGGGCGAAGACGGGGACCGGCAATCCGGTGGAGGCTATCCGGGCGGGCGCGGGGGCGGAGGCGGAGGGTATCCCGGCGGAGGCGGCGGTGGCGGAGGCTACCCCGGCGGAGGCGGGATCGGCTTTCCGCGCGGCCGGGGCATGGGCGGAGGCGGAGGCCGAGGCGGCCGTGGGCGTGGTGGCACGACCTCCTCGTACAAGGGCACCGTTCGCTGGGAAAGCGCGCGGCCGATTCTGGACGCGCAGAAGACGCCGCTGCCGGAGGCCTTCGCGAATCATTACGTGATCAGCGTGAGCAGCATACCTCTCCTGACCGGGCGGCGCAGCTCGCAGGACGACGATGCGGAATCGTCCAAGCCCTCCGAGGACAGGATGGACGAGCTGAAACAGGTCACGACTCTCCAGCCAAAGGGCAAAGAACTGGCGCAGGCGGGAGTGGTCCAGAAGGAGATCAGCTCGGGGACGATCCTGCTATTCGGCTTTTCCAAAGACGCCATCGAGCTGACCGCGGCGGACAAAGAAGTGGACTTCACGACGCGCCTGGGCCGGCTGCTGGTGAAGGCGAAATTCGATCCCAAAGAGATGCTGTACCGCGGCCAACTGGCGCTGTAAGCTCAGGACGCCACGCCGGCGGGAGCGCGGTGGTAATGAAGGCCCACAGGTCCGGCGTAGTGCGATTGCGGCCGGATCAGCCTGCCGTCGCGAAGTTGTTCCAGGCAGTGTGCGGCCCACCCGACGACACGTCCGGCGGCGAAAGTGGGCGTGAACAATTCGGCCGGCAAGCCCAGACCATGCAACAACAGGGCCGTGTAGAATTCGACGTTGGTGTCGAGACGCCGGTCGGGCTTGTATTCGCGGAGCAGGCGAAGCGCCGTAGCTTCCACTTTCCGTGCGAGGTCATATAGGCGCCCATCGCCGCCGCCGGCATAGAAGCGCTCCGCGGCTTGGGCCAGCACATCGGCGCGCGGATCGCGCACGCGATAGACGCGATGTCCGAATCCCATGAGGCGCTCTCCGCGATCGAGCCGGGCGCGGATGACGGCTTCGGCGCGCTCCGGTGCGCCGATTTCGAAGACCAGATCGAGCGCCGGGCCGGGCGCCCCGCCGTGCAACGGTCCTTTGAGCGCGCCCACGGCGCCGGTGATCGCGGAGAAGAGATCGGACTGCGTGGAGACGATCACCCGGGCCGCAAAGGTGGAGGCGTTGAGGCCGTGATCGGACACCGTGTTCAGGTACGTTTCCAGGGCACGAGCCCGCTCCGGCGGCGGCTCGGCGCCGGACAACTGGTGGAGGTAATGGGCGGCGTGCGGGAGATCGCAGCGGATGGGCACGGGTGTCTCGCCGCGGCGCAGCCGCCAATAGACCCCCACGGCCGCCGGGAAGGAGGCGATGGCGGTGAGCGCGTCGTCGAGCGGGGTTCCCGGACGGCCGAGGCTGAGAATCGCGGCCGCCATCCGCAGCGCGTCCATGGGCGGCGTTTGGGCAGCGGCAGCCTCGCGAAGAACTTCGATCACGGCGGGGGGCAGCGCACGGCGCCGGGCGAGATCCTGCGCGAAGGCGGCGCGCTCCGCCGGCGCCGGCACGCGGCCATGGAGGAACAGGTAAGCGACTTCCTCAAAACTGGCATGAGGCGCGAGATCTTCCACGGCATATCCCGCAAGGATCAACTGCCCGGCCTCTCCATCCACGTGGCTCAGCCGCGTCGCGGCGGCCACGATCCCTTCCAAACCGTCGGTCACGCCTTCATGTTCCGCCAGGGCCAATTATATTGTCAATATTGATTATAGAATCAATGTAATATGGCAAACGAACGGCGCTATCTGACCGCGCAACAGGCCGCCGACGCGCTGGGGGTGACGCGGCCGACGTTGTACGCGTACACCAGCCGCGGCCAACTGCAGTCGGCGCCGATGCCCGGCCGGCCGAGAGAGCGGCGCTATTACCGGGAGGACATCGAGCGGCTGCGAGCGCGGAAAGAAGCGCGGCGCGACCCGGACCAGGCGGCTGCGCGGGGGCTGAACTGGGGCCCTCCGGTACTGGCGTCGGGCATCACGCTGATCCACAATGGCAAGCTGTATTATCGCGGCCGGGATGTATGGGAACTGGCGGAGAAGGCGAGCCTGGAACAGGTGGCGGAGCTGTTGTGGGGGGCGGAAGGGGCGGACCGGGAGCGGCTATTCGAGCAACCTTGCCCGCTACCCTCTCGCCAACTGGCGCGGCTGCGACCATGCGCCGGGGATACTTTGACGCTGCTGCAAATGGCCTTGCCGCCGGCCGGAGCAGGGGACCCGGCCTCTTACGATCTGCGTCCGGGGGCGGTCCGCCAGACCGGAGCGCGCATCGTCCGGTTGTTGACGGCGATCGCCGCCGGGCGCGACTCGCGGGCTCCCGTTCACCTGGCTTTACAGGCCGCATGGGCGCCGAAGAAGGCGCTGGTGGGCGAGGCGATTCGCACGGCGCTGGTGGTGTGCGCGGACCATGAACTGAATGTCTCCGCTTTTACGGCCCGGTGCGCGGCTTCTGCCGGCGCGTCGCCTTACGATGTGGTCTCGGCTGCCCTGGCGACGCTGAAGGGACGCCGCCACGGCGGAGAAACGGAGCGGGTAGCGGCGCTGTTTCGCGAGGCCGGATCGCCGCAACGTGCGCGGGCCGTGGTGGCGGGCCGGCTGCGCCGCGGGGAGCGCGTGCCCGGATTCGGCCATCCCCTCTACCCGGCCGGCGATCCGCGCGCGGCGCGGTTGCTGCGCCTGGCCGAGGCCAGCGGAAACGAGGCGGCGTGGCGGCTGGTGCGGGCCCTGCGGAAGGCAGGATGGGAGCTGCTGCACGACCTTCCGAACCTGGATTTCGGGTTGGCGGCGCTGGCCCGGGCGTACGGCTTGCCCGGCCGCGCTCCGTTAGTCCTCTTCGCCCTGGGCCGAACGGTGGGCTGGATTGCGCACGCGATCGAGCAATATGCCACCGGCGAGCTGATCCGTCCACGCGCCCGTTACACGGGGCCGGACCCGGCCGCGAAACCTCAATGAAGACCGGTGGGAATCAGGCGCCCGGCGCCGGCCGCATCACGCGCCCGATGGCGTGCGCCAGTTGCTTCCACTTCGATTCCTCGCGCGCGAGTTGTTTCCTGCCCGCCGGCGTGAGCCGGTAATACTTGAACTGGCGGTTGCGGTCGCGGGCGGTCTCCCAGCGGGCGGCCACCCACTTCTGGCGCTCCAGGCGGTGCAGCGCGGGGTACAGAGAACCGTGCTCCACCTGCAACACGTCGTTGGTGGTGCGCTGGATGTGGCGGGCGATTTCGTGGCCGTGGGCGGGCCCGAACAGCAGGGTGCGGAGAATGAGCATGTCCAGAGTGCCCTGGAGCAGTTCGACGCGGTCCTGCGGCGGTTCCGGCATGGCGTTGGTAGATATTCTACCGTAACCGGCGCGCCGGCGGCTGGGGCGGCAGGTAGGTGACGCCGCTCTCGTCGGCGCGCACGGCCTCATGGGCGTACCGGCCGTATGCCGGCATGGGGAACCGGTCGGCGAGCGCCTGCAACTGGCCGGCGGCATCGCGCATGGGAGTGCCGTGCCCGGCGGCGATGAGCGTTGGCCGCAGGGCCGCCAGCAACTGCACGCTGCGCCGGGCGCGCTCCCAGTCGGTGGTGGCCGGCACCGGCGGACGGCAGACCTGCCGGCGTTTGGCGATGGTGCCCAGGAAGCTGTCGAGGTTCATGGTGGTTACGGCATCGCCGGCCAGCAGTACGGCGCCGCGCGGGCGAAAGAACGCCACGTGCCCGGGCGTGTGGCCGGGGGTGTCCAGACACTCCCATTCCTCCAGGCCCGGCGCGGAGCGGTGCGCTTCCAACGCAGCCACGCGGCCGCCGAGATTCACCGTGGTCGACGGAAACAGGCGGCTCAGCGCGGAGAAGAATCCGGGTGCCGTGGGATCGAGCGGCGGGTACCGCGCCCGCCCGGTGAGGTACGGCAGCTCGAGCGGATGCGCGTAGACGGGCACGCTCCACAGGTCCGCCAGCGGTCCGGCGGAGCCGGCGTGGTCGAAGTGACCGTGGGTGAGCACGATGGCCCGCGGCCTGGCGCCGCGGCCGAAGCGCGCCTCCGAGGCGGCCGCGATCTTGCGCTCCCGGCCGGGCGTGCCCGCGTCCACCAGCACCCAGGACGCGGCGTTCCCGACCAGGTACGCATTGGCGATGATCCCGGGGATTACGGCCACCTCGTGCGCGATTTCCCGCATGTTCACCAGTGTGCTGTCCGCGCTATGGGGAGAGCCGCGCGATGCTGACTTCTTACGATCGCGTCTCCGCCTTTTTCCCCGCCAGGCGGGTAGCGAACTTGGCCACGTTGATGATGGCGCGCTCGTGCGTGCCCTCGCCGATCTTGTCTTTTTCGTCGCGGGCTTCCACCCGGAATTGAATGCGGCGGTCGTTCACCGCCGTGATCTCCGCCTGGAAGGTGACGGTCATGCCGATGGGGGTGGCCGCGAGATGCGACACGTTCACCTGCGTGCCCACGGTGTCGTAGCCGGCTTCGAGGTGGGGAAGCGCGGTGTCGCGGCAGGTGCGCTCCATGTAGCCGATCATGTGCGGCGTGGAGAGCACGCGCGCGCCCTCCATGCCCAAAAAACTGGTGACGCTCTCGCTGGTCACCAGCAGTTTCATTTCGCCCTTGGCGCCGATGGGAATTTCCGACATAAGTTTGTTCAAGCCGCGGCCAGCCCCGCCAGCACGCCGCGCATGTAGCTCAGCGAGCGCAGCATTCCAAGCAGGGGCGCGTTCTCCAGGATCTCGTACTCCAGGTTCACGCAGCCCTGATACTCGACGGTCTTCAATTGTTTGAGGATCGCGGGAATGGGTATCTCGCCATCGCCCACATCGCACTGGCTGTCCTTCTTTTCGAGATCGCGCAGGTCCTTGACGTGCATATCGAACAGGCGGCTGCCGGCGTCGTTGATGGCTTTCAGAATGCCGGCGCCGGTGCGGGCCGTGTGGCCGACATCCAGGCAGAGGCCGCAGCGGGGGTCGAGCGGGCGCACCACTTCCAGCACGGACTGCGGGGTGGGAAAGTGCTTGTCCTCGGGACCGTGGTTGTGGATGGCGATGCGGACATCGTATTCCTTGACCATGCCCTCGACAGTCTTGATATTGTCGTGCGTGGGCGCGCACACCAGCATGGGGATGCCGGCGTGCCTGGCGTACTCGAAGGCTTGACGGATGGCTTCGGGCCGGTCGGCGCCGCGGTCGGCATTATTCATGTCGATGTTGCCCGCGCTCATGATTTTCAAACCGGCCGCCTCGAACTCCTTGCGGGCCTCTCTCAGCTGCTCAGGCGTGGATTGGAGGGACAGGTGCACGTCCTTGACGCTGAGCCAGGGCGTTTGCAGAGTCTTGAGCATCTCGATCGCTTCGGGGCGGCTGAACTTGCGCAGGGAGTAGCTGGCGATGCCGAGCTTGATCCCCCAGGGCGCGGCTTCGATGCGGGCGGAGGCGGGCGTCGCGGCGGCGGCCAGACCGGCGAGTCCCGCCGCACCTAGAAACCGGCGGCGCGTGGTCTCGATCTTCATGGTGAACCCTATTTTAACCCTCCGCCGCCAATGCGGCGGAGCGGCGTACGGAAGCGCACCTTCAGGCGGGGCGGGAAGCCGCCGTGGCACGCGTCTTGCACCTTCCAACGCGAACCGGGTAATTATGCCAATGTGGAAGTACCGGTTCCCAGACGGAAGGAGCAGAACATGCCAGGAAAGAACACAGCCGTATTCGGCATCTATCCCGACCGGATTGCGGCGGAAGAGTCCGTGCAGCACCTGCGCAATGCAGGTTTCCGCAGCGCGGACGTATCGATACTCTTTGCCGACAACCAGGGGACCAAAGACTTCGCTCACGAGAAGAACAGCAAGGCGCCGGAAGGCGCCGCCACGGGAGGCGTGGCCGGGGGCATCGCCGGAGGCGTGCTCGGCTGGCTGACGGGCATTGGGGCGCTGGCCATTCCCGGCCTGGGGCCGTTGATCGTCGCGGGACCGATCGTGGCGGCGCTTGCCGGCGCCGGGGCGGTGGGCACCCTCGGGGGTATTATCGGCGGGCTGGCCGGCCTGGGCATTCCCGAGTACGAAGCGAAACGCTACGAAGGGCGCGTCCGCGAGGGCGGCGTGCTGCTTTCGGTCCATTGCGACAACCGCGACTGGGTGCGGCGTGCCAAGGACGTATTGCGGGAAACCGGCGCCCAGGAGATTGCCGCGGCGGGCGAGAAGCCGGGCGATTTCGGCAACGCCGATAAACCGATGCCGCGGGTGCGCGGCGCGGGCAGCGGCAGCGCGCTGGCCGCCGAGGAGCTCTACGGAGAGCGCGTGCTCCGGCGCCCGGCCTCGACCGTCCCCGAAGATATCGAAGAACCGTAGGGGCCGGGGGCCAGGGGCCAGGGGCCAGGGGCCAGGGGTATACGCACGCATAGCTCGCGGCGTTTTTTTTTAAATGATGTGAGCGAAGCGAGCTTACTTCCCCCCGCCCCCGGCCCCCCGCCCCCCGCCC
>JAIQEX010000206.1 GCA_020073615.1 Terriglobia bacterium
CCCGTTCCGCTACTTGGCGGCGGAGATCCTCAAGCTCTCGCAGCAGCCGCTCATTTTCCCGATGCAGTTGTTCGCGGCTGGCCTGGTTGGAGCGCCGATGGCTATTCGCTGCTGCTCCTTGTTGCCTCGCGCGGCGAATTGCTCTCGCACTCATCCACCATAAAGTAAACCTTTCGGCGAGATTTGTCCAGCAAAATCGGATTAGGCACGTGAACTGTTACGTATTCTGAGCCAGCTTCAGCCGCGCATTCAGGCCTTGAAATCTCCGCGAAAACGGATTTCAGACTTCGTTATCCGGTTATTTGGTTTAGACGGTCAAGCCGGCGCCGGAGCCGCTGAATGGCCGCCATTATCGGAAACCGGAGCCTGGCTAATGCCAACCAGGACAACCAACGCGTGCCAGGTGCCGCAACGGAAATTGTGCGGGTTGTCTGGCCTGAGGCTCCGACTCACTAATGCAGCAGTTGCTTTGCCGAAAGCTGGGTTCCCGGTTCCCAGCAGCCGCAGCTGTTAGTGTATCGCAGCTCCATTTCGAACCTGACATTCACAGTTTCACCCTTGTGGCACGCGAACATGCCTTTTGTAATTTCTCTCGTTAAATCCTCCCGGCATTTTCCAGTCATGAGCGCCGACACGATGCCATTCTTGACAAGCCCTACGGTTATAGTACGACCCTCCAGCCATGGGTCACTCGTGAACATGGGCGAATCACCGTACGATGCTCGGATGTGAACTCGCGACTCCTCGTCCAATGGCCCATCCTTCGGGTGGGAAGAAGGCGGGGTTGGTAGCTTAGCAGGCAAGCCGTCGGTAATCGCAATATCACACGTGATACGGACCTGTCCAATGTTGACCTCGGTCAAAACCCAACGACCGTCGTTGTAATGCTTCAGGACAGCGGACCCCTTGCCGGAGTATTGAGCGACATAACGCTGCTTGGCAGGTAGATTGGCCATGTCTTGGTTAAATGTAGGCGAGTGGATGTCCGGCTCCGGTGGAGTTACTTCATCGCGTTGGACAGGAATGTCGTAGTTGTTAGCGTTATATTGGAAGTTCTCGAAGATGACGTCGGCCACGGCCATGTTTTCCTGAGGAAGCTCCCGCGTACCCGATACCGTAGTTGGTCCACCACCTTTCCTTGTCCAATCCAGCGCTTGGTTCACTGCATGTGGTACGTTGGCGGTTGTGAGAGATGCTCCAAATAGCGTGAAACTGAATATCAACGATGAGAAAGCAACAGCGCTCTTGAAGAACATGTGCTCTCCTCTATGAAAATACTCGATAAGGAAGTGTAACATAGGGAGCCGTAGGGAGAGTGGTACAGACGAAATGGACGGAGTCGGTTCCGTTGAACGAAAGCGCCGCATCGCGTCCGGCTTCTGCCGCGAGTCGGCACTTTTTGTTCTTGGCCGCTGCCACACCGGCATGGCCCATTCCTGCCCACTCTCTTCGCGGCGGTGACGACCCGTAATCAGTTCTCGCTTCTGGCAGTCGGGTGTAATCGGCACGTGGAGTACACTGGGATCATGGGAAGCCGCTAGAAGACCGTTGTCCCACACGGGATCCAAAGTGTGCCAACCCGCGGTCTGAAGTCTACCACTGGACGACTCGCGGATAAATCCCGGCTAACGCCGTACACGGAAATGGGTAGTTTCATGTTGGCACCGCCCTCGGAGCGAGTGCTTCCTTCCCGGTCAGATCAGGTGCCCAGCCGATGGAGAAAGAACCCCAGGGGGGCCGGAGTCCGGCCCCATCTGGGCTACTTCTTCAATTGTTGCTCTTGTATTTCGGTATGCCGGGACGCTGTTGCGTGTTGGGCAGTTGGAGCCTGCCGTCACGAATCTGTGATTGACCATCTTGGACAGCAAAGGGCCGAACCTGGTAGGTCCGTCCGCTGTCGGTGATCAACCTCCCGTCCCCCGGAACCTGCAAAAGCAGAGTCTGGCGGCGCACGAACGAACCGGCGCCGTCGGACACCTCATCGACCAGGTACACACTCCCGTCGTGGTCGATGGTCACTTCGCCGTCGACCAGGTTTGGCAGCGCGACGGTAATCGGTCTACCGCCTGTCCGCTCCACCACCAGATCGACGACCTGTTGCGGGAACGCATAAAACACGATGCTCCCGGTATTCAGACGGCGATTCTCGCGCTCGTCCCAGCGGCGGCTGTTGCAGGCAATATCCCACAATGCCGTGAGCCAGTCCGTGGCGCGATCCTGCTTCCGTTCGGCCCATTTCCGGATGATGTTGATCAGGTTGCGCAAGTCCTTCCGGGACCGCTCCTCGTAAAAGTGAAGGGCGGCCTGGGCCTGGTTACGCCGGCGGTACAACTCCCGTCTCCGGTTGGCGCCTTCTTTGGAAGCCCGAGCTTCGGCCACCGGAAAGGCGTCCAGCTCCTCTTGGGCTATCGAGAGCGCGTCCTCGTAGGCTCGGCGCTTTTCAGCGACCAGTCCGATGTTGACGGCATACATCGCCGAAAGCATGCCGGCCTCTTGCAGCATGTCGCGGTCGTAGATTCCTCCGCAGATTGCGCCTCGAAAGTCCTCCAGGGGCCGCACATCCGCGAAGAGTTCATACACTTCCTTTCCGAACGTAGTTGTAGAGTTCGCCGATTCTGTCCGTGGGAGTGGTCGGAAGTTGCATGGGAAGATCGGAAACCCGCTTGATCCGCTTGAGCTTGAGCCATGAAGCCGTGCCAACCTCTTGGCGGATTTTCGCGATCTCCTCGTGGTTTGGCGCCACGCCCCACTTCAACTGGTCGAGCGCCTTCTGAAGTTCCACCGCGCAGCGATCTGCAAGATCGGCCCGGCCTGCCGCCAGGCACGACGTCTTGAGGTCCGTGATGCTGCCAATGGTATTGCCCTTGGCAGAGTAAGCGACCTGCGCCAGGTTCCACCAGGGGGATTCCTTCTTGTTCTGTTTGTTCTTGGTGTTTTCCCCCGATGGCCTATAGCTGAACCGGTCGTCTACGAATGACGGGAACCGTTTGCCCTCGACCAGGCAGATCCAGTCGAAGTCGTAGTCCCCACCATTTCTCTTGGCTGTCTCCGAGTGAAGAGTAAACGTCCCGTCCAGCCGGAGCTGCTTGTCGGCGATCTCGGCGGCCGTGACGGCGTCAACCGAGCCGTTCTCACGCCCGAGGCGCCACATCAACAGTTCCAGCATTCCGGAATCGGTCATTCTTTCCACCGGCAGCAGATCCGCTTTCGTCCGGATCGGATATCCTCATCCCCGCGCATCAGATCGCTACGCGGGCAATCGAGTTCCAGCGGCGGCTCGTTCCGGTCTCGATGAGAGCCCGGGTGCGCCAAGCTTTTGATCGCTCCTCTTTCATTGGGTAACGAGTTCCGTTATACCAACAGCGTTATGACGACCGCCCCGGCACCAGCTCCAAACCTGGCAAGCCGGCTGCGTGACACGCGGGAGGCCACGAGGTGGATTCGAGTTCTGTCAACCCCGCCACTCCTCTTCCGAGCGAAAGGCCCTTCGGGCATCTCCGGCTCCGTCGCAAGCGACCTCCCCGGAGGTTCGGCAATCTTTTTCCGGAGGTTGCAGTGTCTAATGCGGTTCCGGCCCGATGCGAAGTGCAAAGCGCCGGTTCGGTGCATACCGGAGGACTACCCCACCGAAAGCTCTTCCACCAGAGATCTGCCCTGGGGGTTCCAGCCGAGCTCGCGGACGGCTTTTTGCGCGCTAACCAACTGGTCGAGCGTCAGGGCATCGGCCATGGGACCCAGCGTGCGGCGGGCTATGTCCAGGGGGATGGCTTCAACGCGCGCGCCCGCGGCGGCGGCGGCGGCGGCGTGCGCCACGTCCTTCACCGGCAGCGAGGGACCGGCCGATGCGAAGTACAGCGATCCCGCGCCGGCGGCGAGCGCCAGGATGTAAAGGTCCGCCAAATCGTCCACGTGTACGAAGGGCCACCGATTCTTGCCCGAGCCGACATAGCGCACGACGCCATGGTCTTTGGCCTGGCGCGCAAAATCGCCGGGAAATCCGCCGCCGCGTCCGTAGACCATCGCCGGGCGGATCACGATTCCGCGCACGCTTGTGGCGTGGAGCACCAGGTCCTCGTGTCCGGGTCGCCAGGCGACGAACGGAGTGGGGTTTACCGGCGTGCCTTCATCCGCCACGTGGCCGCCAGTGCTGCCCATTACCCAGATTCCGCTGGTATAAAGGAAGGGCGCGGCGGAACCCAAGCCGGCCAGTATGGCGTCGACGGCGGCGCGATCGAGCCGCGGCGCATCCGCAGAAGGCTCCATGGCGAGATGAATCGCAGCGTCGGCCCGGCGCGCGCCGGCGGCGACCGCCCCGGAATCCCGCAGGTCGCCCGCGACCGCCTCCGCGCCCAGCCTTTCCAGTTTGCGCGCGGATTCATCCGAACGCGCCAGTCCGGCCACCTCGTGTCCGGCGGCGCACAACTTTTCAGTAACCACCGCGCCGATGTAGCCGGTGGCGCCGGTGACAAAGACTCTCATGGCGGCGGAGGACGCTCAGACGGCGCGCGCCTTGCGAGCCGCCGCGGCGGTCTCGGATTTCGCGGGCTTCCGCTCCGCGGTGGCGGCCAGACGCTTCGCCTGGTCGGTGACGCAGACCAGGAACATGGGCTGGCGGGCATTCTTGAGGAGATCGAGGATGCGGTTGGGGGCTTCCTCGAGGTAAATGGATTTGCCATCGGTCAGCAGGTGGACATCGGAGGAGGATGCCAAGGCTTCGTTGAGGCGCTTGCCCATATCCTTCTGGAGAAACCGCAGGACGCGCCGGATCTTCTGCAGCGAGAAGCCCTTGCGCCGCAGTTCGGCGATCACGGAAATCTCGACCACTTCCTCCGGCATGTAAATGCGCTTGTGACCATTCTGGCGCGGGGAAACGACGCTGCGCTCGTCCCACCACTGCAACTGCCGCAGGCTCACGCCGCAGATGCGGGCGACATCGCTGCTGTTATAGCCTTGCGCGTCCGGCGGAGCCGCCGGCCGGGATTTCCTGGCTTTAAACATTTTGTGCCACTTTCGTTGTTAAAAAATAGTGCCACTTTGGATTGTACATGGGCTGCCGGCTGTGTCAAGGGTCAAAACGTTAAACCCGGAAGAGGAGAAGCACACCGCATTATCCGCGATGGCGGAGCAGGCGGGGCCCGCGCGCCGGGTGTGCGAAGCGATACGTCGCCGCCAGGCGCGCAGGCGGCGCGGAGCCGCTTGCGCAGTACACTGTTAGCGGGAGGGATTATGCAGGCGGAGATCATCACAAACGGCTGGAACAACAATGCGGCGAAGATCTGGATCGGAGTTGCCCTGGGGACGGCTGTCGGAGTCGGCATCGCCCTTTCGCGCCGCAAGAAGAGCCGCTGGGATACGGCGCGGGACATCACCAAGCGCGTGGCCAACCGTTCCGGAGAGTTCGCGGAAGTATCGCGCGAGCTCGTGGACCGCGTCAAGACGATCTACGAGGAAAGCCGCAAAGTGGTCGAGGATGCCACCGAGCTTTGGGCCCGTAGCCGAAAGCTCGTCGGCGTCTGAGGAGCCGTCGCCCGACATTCCGACTCGCCGGTCCGCTCATTTCCCGTGACACCCGCGCCTTCGGTGTGCGGAATTTTCGCCAAAACATGGAATCTCCATGATGTTTCGCCTGGCAGACAATGGTTTCCGGTGAATCGGAAGCTCGGAAGCGCGGAGTAAAACAGTGTCGGGCGGACTGATTCGCAAACAAATAAGTCCTTTCTGTTTATAGACTTACAGGAGTCCAGAAGCGTGCTATACTGGACTTGTATCCTTCCCGTAGCGAATCAGGTGAAGCATGATGAACACCCGCAAGTATTGGCCCCTTGATTACGACCCCGAGGTCGAGATTTACGACAACGTGGCGTGGGATCTTCCCGGTTTCCGCCTGCCCCCGGGTTCCCGTAGCAAAACGCCGCAGATCTCCGAAAAGCGCAAGCCGCGTCCGTAGCGGGCGCGAATGCAAGGCCCTGCGCGAGCAGCGTCCGTTCCTGCACGAAATCCGGGCAAGGCCGGCACGTATTGCGTAATCCTTACCTTCCAGGAATCGGCGAGGCTCGATTTAGAGCCTCTTTACGTTGAAAAAACGTGCTTTTTGGACAACGGCGCATGGATTGCTAAGTAAGGGAATGAGGTTCTCGACTATGAAAGCTTTCCTTACGACGTGCATCGTAACGGGCGCTTTGCTCGCCGGCGGCTGCGCGACCAAGAAGTACGTCCGCAACACCACTACTCCCATCCAAGCTAAAGTGGACCAGGTAGGCCAGCAGACCACCCAAAACTCTCAGCAAATTGAAGACACCCGCGGTCAGGTCAAGCAAGTTGACGAGAAGGCGCAGAGCGGCATCAGCGCGGCCCAGGAGCGGGCATCGAGTGCCGATCAGCATGCCGCCACCGCCGATCAACATGCCTCCGATGCGATGAACAAGGCCAACCAGGTGGCCCAGGTCGCCGACCAGAATACGCAGGGGTTGAACAGCTTGCGCTCGGTGGTCTCGAACATCGACGACTACAAGCTGCAGACCTCGGCCATGGTCCCATTCAAGTTCGATAAATATGCGCTGACGCCGGACGCCAAACAGGATCTCGACAAACTGGCCGATGACGTTAAGGCGGATAAGCGCTTCTTCATCGCCGTGGAAGGCTATACCGACCGCACCGGTGCCAGGGCTTACAACGAGGCCTTGAGCCGCAAGCGCGCCGACGCCGTGGTGGAGTATCTGGTGGCCAAGCACGACATCCCGATCTACCGCATTCACATGATCGGGTTGGGCGACGAGAAGCCCGTGGATGAAGCCAGGAATCGTGCCGCCCGTGCCAAGAACCGCCGCGTAGAAGTGAAAGTGTTCAGCGCCGACCAAGTCACGGCCTCGCTGGGCCAGAACGGGGCCGCCAACCGGGATCAGCAGGAGAAACACTAGGCCACCGGCGATTGGAGCCTGATGAAGGAGCCGCGCGCCCAGGGGCACGCGGCTCCTTTGTTTTGTCGGCGATTATTTCGCCGCGGCCGGAATCCCTCCCCTGGTTCGCGGCGCGCGGAACGTCTGCCACCAGACATAGAGACACAGCAGGTTCGCCAGCATGACCACAATGTCGCCGCCGAACGCCAGGGCGTGGGATTGGTTGCGCGTCGACAGGCTGCGGATCGACTCGCCGATGGCTCCGCCGGTAAACTGCAATCCCAAGGCGCCGCTGAGCATGAGCACCCGCCGGTCTTTTTCCCTGGCGGCCAGAAGCATGGCCCACAGCGCCAGATCGAGAATCGCCGAACCGAAATTCAGCTTCGCGGCCCAAGGTGTCATCCACAGCCCGAACTTCGGTCCGGGGCGATAATGGATGGCGAACGTTGTCCCGGCGAACAGAACGGCGCCGAGAATCAAGGCCGCACGCACGATCCGGCGCGATCGCAAGGCGATGGTGGCCTGATAAATCAGGCTGATGACCAGGGCAAAAACCAGGAACTGCATAATCCATTCATTGATCCAGTAGACGCGCGCCGCCTTCGCCAGGGCTTGCGGATCGCCGGTGCGGCGGTAGAAAATCACGAACGGAATCTCGATGACGGTCGTGAGGAAGCTGGCGATGGTATAGATGAACAGGAGTGGAAAACGGCGATAGCCGCCCCGCAGGAGCACGGAAACTACGAGCAGTTCCAGGGGCAAGCCGAGCGCCCATCCGCACACCTGAACCGCGTAGTTCATCCAGCTCCAGTTGAGGCTCATGCCACTCCAATTCTAGGCCGGATGGCGGTACTCCGTGGGAAAGGGCCGCGTGATCCCGTTGGTTGTGGGCAGAGTTAGCCGACCCACGGATCGGGCGGCATCGTCGGGCCGTGCGCCAGGGCTATTA
>JAIQEX010000046.1 GCA_020073615.1 Terriglobia bacterium
GGAAGACGCGCAGATGCTCGGCGATCCACAGACGGTTCCCCTCGCGCCGCAGGATCTCCACTCCCTTGTTGCCGGGGACGAAACGCGGCCGCGATTCGAAGTCCGTTACTACGCTCCACACCTCTTGTGGTGGATACGGAATGACCGCCGACGCTTCGTTCGTGCTCTGCATGCCGTTGCCGGAGCGCGAGTCGCTGGTCGTCGTCGTGACTACCTTGCCCTGCATGAGTGCCTGCCAGTCTGCATCGCTGTACCCGTGGCGCAGCTGCGGCAGGTCGACCCGGCATCCGATACACACGGGAGGCGTCGGCGCTGCGGGCGGAAAGCCTTCCACGTTCAATTGGGCGGCGAGCACCAATGGCAAGAAGGCGGGAACGTATACGTGCAACCCGGGGCGCGGCACGCCATGCTTATAGCGCGCCCCGCGCAGCGCACAAAACGCACGCAGAAGTCAGCGATCGCGCCGGTAGGCCGTGGCGTCGATGCCGTAGTCCGCCAGCTTCACTTGCAGGTGCTGGCGGTACATGCCCATCTCTTCCGCCGCCTTCGAGATGTTGCCACGGTGGCGCTCGAGCGCCTCGCAGATGAACTGGCGTTCGAAGCGCTCGATGACCCGCTGCTTCGCCTCGCGGAAGTGGCCGGACCGGCCGTCCTCAGACGCATCTTCAGCGCTGACTACGGCCGCCGCCAGAGACGGGAAGTCGCTGAGCTGTATCTCCGGCCCCGAGGACAGCACCACAGCTTGCTCGATGGCATGCTCCAACTCGCGCACATTGCCCTTCCACTCCGCCGCCAGCAACGCCCGATACGCTTCCGGGGCGACTCGTTTGGGTTCGCGTTGCAGACGCGAGGCACTGCTGCGCAGGAAGTGCTCGATGAGGATCGGCACATCTTCGGGCCGCTCGCGCAGCCCGGGCAGGGCAATCGGCACGACCTTCAGACGGTAGTAGAGATCCTCGCGGAAGCTGCCGTCCTGCACTTTGGCTTCGAGGTCTTGGTTCGTGGCGGCGATGACGCGGACATCGACCTTGATGGTGCGGTTGCCGCCGACCCGTTCGAACTCGCGCTCCTGCAACACGCGCAGGATCTTGGCCTGGGCGGCCAGGCTGAGGTCGGCGATCTCGTCCAGGAAGAGCGTCCCGCCGTCGGCCTTTTCAATGTGGCCGACGCGCGATTGCACGCCCGTGGCGACGCCCTTTTCGATCCCGAACAGCTCGCTTTCCACCAGGGTATCGGGCAGCGCCGCGCAGTTCAGCGCCACGAACCCGCGCCGCGCCCGCGGGCTGGTGTAGTGGACCGCCTTGGCCACCAGCTCCTTGCCGGTACCGCTTTCGCCGGTGATGAGCACGTTGACTGCGCTGTCGCGGATGCGCTCCACCAGGCGGACCACCTGCTGGATCTTCGGTCCCACCCCGATGATGCCGTGGGTGGAGTACTTGCTCTCGACCTCCCGCAAAAGGTTCGCGTTCTGCTGCGCCAGCTCGTCCTGGTTGCGCCGCAATTCGCCGATCAACTGGGCGGTCTCGACGGCAATGGCCGCGTGCGACGCCAGCGCCTCCAGCGCCGCCTCGTCGCGCGGGCCGAAAGCTCCGATGCGCTTGTTCAGGGCCTCGAAGGCGCCGACGATCTGGCCGCTCTGGTTGCGCACCGGGACCGCCAGCACGTTGCGCGTGCGGTACCCGGTCTGGTCGTCAATGGCGGTATAGAACTGCGGATGGCTGTAGGCGTCGGGCACGTTGACGGGGTTGCCCGTGAGCACCGCCTGGCCGACAATTCCGAAGCGGGCGTCGAAGCGCAGAATCTCTTCGCTGCCGAGGGCGACCTTGGACCACAGCTCGTTGCGCTGGCGGTCGAGCAGGAAAATGCTGGCGCGGTCGCAATCCAGGAAATTGGTGGCCTCATGGGCCATAAGATCGAGCAGCGCCCCGAGATCCCGCTCCGAGTTCATCTTCTGGCAGATGCCCAGGATGGCGGCCAGCTTCTCGTGCAGATCGGCCTGCGAGGACGACGCCATGCGGTTCCAGTTTACAACATTGACGGGCCAGGTGTCTACAAAGTAGACAGATAGACTACGGGATTTACCTGTGTCCAGGGTCTAGACAGGAGGGCTGCTGAGAAACTCATAGAAAGATAAGGCTGTACTGGCGGCCAGAAGGTGGCACCACTCATGCTTACCTTAAGAGATGGGGAACAAGTAACCCCTTTTCGGAGGCGGATCGAGGCGGATGGCCCCGGGGTCATCCGCATTGGTCCTCGCCGCCGGGCGCCGAGGTGTGTTCTTTTGCTTCGGTGGCCCATTTGCGTCTTGCGCTGGCGGGCAGTCGGCTATACACTGCTGATGGGGCTCCCTAAATTGTCTGCCAACCAGGATTCTCCTTACCCTTGAAAAAACCGATCTCCGTGGCTCAATCCGCTTCCGCCGGCGAACCCGTAACGGTCTTGACTGTGGCGGCACGCGGAGACTTGGCCCGCCTGGATAGCATCCTCGGCCACAGCCGCTGGACTCTCCTGGGCGCCGCGACCCTGACGGAGGCGCGCGCCCTGCTGCGCCGTCTGCCGTCGGTAGTTCTCATTTGCGAAGCAGTGCTGCCGGACGGCACGTGGCGAGATTTACTCCAGTACACTTTGCATTTGCCGGTACCGCCGCCCGTGATTGTCACCGCCGATCAGGCCGACGATTATTTGTGGATGGAGGTGCTGAACGGAGGAGGCTACAACGTGCTGGGCAAGCCATTCTCCGAGCAGGAGGTGTACCGCATGGTGAGCACGGCCTGGCTGCACCGCCTCGACATGGCGCACGCGGGGGCGCGCGCCGCGGGCGCCGGGTAAGTTCTTGCGCCGGCACTCGTACCGCATCACCAATCGATGGACCGGCAACCTGGGCACGGGTACCTCGGCTTACGGCGCGTATAGCCGCGCGCACGAGCTGCACGCGGATGGTAAGTCCGCGGCGATCACAGGCTCGTCGGATCCGTTGTTTCGCGGGGACCGGAAGCGCTACAACCCCGAAGAACTGCTGGTAGGCGCGCTCTCCGCCTGTCATATGCTGTGGGTACTCCACCTGTGCGCCGACGCCGGCATCGTGGTCACCGAATACCATGACGAAGCATCGGGCGAAATGGTGGAGCACGAGGATGGCTCCGGCGAATTCACCAGCGTCGTGCTGCGCCCGCGCATGACCATCGCCGACGCCGCCCGCATCCCCGACGCCCTGGCCATTCACCACCGCGCGCACGAGGTCTGCGCCCTGGCGCGGTCCGTGAACTTCCCCGTCACCCACGAGCCGACGGTAGTTACAGGCGTGAGTAACCCGTAAGTAATACCCCTGTGGGGAGTGGTGAGGCGAATCGGTACCTGATCAGTACCAACCGTCTTTCGGTACGATAGTCCCCTTCACAAGACGTGCGACAACACTTACCGTCGAGTCATGAGGAACTTATTACTGGGTTTGCTCGTGTTCGCGGCGATGTGCCCGGCCGCCACAATTATCGATATTTTCCATGAGAATCAGGCCACCTGCGTCTTCTCCGGGACTCCTCTTTGCGACGTGGTCGGCACTGAGCCGACCTATGACATTGAAAAAGCGGACGTCTCGATAAGCGGCGGCACGGCGAAGGTGACGCTGTTCTTCAACACAATTGGCCTGACGGGGACGGGAAGCGGGCTGGCCCTGACTAGCTTTGTGGATGACGGTGTTACGTTGCGGGTGGGGGACCTTTTCTTCTATAATCCGGGCGACCCAACCAGTCTCCTATACGGAGTTCCGCTGTTGAGCCACGACGGATTTCTGGCGGGTAATCTCTACCAGATTACCGGGAACATTGGGGTGGAGACAGCCCAAGCGGCGCTCAATAACATCAACGCTTATTATCGTAACAACGAGATGGTCCTGATGACCTACAGCGGAACCGGTGCTCCGGCGCCGGCGGCGATCGGCCAGCCGGTGACGGTTACGGGGAGCGGCGACGGCATCAGCCACGCAAGCTACGCCGTGACGCTGCAAGTTCCCGCCTCTGGGGAATTCGGGGACAGCGTGATGGCCAACGGGGTGGTGGGGATACAGTTTTCGTCGGCAATCTGCGGCAACGACGTAATTCAGGGCGCGGCCACCGCCAACCCCGAACCGCAGACGCTGCTGCTTCTCGCCGGCGGGCTGGGCATGCTGTGCCTGTGGCGGCGCCGCGCTTATTTCACGGTAGCGCGCAGGGCGCCGGTCGAAATTCCCCCATCCACCAGCAGAGTCTGGCCGGTGAGGTAGGCGCTCGCTTCCGAAGCCAGGAACACCACGGCGCCATCCAGATCGGCCGGCGCGCCGGGGCGTTTCAGGGGAATGCGGTCGCACAAGTACCGGACCCATTCCGGGTCTTCGTACAGCACCGCGTTCTGGGCCGTGCGGAACCAGCCCGGCGCCAGGCAGTTGACGGTGATGCCGTGAATGCCCCAATCGTCGGCCAGGCTCATGGTCATCTGCTTCACCCCGCCGCGGCTGGCACAGTACGGTGTGATTCCGGCGTAGCCAAAGACCGACGTGACCGACCCGATATTGACGATGCGCCCGTAGCGCCGCGGGATCATCGACATTCGGGCCACGGCCTGGGCCACGAAGAACGAGCCGCGCAGGTTGGTGTCGAGCACCAGGTTCCAATCGTCCCAGGCCACATCGACGGCCGCTTTGCGCACGTTGCAGCCCGCGTTGTTGATCAGGATGTCGATGTGGCCGTAGTGCTCGACGGCGGCCGTGGCCGTCTGCTGGATGCTGTCGAAGCTGCGCACGTCGAGCGCCAGCGCGAGCGCGCGGCGGCCGAGCGCTTCGATCTCGCGGCGGAAGGCGTCGAGCGAGGCGGCGCGCCGGCTGGTGATGGCCAGGTCGGCGCCGGCGCGGGCCAGGGCGCGGGCCATGTACTGGCCCAGGCCGCGGCTGGCGCCGGTGACCAGCGCCACCTTGCCGGTGAGATCGAACAGCGATTCGCTCATGGCCGCAGGATCACTTTCATCAGGCCCGGTTCGTGGCGGTACAGCCGGTCGAACCATGCCGGCCCCTCGGCCAGCGGCGCCACGGCACTGATGAGCGGGTCCACCTGGATCGCGCCCGTGGCCATCATCTCCATGGCGGCCGGGTATTCGCCGCTTGAAGCGCAAGAACCCTGCACGCGAATCTGCCTGGTGACCACCGCCTGTAAGGGAAACTCGACGTGAGCGGCGAGGTTGCCGACCAGCGTCACGGCCCCGCCCTTGCGCACACAGGCGAGCGCGGCCGCCACCGGTTCGCTCGCGCCCACACACTCGATGGCGGCATCCAGGTCGCGGACCGCGCCCGCATCCGCGGCGTTGGCCGTCGCGGTAGCGCCCAATTGCCGGGCCAGGCGCAGCCGTTGTTCGTTGGTATCGATGGCTACCACGCGCGCGCAGCCGGCGTGGCGCAGCGCCTGGACAACGAGCAGTCCGATCATCCCGCTGCCCACCACCGCCACAGAATCCTGGGGCCGCAGGGGCGTCAGCGCCACAGCGTGGATGGCCACGGAGACGGCTTCGATGAGGGCCGCCTGCTCGAAGGTGAGATTGTCCGGGAGCCGGTAGACGATCGGGCGCGGCACGGCGATGTACTCGGCGAACGCACCGTGCCGGCGGTAGGGGCCGGGCGAGACGCCCAGCACCTCGCGGTGGTCGCACAGATTCGCTTCGCCGCGCGCGCAGTACGGGCAATGGCCGCAGGAGATGGTGGAATCGAAGGTGACGCGGTCGCCCACACGCAGATCGGAGACGCCGCTGCCCACGGCGGCCACTTCGCCGGCCGCTTCGTGGCCCATGACCAGCGGCGGAATGCGGCGTCCGGTGGCGCCGTCGAGGCCGTGCACATCGCTGCCGCAGATGCCGCAGGCGCGCACGCGCACCAGCACGTCGCCGGCAGCGATGGCGGGCTCCGCCATCTGGACCAGCTCCAGCTTCATGTAGTCACGCAGCAGCAGGGCGTTCATGGAGAAGGTCTATCATCGCATAGGCTTCGGGAACCTTCGAGCACGGGCCGGCGTCATACGTGTGCTGTGGCCCTGTTGGAGCCAGCCCGCCCGGATACCGGAGTGCAGGGCCGCCTCGCGCTTTTAGTGCAGGTGGCCAGCCTGTTGGCGACCGCTGTCGTCGTGTGGTTCGCCAACCTGGCGCCGCGGCTCCACTTTCAGACTCTGGGCAGCATCGTGGGGCAGGCCCTGGGATTCGCGTTGCTGGCGTGGGCCTGGAGCGCCGCCATCACTTTCGGGCTGTACGTTCTGATGCCCATAGCGGACCGCGCGGATATGATTCGCGCCGCCTTGCGCACCTCGGCGGTGGCCGTGTGGTTCGCCCCGGCGACCATTCTGCTGTCGCAGCTTTCGCCGGCCGCGCTGGCGGCGGCCCTGGTGCTGGTGGTCAGCGCCACTCGGTTGCTGTATGGGCAATGGCGGCAGATGCAGCCCGAGGTGGAGGAGCCGGGCATGGCCGCGCCATACGCGCCCGGTTCCTTCGCCGCGTGCCAGTTGCCGGAACGGAGGCCGTGGCGGGAGATGGCGCCCGGCCTGGCGGCGTCGCTCGCGATCCAGTCGGGTGTTGCCGCCGTCCTGATGCACTGGCCGCTGGCGGCCGCCGCCTTCTTCGCCATGGGCGCCGCCTTCCTGACGGCGTTTGCGATGGCCTCGGGGGCCGCCGGCCTGGGCCGGACGCAGAGCCTGCCGCGGGCGCTTCTCGGGGTGGCGATGACGCTGCTGCTGGCGGCCGGCATGACCGTGGGCGGTTCGCCCGGCTTGCTGACGCGCGGCGCCGGTTGGATCTGGGATCTGAACTCCCGCGGGAGGGCGGGGATGGGCTCGACGTGGCAAGCGGTGCTGCGCCGGCTCTTCTACCACGAGCAGCCCGTAGGGGCAGCGGGTTCCGAGGCGGAAAAGGCAACTCCTCCACCGGCTTCCGCCGCCGGCGATTTCCCCGGTGGCTTTCCCGGCGTAATCTTGTGGCCTGAAGTGAAGCCGGTGGCCACGCTGATCGCGCCTCTGCCCGCCGGCGGGAGCGGCATGGCGGCGCCGCTGCTGCGGCCTTTCAGCATTCCCTTCTCCGGGGAGTATTGGATGTATCGCTGGCCGTACGCGCGCCCTCCGCACGATTCCTTCCGCGAGAGAGGCAACCCCGCCGCGCTGGCCTTCAGCACTACGGACCACTCGCCGCTCCAGATGGAGGCGTACCACAAACTGGAGACGCCCATCGATTTGAAATGTTGCGGCAGGATTCAAGTGGAGATCTGGAATGCCGACCGCTACCCCGGCACGGTAACGCTGGAACTGCTGCTGGTGAATACGGAGCGCTCTTCGGCGCTGTCGCAGAGCCTGGGGAATGCCCCCGTGACGTCGAAGGTGGACCTAGGCAAGGAGCCTCTCGTGGCGGTTCGCGAGACGCTGGAGTTTCCAATTCCCGCCGCCGCCCAGGCGGAGTTCGACGAGTTCCGGATCGTCTTCCATCGCGCCCGCGCGCGCCTGGACAAGAGCGCGAAGATCGCCATCGACCGCTTCGTGCTGGTGCCGCGGGCGATGTAGCGCGCGAGCGCCCTGATATCATAACCAAATATGGAGGAAGTCAAGGTCGGCATCGTGGGCCTGGGCAATGTGGGCTCGGGGACGCTGGCCATTCTGGCGGAAAATGCGGAGCAGGTGGCGCTCAAGCTGGGCTTCGGGCTTCGGGTGGTCGCGGTGTGCAGCCGCTCGGTGCACTCCAAGGCGATTCCGGCCGGTCTTGGCCCGGTGTTCAAAACGGCCGACTGGCGCGAGGTTGTAACCCATCCCGAAGTGCAGATCGTAGCCGAGCTGGTGGGCGGCACCACGGTGGCGGCGGAGATCCTGAATGCGGCTATCGAGAACCGCAAATCGATCGTCACCGCCAACAAGGAGCTGATGGCTTCCTGCGGACCCGAGATCTGGGAGCGCGCCATTCAGGCGGGCATCAACCTGGCCATGGAAGCGAGCGTCTGCGGCGGCATCCCGATCCATGCCGTGCTGCGCGAGGGCATCTCGGGCGACCGCGTGATGGCCCTCTACGGCATTCTGAACGGCACCTGCAACTACATTCTCACGGAGATGGAAAAGCGCGAAGTGCCGCTGGCGGAAGTGCTGGCGGAGGCGCAGCGGCTGGGGTACGCGGAGGCCGATCCGAGCGCCGATATCGACGGCTTCGATGCGCGCTCCAAGCTGGTGCTGCTGGCCGCGCTGGCGTTCGGCGAGAAGCTCACGCCGTCCGATATTTTCATGGAGGGCATCCGCCGCATCACGCCGGTGGATTTCCGCTACGCGCGGCAGTTGCAGCACACCATCCGGCTGATCTGCGGGGCGCGCAAGATTCCCGAAGGAGTGGTGCTGTCGGTGCGGCCGGCGCTGATTCCGGTTTCGACCATCCTGGCGGGCGTGCAGGGCCCGTACAATGCGGTCTGGGTGAAGGGCAAGTACGGCGAGGATACGTTCTATTACGGCTGGGGCGCCGGCGCGCTGCCCACCGGGGTGGCGGTGGTGAGCGACCTGATGAGGGTGGCGCGCGAGATCCGCAGCGGCAGCCCGGAGCGCGTGTCGCCGTTCGCGCACGAGCGGCTGGGGGAGAATCAACCGGTCTCGATCACCCTGCAAAAGAGCGCCTACTACCTGCGGTTCCGCGTGGACGACCGGCCGGGCATCATCCACAAGCTGGCGGGCATTCTGACCAACAAAAACATCAGCGTGGAAGCGGTCTTGCAGGAGCCGTGCGACAACCGGCGCGACCTGCCGTTCGTGATCACTGTGGAGCAGACCTCGGAGCAGTCCATACGCGAGGCGGTGGCGGAGATGGCGCAGCTCGATTTCATGAAAGAGGCTCCGCTGGCACTGCCCATGGAGACGGCGCTATGAAGCGGACGGCCGTTTTCTTAGCCCTTGCGCTGGCAAGCGGACTATCCGCGCAGGTGGCCACGGACGCCAACAAGGCTTACCAGACCGAGCAGGAGCGCCAGTCGGTGGCCAAATCGCTCGGCGCCGCCAACCGCGACGAAATGCAGAAGCCGCGGGAGCTGGTGCAGGCGGTGGGCATCGAGCCAGGCATGACGGTGGCGGACGTCGGCACGGGCATCGGCTACATGCTGCCCTTTCTGAGCCACCGCGTGGGACCCACCGGGCGCGTGATCGCCGAGGACATCTTCGACGATTTCCTGGCCGCGGCCGGGCAGCGGGTCGAGAACCAGAGCCTGGCCAATGTGACGCTGGTCAAAGGCACGGAGACCGATCCGAAGCTGCCGGAAGGCCAGGTGGACGTAGCGCTGGCGCTCGACGTCTACCATCACTTCGACTACCCGGAGAAGATGCTGGCGGCCATTCACAAAGCGCTGCGGCCCGCGGGCCGGCTGGTGATTGTGGAGTATTACAAGAGGGAGTCGGCGATGCCCAACGGCAGGGCCTTGACGCACATCCGGCTGGACATGCCGGATCTCATCAAGGAGGTGGAAGCCAACCACTTCCATCTGATCATGGAAAAAGAACACGTCAGGAACGTCCAGTACATGCTGGTCCTGGAGAAGAATTAGGTAACGAATGAACAAGGTTTTCCGATACGCACGGATGATGGCGCTGCCGCTGGCATTGTGGCTGCCGCTGGGGGCGCAGAACTCCAAGAAGGACGCCCGGCAAGAGGAGGGCATCACCCGCCAGCAAGCGGACGAGATATTGAACGAGCTGCGCCAGATCCGCCAGTTGCTCGAGAAGCAGGGCGACAAAGGAGCGGCGGCGCAGGGACCGTCCCGAGCGAAGCTCAACCTGGACGGTTTCGAAATGCTGGGCTCGAGGGACGCGCCCGTGACCATCGTGGAATTCACCGATTACCAGTGTCCCTTCTGCCAGCGGTTCCACGCGACGGTGTTCGGCGACTTGAAGAAAAACTACATCGACACCGGGAAGGTGCGCTTCTACAGCCGCGACCTGCCGCTCGATTCCATCCATCCCAACGCCATGCGCGCGGCCCAGGCAGCTCGTTGCGCCGCCGAGCAGAAGCAGTACTGGAGCCTGCGCGACATCATGGCGACCAATCCCGACAAGCTCGACATGAACAGCCTGGTGGCCGACGCCACCGGCCTGAAGATGGACGCGAACAGTTTCCGCGCGTGCGTGGAGAGTCAGAAATATAAGGACGCCGTGCAGACCGACGTGCTGGAAGCGATGAAGATCGGAGCCGAGGCCACGCCGACGTTCGTAGTGGGCAAGAGCACGCCCGATGGCGTGGACGGCGAGCTACTGGTGGGCGCCCAGCCGTACACGTATTTCGTGGCGAAGCTGAAAGAGCTCGAAGGCGGCAAGTAAACGCGTCACCGCGCGGCCAAATCCTCGAGAAAAATGCGGCGTGCGGCGGTATACTCCTCCGGCAGCATCGGGCCCAGCGCAGCCGATCCGGCGGCCTCGGCGCGTTCCTCGCGGAAAGTGGTATCGAGCGAATGAAACGCCAGCGCGCAGGCCTCCACCAAGGCGGCGCTGTAGCGATCGGCCGAATCGATGAGAGTATTGGCGGCGGCGAGAATCCGCTCGGCGGCGCCGACGCGCTCCGGCGCGGCCTCGACGATGGACTGGCAGCGGGAAAGGCGCAGGTGCGGCCCGAAGGCGGCCACCAGCGTGGCCCAGCGGTCGAGCACGATGAGCGCTCCGTAGCGGTGGCTATCGAGCGTCATCTCATAGGCGAAGGCCGCGCCCTTGGCCTGGCCTTCGAGGCGGCGCAGGGCGATAGTGGCGGCATTCAATTCGCCGGCCAGTGAATCCACGAAGGCGGCGGCACAGGCCAAGAACTGCGGCTCGCTGAGGCTGGGATAGCGGGTGATGCGCAAGGAGATGCCTCAGGCGCTGTGGTCGCCCAAAGCGCGTTCGACTTCGCCGGGATCGAGGCGCTCGCCGTCGTTGAGGCGGTTGAGGAGGGACGCGATGATCTCCTTGGCTTCGTCCTTGCCGAAGTTCTTGATGAAGCCGTCGTAGAAATGCTCGCCCGCCAGCGCGTGATTGATTTCGGTTTCCTTGTTGTGATCCTGCAGTTCGGTAAAGTAGACCACGCGATACTTGCCGGTGTAGCCGGTTTCGCGATAGATCTCGAACATCACTTTATCGGACTCGAACAGCATAGTTTCGAGGGTATCACAGCTTCTGCGCGCCCTCGGCGCGGAGGAGGATGGGGCAGGGAAGGGCCGCCGCCGGCGCGGGAGGGTACTTCAGATCTGGTGCGGATGAGAGGACTTGAACCTCCACACCCTTGCGGGTACATGGACCTGAACCATGCGCGTCTGCCAATTCCGCCACATCCGCACGTTGGGGTTGCGACTCTATTTTTTCAGACCGCGGTGCGGGAGTCAACTTCCCGGGAAAGCCGGGGGTAGGGCGGTCTACGCGGGCTACTCCCAGCGCAGCGCCCGCATGGGGTCGATGCCCGTCGCCCGCCGCGCCGGCAAATAGCCCGCCAGGGCGGAGATGGCGGCGATTCCGAAAGCGGCCAGCACCATGGTCGGCACATCGGCCGGCTGGATGCCGAACAATTGCGTCTCGATGAGGCGCGTCAGCCCCCACGCCGCGGGCAGCCCCACGGCGACGCCAATCGCGGCCAGCAACAGCACTTCGCGCATCACCAGCCACACCACGCTGGCGCCGCCCGCGCCCAGCGCCATGCGGATGCCGATTTCGCGCGTGCGCCGCACCACCATGTAGGCCATCACGCCGTACAGGCCCAGCGCCGCGAGCAGCGTCGCAAGCATGCCGAAAACGCTCGAAAGCGCCGCCAGCATCCGCTCCGTCACCAGCGATTTGTCCAACTGCTGTTCCAGTGTGCGCATACCGAAAACGGGGACGCTCGCATCCACCTCGTGCACCGTCCGGCGCAACGCGGAGAACAGGCGCGCGGGGTCGCCGTGCGTGCGCACGTAGGCGGACATCCCGGTTACGAATTCCACCTGCTGGTAGGGGCGGTAGAGCTCGATGGGAATTTCATCGCGCATGCTCTCGTACTTGGTATCCTTCACCACGCCCACGATTTCAATGTCCAGCTTCGTGCCCGGGTTGCCGCCCATTCCCACGTGTCGCCCCAGCGCATTGCCGCCGAAATATCGCCGGGCGAATTTCTCGTTCACGATCCCCACCCTGGGCATGCCGGTGTCGTCTTTGAGGTTGAAGTCGCGGCCCAGGAGCAGGGGAATCCCCAGGGTGGCGAAGAAGGCCGGCGTGATGAACTGCATGTGCGGATTGATCCATTCGCCCTGCTTGACGCTGTAGCCCTCGACGGCCACGGAGCTGTCCCACTCGTTATTGTCCAGCACTGGGATCACGGCCAGGGCGGTTGACGATGTCCCCGGCATGGCCGTCATGCGCTCCACCAGTTGCCGGTAGAACTGGAGGCTGCGCTCCGGCTTGTATCCGTTGAGCGTGGGGTCGAGCGAAAACGTCACCAGATTCTCCGTCTGGAAACCGGGATTGAGTCCTCTCAGGTTCTTCAAACTCTGCATGAATAATCCCGCCCCGATCAGCAACAGGAGCGAGAGCGCCACCTGCGCCACCACCAGGCTCTTGCGCAAGCCGGCGCCCGCGCCGCCCACCACCGCGCCGCCCTCGTCCTTCAGCGTGCGCGCCAGCTCCGGCCGCGTGGCCTGGAGCGCTGGCGCCAGCCCGAACAGCAGGCCCGTCAACAGGGCGACCGCGGCCGTGAAGCCCAGGACCCGCGCATCGGGCGTGCTGGAAATGGCGAGCGGCACCGTGCCCGCGGGCAGAAAACCGACCAGCGCCTTGTCGATCCACACCGCAAGCCCCAGTCCCAGGGCGCCGCCCAGGGCCGAAAGCAGCAGGCTCTCCGCCAACAACTGGCGGACCAGGCGCAGCCGGCCGGCGCCCAGGGCCAGCCGCACCGCGACTTCCTTCTGCCGCGCGGTGGCGCGCGCCAGCAGCAGGTTGGCCACGTTCGAGCAGGCGATCAGCAGCACCAGCCCCACCATGGCCATCAGCGCCTCGAGCGGCTTGGAGAATTGACGCCGCAGACCGCTCCGCCCCTTGGCCGCCGGCAACAGGTCCATCCACATCTTGAGGAACTGCTGCTTGGTGTGCTCGGTGGCGCGGGCGAATGCTTGGTCCTGCACTTCCATGGCGAGGATCTGGTGGAACAGCGGCTGCAGGCCGGCCTTGGCGCGCTCCAGCGTGATTCCCGGCTTGAGCCGGCCGAACACTTGCGCGAAGCGGCTGCGGCGCTCGTTCAGGCTGTACCACGGGCCCGGGGTCATCTCCTTCTTCATGGTTATGGGAATGCGGATCTGCGGCGCGTAACCGGGCTCGACGCCGTCGAAGCCGGCCTGGCTCACGCCCACGACGGTCAGCGGGTACCCGTTCACCACGATGCGCCGGCCGACCACGCCGCGGTCTCCGGCGAACCGCGTCTTCCAGAAGCCGTAGCTCAACACGGCCAGCGGATGGCCGCCCTGCATCAGGTCGTCGGCGGCGGTGAACACGCGGCCCAGCGCCGCCCCCACGCCCAGCACCGGAAAGTAATTGCCCGAGACCAGCTCGCCCGTCACCAGCTCTGTCCTTCCCTCCGAGGTCAGGCTCAAGGTCATGTCGAAGCGGCAGAACATGGACTGGAAGACCTGGTTTTTGTCGCGGAAATCCTGGTACATCGGGTAGGAGATGGCGTTGGACCCGGTGTTGCTGCCGTAGTGGTTGCCCCGCGCGGTCAGCAGCACCAGCTCTTCGGGATGCTGCACCGGGAGCACTTGCAGAAGGAGCTGGTCGATGAGCGTGAAGATGGCGGTGTTGGCGCCGATTCCCAGGGCGAGCGAGAGCACCGCCACGGAGGTAAACAGCGGCGCCTTGCGCAGCGTGCGCAGCGCGTAACGTAAATCCTGCACCAGGGTAGCCATACGTGTCGCTCCTTACTCCCAGCGCAGGGCGCGCATAGCGTCGATGCCCGTGGCCCGCCGCGCCGGCAGGTAGCCGGCCAAAGCGGCGATGGCGGCGATCCCGAACGCGGCCAGCGTCATGGTCGGCAGGTCGGCCGGCTTGACGCCGAACAACTGCGCTTCGATGAGCCGCGTCAACCCCCAGGCCGACGGCAGTCCCACGGCGACCCCGATCGCCGCCAGCAGCAGCACCTCGCGCATCACCAGCCATACGACGCTGCCGCCGCCCGCGCCCAGCGCCATGCGGATGCCGATTTCGCGCGTGCGCCGCGCCACCATGTAGGCCATCACGCCGTACAGGCCGAGCGCCGCCAGCAGCGTCGCCAAACTCCCGAAGACGCTCGAAAGCGCCGCCAGCAGCCGCTCCGTGACCAGCGAATTCTCCACCTGCTGATCGAGCGTGCGCATTTCATACAGCGGCACGCTGGCATCCACCTCGCGCACTACTCGCCCCATCGTGGAAGAAAGGTTCGCGGGATCGCCCTGTGTCCGCACATACGCCGCCATGCCATCCACGAACTCCGCCTGGCGGTAAGGAATGTACAGCTCATAGGGCATCTCGTCGCGCATGTTTTCGTACTTGGTATCGCCCACCACGCCGACAATTTCGATGTCCGTTTTGGTGCCGGGATTCTTGCCGAACCCCACGTGGCGCCCCAGCGCATTGCCCCCGCCGAAGTAGCGCTTCGCGAATTTCTGGTTGACGATTCCCACCTTGGGAGCGCCCGCGTCGTCCTTCAAGTTGAAATCGCGGCCCAGCAGAATGGGAATCTGGAGCGTGGCGAAGTAGCCGGTCGAGCAGAATTGCATGTAGGGATCTACCGTCTCCCCCTGCTTGGCGGTGTATCCCTCCACGGTCACCCAGTTGTCCCATTCGTTGTCGGCCAGCAGCGGGATCACCGCCAGAGTCATCGATTTCACGCCCGGCAACGCCTCCACCCGTTCGGTGAGTTGCCGGTAATACTGCAAGGTCCAATCCCGTTTGTAGCCGCTCAGGGTGGGCTCCACGGAAAAGGTCAGCAGGTTGCGCGTCTGGAATCCCGGGTTCAACGTTTTCAGGTTCTGCAAACTTTGAATGAAAAGGCCGGCCCCGATCAACAGCAGCAGCGAGAGCGCGACCTGCGCCACCACCAGGCCTTTGCGCAGGAGCACGGAAGTGCCGCCCACCACCGCGCCGGCCTGGTCCTTCAGTGTCGATGCCAGTTGCGGCCGCGTGGCCTGCAATGCCGGCGCGAGGCCGAATAGCAGGCCGGTGAGCAGCGACACCGCCAGGGTGAAGCCGAGGACCGCCCCGTCCGGCGTGCTCGAAAGCGTGAAGGGAGTGGTGCTCGGAGGCAGGAAGGCGATCAGGGCGCGATCCATCGACACGGCGAGCCCCAGGCCGGCCGCGCCGCCCATGGCGGAGAGGAGCACGCTCTCCACCAGCAGTTGCCCCACCAGGCGCCGGCGGCTCGCGCCCAGCGCCAGCCGGACGGCGATCTCCCTTTGCCGCGCCGAAGCGCGCGCGATCAGCAGGTTCGCCAGGTTCGAGCAGGCGATCAGCAACACCAGCCCCACGATGGCCATCAGCGCCCGCAGCGGCTTGGAAAACTGCCGGCGCAACTGCGACCGGCCCTTGGAGCCCGGCAGCACGTCCATCCACATACTCAGAAACTGCTGCCGCGTGTAAGCCGTGGTCTTGGCAAACGCGGGCATGGCCACTTCCATCTGCAGCGTCTGGTGAAAGAGCGGCTGCAATCCGGCCTTGGCGCGGTCGATAGTCATGCCCGGATTCATCCGGCCGAACACCTGCACGAAGCGGCGGCGCCGGTCGTTCAACTGCGGGAACGGAGTGCGCGGCGACTCGTCCTGCATGGTGATGGGAATGCGAATCTGCGGCGCGTATCCCGGCTCCACGCCGTCGAAGCCCGCCTGGCTCACACCCACGATGGTGAGCGGATACCCGTTCACCACGATCTTCTTGCCGATGACGCCGCGGTCCCCGGCGAAGCGGGTCTTCCAATACGTGTAGCTGAGCACCGCCAGCGGATGGCCTCCCTGTACGAGATCGTCCGCGGCGGTGAACACGCGTCCCAGCGCCGCTCCCACACCCAGCACGGGGAAGTAGTTTCCGGAGACCATTTCTCCCGAGGCCAGTTCGGTCTTCCCTTCGAAGGCCAGGCTGAGGGTCCGGCCATGGCGGCAGAACATGCCGCTGAAGACCTGGTTCTTATCGCGGAAATCCTGGTACATCGGGTAGGAAATCGCGTTGGAGCCATTGTTGCTGCCGTAGTGCTGCCCCCGCGCCGTCAGCAGCACCAGTTGCTCGGGGTGGTGGACCGGCAACTGTTCGAGGATGAGCTGATTGATCAAGGTGAAGATGGCCGCGTTGGCCCCGATGCCCAGCGCCAGGGACAGCACCGCCACCGCGGCGAACAACGGCGCTTTCCGCAGCGTGCGTAGCGCGTATCGCAGGTCCTGAAAAAAGGTAGCCATCGACCGTTATACTGCCGGACGCGGAAAAGGTTACGGGGAAGAGGGCGTCGGGAGCCCGATGGGGTGTATCGTAAAAGCATGGCGGTGCGACTCAGGCCCGAAACAGAACGGCTCGTTCAGGAGGAGACCGAAAAGGGGCATTTCCCATCGGTAGATGAATTCATCGTGCAGGCAGTCCTTGCCCTTCGTGAGAACCGAACCGCCAAAGGCACTACAGTCTCGCGGAAACCGCGCAAAGATCTTGCCGATGTCCTCAGTGAACCACCGTTTGCCGGCTCGGAGCTGAATCTGGAGAGGCAACGGGATTACCCAGGGCCACTCGATCTGTGAGTGGCTTGCTGGTCGATACCAACGTCCTCTCCGAATTCTCCCGAAGAGGCGGGCCGGAGCAAAGAGTCAAGAACTGGCTGAAGGCCGCGCCTCCCGCCTCCCTGTACACCAGCGTCCTGACCATAGCGGAAATCCGCCGGGGCATTGAACTCCTTCCCCCGGGCAAGCGGCGCGCCGAATTGGAGCTGTGGCTGGAAACTGAGCTGCTCCCGTCCTTTGACACGAATCTGTTGCCTGTGACCAGGGCTGTAGCCGACCGCTGGGCGGTTCTTTCGGCACGCGCCCAAGAGAGGGGCACCCCGCTGGCCGTAATTGACGGACTGATTGCCGCGACCGCGCTCGAACACGAGTTGGTTTTGGTTACGCGAAACGTGAGGGATTTTGCCGATCTCGGAGTGAGCATCTTCAATCCTTGGGAAGCGTAATCGTGGCCCATCACGGGATTGGCGTTCAGACGGAGAAGAAAAGAGAGGCACATGAAAAGGAAAACCATCGGATCGTCCTTCGATAGCTGGCTCCGCGAGGAAGGCATTTATGAGGAAGTCAGCGCGACCGCCATCAAGCGAGTCCTTGCCCGGCAGGTCGAAGCCGCCATGAAGGAGAAGCATTTTTCCAAGGCGGAGATGGCGCGGAGGATGCACACCAGCCGCGCCTCCTCGCCAAGCGAACGCGATCAATACTATCGACTCATCAGCGAGGGGTATCTGCGGCGGGTTCCGGTCACTCCAATGCCCGATGACACAGGAGGCCCACTCCTTTGTGAACTCACTGAACGAGGCAGGCAATGAGTCTCCGGGCACCGATGAATACCGTTGCGCCGGGGGACTGAATCCTCTATGTCCGGCGTGTCCGGTGAATTGCCTTCACCGCCAGCCGTGGCTCGTACGCGATGATCCTCAATAGGGCGGCTGCCGGTCCGCTTGGATGGCGCCGGTCCTGCTCCCAGTTTTGAAGGGTCTTCACACTGACGCCCACCAGGTGCGCGAACTCCGACTGCGAGAGGCTGGTTCCCTCGCGAATCGCCCGTATCCCGGAAGCCTGGAGTTCGAACCGGCGCGATGGTTTCCTCTGACCACGCAGAATCGCTCCGCCTTCCCGCACGCTTTCCAGCAGTTCCTCGAACATCTTAGCGTTCATCGCGGAATTCTTCTTTGACTGCCTTGGCGAGTTGCGCCACCTGCCTGGGAGTCAGGTCGGCCGACACGTTCTTGGGGTATGCATAGAGCAGTAGGATCAAGTCCTTTCGGATTGCCCAGTAGTAAATGACGCGCGCACCCCGCGCTTACCGCGCGAACCAACCGCCACGTGGATCTTTCGTATTCCGCCACCACCGTTCATGAGAGCGCCGAGACCTGGATTCGCTGCCGGCCGGGACTGAAACTCCCCGTAATCTCATCGCTCAACAGAGCCGTGACCAGCCTCGTAGAGGTGGAGGTTTCGATCAGCCGCCACGCGCCTCAATTATCCGCCATTGGCGGATAGCAGTCAAGGCTCTAAAACCCCGGCGCTACGCGCCGTGCGGCGGAAAACATGGCCATGCAACCCGACATTATAATGGTGCCGTCGTGAAGGGCTTCCTGTTTGTCGCGCTCGGGATCTTTGCCGCCGGTTTCATGCTCCTGTGGGCCCGGGCCGCGCGCAAGATGGCCTGGCCCACGCCGCTCGAATACGCCGTCGGGCTGGGCACGCAGTTCCTCGACACTCTGGGCATCGGCTCGTTCGCCACCATGAGCTCCTCGTTCAAGATATGGTCCATGGTTCGCGATGAAGATATCCCGGGAACGATGAACGTGGGGACGGTGCTTACCGGGATTCTCGAAGCCTTCATCTATCTCGCGGTAATCGATGTCGACGTTCCTACTCTGGTGCTCATGGTCGCCGCCGCGGTCCTGGGAGCGTGGCTGGGTGCCGGCGTGGTCTCGCGCTGGCCCCGGCGGAAAATCCAGATTGGCATGGCGGCCGCGCTGCTCGCGACCGCCGCGTTCGGGCTGGCCGCAGGCGGTGTCGAGATAGTCTTTCACCTTGGCGCGCTTTTGCCCGACCTGTTCCGCGTCTTTGAGATAGGGCAGCGCTGCCGCCAGCCGCTCCGCATCGAAGGACGCGTTTGGGAAGAAAGCGAAATCGACCGATGTCCGGTTGACGTATAGATTATCTTCATATAGAATCTCTCCATATGGATCTGCTCCAGGGAACGCTCGACATGTTGGTGCTCCGGACGCTCCTCGCCGGCTCCCTTCACGGCTACGGAATCGCCAAGAACATTCGTAGCGCCTCAAACGAGGCGCTCGATATTGAGTTCGGCTCGCTCTATCCCGCGTTGAAGCGGCTCGAAGCGAAAGGCTGGATCGCGTCCGGATGGGAGACGTCCGCGCACAATCGCCGCGCCAAGTTCTATAAGCTCACCGCGGCGGGCCGGAAGCACCTGGTACGGGAACACTCGAAGTGGGCGGACTTCGTGAGCGCGGTGGGACGGATTATGGGCGCCTTGCCGGAGGTGAAAGGATGACGATCTGGAATCGGCTCAAATATCTGTGGCCGGGGTGGCGCCGCCGGGAAGAGCGTGAGATGCGCGAGGAACTGGCATCGCTCGCCGCGATAGCGGGCCGTAAGGAACTCGGCAACCTCACGCTGGCCATGGAAGACGTTCGTGCCACCTGGGGCTGGACGTGGCTCGACGGTATTCTCGCGGACGTCCGCTATTCACTCCGCGCGCTCGGCCGGCAGCCTTCTTTTGCCGCGGTCGCAGTGCTCTCACTCGCTCTCGCCATCGGCGCCAACAGCGCGATCTTCAGCTTCGCCGACGCGCTGCTCTTGCGGCCTCTGCCGGTAAGAAATCCAACGGCTCTGTTCGACGTCGGCAGCGCCACGCCCGACAATCCCCTGGAAGGCATGTCGTTCCCCGACTACCGCGATCTACGCGGCCAAAGCCGCTCCTTCAGCGGCCTGGCCGCTTATCGCATCACCGCCCTGGCGGCCGCCGCGAATCCCGCTGCGCCCGCACAGATTCGCTTTGCGAGCCTGGTGAGCGACAACTTCTTTCCCGTCGCGGGCGTCACGCCTGCCGCCGGCCGCGCGTTTCTGCCTGACGACGTGACTGCGTCCGCCCAGCCCGTCGCGATGGTCAGCTACGACTTCTGGCAGCAGATGTACGCGGGCCGTCCCTCCGTAGTCGGCAGCGGCTTGCGCCTCAACGGGATCGTTTTCACGATCGTCGGCGTGGCCCCGGCGTCCTTTACCGGCCTGGACCGTTTCGTCCGCCCCAGCCTCTTGGTTCCCCTGGGGATGGCCCAGCGTCTGGACGGCGAGACGGCGGATCCGCTGGAGGACCGCGGACGCCACGATCTGGTAGTCAAGGGCCGATTGAGCGCGGGCGCTTCACGGAAATCGGCGCAGGCGGAACTGGCCACGATCGGCGCCACCCTCGAGCGCGAGTACATAAAGACCAATCGCCACCGGCACATGGCGGTCCGCACGGAACTCGAGAGGCGTATCCAACAGACCCCCCAACTGCTGGCGCTGGTCAAGATGCTGATGGGGCTGGTGGCGCTCATCCTGATCATTGCCTGCTCGAACGTCGCGAATCTGTTGCTGGCCCGGGCGCGCGTCCGCAGCCGCGAGATCGCCATCCGGCTGTCCATCGGAGCGGGGCGGAGCCGCGTGGTGCGCCAACTCATGACCGAGAGCCTCATCGTGGCGATGGCCGGTGGCGTCGCGGGACTGCTCGTCGCATACGGCGGCATTCTGCTGCTCGAAACGCTCAGCGTGCCCAGCGATCCGCCGTCTGTTCTGGGCGTACAGCTGGATTGGCGTGTGGTCGAGTTCAGCCTGCTCGCGGCGCTGGCGAGTTGTATCTGCTTCGGCCTGGCTCCGGCCTGGCAGACCGCGCGGACGGACTTCGTGAGCGCACTGAAGACCGGTGGAGACGGCGCGTCCGGCAGAGGGCGCACCGTCGGCCGCGATATCCTGGTGGCCGGCCAGATCGCGCTCGCCATGGTCGTGCTGATGGCCGCCGGCATGTTTCTCGCCGGCTTCCGGAACCTGCTGGCGATGCCGCCCGAATTCCGCACCGACCACCTGATCAGCCTGGATACCGCGCCCGCCGTGCTGCACTATTCGCCCGAACAGACCAAGGGCTTCTACCGCCGGCTGGTCGATCGCGTCCGCACCATGCCCGGCGTGGCGCGGGTGGCGATGACCGAGTCGCTGCCGCTGTCTCCCTCTCAGACTGTGGTCAGTGTAGTGCCCGAGGGATACCAGTTCCCGAAGGGCCGCGAAAAGGCGATCGTGTTCGGCGCCGCGGTGGACGCCAATTACTTCAGCACCATGAATGTCGAAATCAAACGCGGGCGCGCGTTCACGGACGGCGACCGCGCCGGATCGCGTCCGGTGGCGATTGTAAACCAGCAGTTCGCGAAGACGTATTGGCCGGGCCGGGATCCGATTGGAAAGCGGATTCGGCTGGACAGCGCGGACGGCCCTGCCGCCGAAGTGGTCGGGGTGGCGAAGACCGGGCACTATCTGGCTGTGAACGAGACGCCGGCCCCCTTCGTGTATCTGCCCTGCGAGCAGAACCCGCGCTCGCGGATGACGTTAATCGTCCAATCGGCGGGCGATGCGGGTGCGCTCGCAACCCCGCTGCGCGACGCGGTTCGATCGATCGACGGCAACGTACCGGTATTCAACCTGCGGACCGTAGCGACGCTCTACCAAAGCCGCGTGACGGACACGTGGCTGCAGTTCTTCCAAATGGTGGGGACCATGGGCTTCATCGGTCTGGCGCTCGCCACCACCGGGCTCTATGGGCTCGTCGCCTACACCGTGAGCCGCCGCATCAAGGAGTTCGGCATACGCGTCGCCGTCGGCGCGAGCCAACGCGACGTGGTGTGGCTGGTCGAGCGCCGCGGGCTGATCCTCGCCGGCGTTGGGGTCCTGATCGGCGCAGTACTCACCGCGGCGGCGGCGCCCATGCTCTCCGCGGGCTTTCCCGGACTCGGCGTATCGTCCCCCGCCGTGTACGTTCTTGTTCCGCTGGTGCTGCTGATGGTAAGCGCGATGGCCGGCTATGTGCCGGCACGGCGAGCCGCGGGGCTGGACCCGCTGCGCGCCCTCCGCAACGAGTAGCGATGATCGGCGCCCGCCGGTTCACGATAGAATCTACCAATGCGCCGCAATCTGTTCCCGACCCTGGCTTCGGTTCTGTTGCTTGCCGCCGTCGCAACCCAGGCCGCTTTCGAAGCGCCGCCGGACGACCTGTGGTGGCGGAAGGCGGTGATCTACGAGATCTATCCGCGCAGCTTCGGCGACACCAACGGCGACGGCATCGGCGACCTCAACGGCATCACCCGGCATCTCGACTACCTGAAGGAACTGGGCGTGGATGCCATGTGGATCACGCCGTTCTATCCCTCGCCGCAAGTGGATTTCGGCTACGATATCGCCGATTACATGGCCATCGATCCGCAATACGGGACTATGGCGGACTTCGACCGGCTGCTGGCGGAAGCGCAGAAGCGCAACCTGCGCGTGATCACCGACCTGGTTTTGAACCACACCTCGGACCGGCACGCCTGGTTCGCCGAATCCCGCTCGTCGCGTACCAACCCGAAAGCGGATTGGTACGTGTGGCGCGACGGGAAAGACGGCAAGCCGCCCAATAACTGGATTTCGATCTTCGGGCATTCGGCCTGGGAGTTCGAGCCCAGGCGCGGGCAGTATTACTATCACGCGTTCTTCAAGGAGCAGCCCGACTTGAACTGGGCCAACCGCGAGGTGCGCAACGCCATGTACAATATGATGCGCTTCTGGATGAAGCGCGGCGTGGCGGGATTCCGGCTGGACGCGGTAACCTCGCTGTTTGAAGACGCGCAAATGCGCGATGAGCCGGTGGCCCGGCCGGGCGTGACCGCGTATGGCGATCCCATTCTGACGCGCCAGTACACCGATAACCTGCCCGAGGTCCATGACGTGCTGCGCGAGATGCGCGCCGTCACCAACGAGTTTCCGGGCCGCGTGCTGATCGGCGAGACCTATCTGCCCATTGTACAGGAACTGGCGAAGATGTACGGCGCGCGCAACGACGAGCTGCATCTTCCCATGGACACGCTGTTCGGCTTCAACCCGCTTTCGGCCGATGTGTTCCGCGCCCGGCTGCGCGAAGCGGAGAGTGCGATCGGCGGCAACACGCCGCTCTTTTTCTTCGACAATCACGACAATCCACGCTCGTGGACGCGCTACGGCGATGGCCAGAACGACCCGGCCCTCGCGCGGCTGCTGGCCACCCTGCTGTTGACCCCGCGCTCGGCCGCGCTCATGTATTACGGCGAAGAGATCGGCATGGAGAATACCGACCCGAAGCGCAGAGAAGATGTGCGCGACCCCACCGGGCTCAGGGGCTGGCCGAAGGAGAAGGGCCGCGATGGCGAGCGTACCCCCATGCAGTGGGATGGCGATACCAACGCCGGCTTCAGTACGGCCAGATCCACGTGGTTGCCGCTGGCGCCGAATTACACCAGCCGTAACGTGGCCGCCGAGACCCGCGATCCAGGCTCGCTGCTGAACTACTACAAGACCCTGCTCCGTCTCCGCAAGACCAACGCCGCCTTGCGGGACGGCGACTTCGCGCTGGTCAACGAAGCGGACACCAACGTCCTGGCCTTCGTGCGGCGGGCCAACGGCGAAGCGGCGCTGGTGGCGCTGAACTTCACGTCCGCGCCGCGCACGGTGAGCTTCAACCTGGCCGCGCTGGGCTTCGAAGGCAAGCTGGCCACCACGCTCGTCAGCACCTACTCCAAGCCCGGGGACTCGAGCAAGCTGGACAGCCTGGTATTGCCGCCCTACGGTGCGTACGTGGGGCAGGTGCGATAGCGCGGTATACTGCCCCTCAAGGAGGCGACATGTCCCGGTACCTCATCGTTCCCGCGGTATTCCTGCTGCTCTCGCTGACGGGCTGTGGCGGCGGTTCGCAGCATGCCTTGGAGGAGAAATACTTCCTGATTTCCACCAATATCAAGGTGCCCTACTGGCAGCAAGCGTTTGCCGGCCTGAGCCGAGCGGCCAACGAGCTGCCCGTGAAGGCCGAGCAGGTGGGGCCGGATACGTACGATCCCAAGGCGCAACACGAGCAGTTCCAGGAACTGCTGAAGCAGAAACCCTCCGGCATCCTGATTTCCGTCAGCGACCCGAGCCTGAAGGACGATATCGACGCCGCCATCGCCCAGGGCATCCCGGTCATCGCCATCGACTCCGATGCCCCGACGAGCAAGCGGCTGATGTTCATCGGCACCGACAATTACAAGGTCGGCACCATGGGAGGCAAGGTCGCCGCCGAGCGGCTGCACGGCAAAGGCAGCGTGGCGGTGTACACCATGCCCGAGCAGGCCAACCTGAAGGAACGCCTGCGCGGTTACAAAGACGTGTTTGCCAATTACCCGCAGATCAAAATCACCGAGGTGGTGGATATCAAAGGCGACCGGCGCATCGCCTTCGACCACACCGAGGAGATAGTGGTCAAGGGGACGAAAGTGGATGCCTTCGTGTGCCTGGAAGCCATCGCCTGCCCCGAGATCGACGAAGTGCTGGGGCGCAAGAACGTCACCGGAAAAGTGATCGTAGCCATGGACACCGACCAGCGAACCCTGGATGCCGTCAAGAAAGGGACGATCTCCGCCACCATCGGGCAGAAGCCCTTCACCATGGCCTATGTAGGCCTCAAGCTCCTCGACGATCTGCACCACCACCCGCTAGCTTCCCTGACCACCAACTGGTCGCAGGATCCTTTCTCGCCGGTTCCCAGCTTCATCGACACGGGAGTGACGCTGATCGACCAGAGCAATGTCGACGGGTTCATCCAGGCACGCGATTCCGCGACACAGAAGAAGTAGGGCATACTCGGGGACGGGAGACGAACCATGCGCACCCTCCTTCAGGATCTCCGCTATGGCATTCGCGTGTCGCTCGCCCAGCCGGGCTTCACGCTGGTCGCGGTGCTGACTCTGGCGGTGGGCATCGCCGCCAACACCACCGTCTTCAGTTGGATCGATGCCGTGCTGTTGCGCCCCATTCCAGGGGTCGCCAACGGGCAGGAACTGGCGGTCTTCGAGACCCTGGCGCCCAACGGCGAGTTCTTCGCCACTTCCTACCCCGACTATCGCGACTACCGCGACCACCTGAAGCTGCTTGCCGGCCTCGCCATGGCGAACCCGAATTCCCTCAGCATCGGCGAAGAAGACAATGCCGAGCGCGTCTGGGGCGAGCTGGTCTCGGGCAACTACTTTGCCGTGCTGGGCGTGAAACCGGCGCTGGGCCGCGTCTTCTCGCGCGACGAGTACGGCGATACCCAAGGCGGGTACCCGGTGGCGGTGATCGGCCACCGCCTGTGGAGCCGGCGGTTCCACGGCGACCCCTCCGTGATCGGCAAGACCATTCGCGTGAACCGCGAACTGTTGACCGTGGTCGGCGTCGCTCCGGCGGAATTTCACGGCAGCATTCCCGGCCTGGTGTTCGACCTCTGGGTCCCGGTCATGATGGCCCCGCAGCTCAATCTCATGCCCGAGTGGATGCTGCGCGACCGCAAAACGCGCAGCCTGGCGGGTCTCGCCCGCCTCGCGCCCGGAGTGACCATCGAGCGGGCGCGGGCCGAGGTGGCGTCGGTCGCTCGCTCCCTGGCGAAGATGGATCCTTACACCAACGGCGGCATCTCCGCCACCCTACTGCCGGTGTGGAAAGGGCACTTCGGCGCGCAGGGCCTGCTGCTGGCGCGCGCCACGGCCCGCCAAAAAGAGTTCAGCGTGCGCATGGCCATGGGCGCGGGACGTTTCCGGCTGGTGCGGCAACTACTGACGGAAAGCCTGGTCCTGGCGGTCATGGGAGCATTGGCTGGCGCGCCGCTGGCCTTGTGGCTGGTGCAGTCGCTGGCGTACCTGACCCCTCCGAGTGAGTTTCCCATTGCGGTGGAAGTCCAGTTGAACGGCGATATCCTCGGGTTCACCATCCTGGTGTGCGTGCTGGCGTGCGTGATCTCGGGGATGGCGCCGGCGTGGCACACGGCGCGGGCGGACGTGAACGAGGCGCTCAAGCAAGTCGGCCGCGGCGGCACCCAGGGCCTCCGCTCGCAGCGCATCCGCGGCCTGCTGGTGGTTTCCGAAGTGGCCCTCGCGCTGGTGGCCATCATCGGCGCCGGGCTGTTCGCCCGCAGTTTCCAGCTCGCCCGGCGCATCGATCCGGGCTTCGACCAGAATCATGTGCTGGTATCGCACCTGTATCTCTCCACGGCCGGCTACAAGGTCCCCGAGCGCAAGCTGTTCTGCCAGCGGCTGCGTGAACGCCTCCAGGCGCAGCCCGGGATCGCCGCGGCGAGCTATGCCGACATGATCCCGCTGGGGTTCGGCGGCGGCCCGTGGGAGGACCTGCAGATTGAAGGCTACCAGCCGGGGTCCAGCGAAAACATGAAGATCTATCGCAACGTGGTGGCGCCTGGATACTTCCAGTTGCTGCGCATCCCGCTCCAGGACGGCCGCGACTTCACCGAGCGCGACGACGAGAAATCGCAACCGGTGATGATCGTGAGCGAGACCTTCGCGCGCCGCTATTTCGCGGGACGCTACGCCATCGGCCGGCGGGTGCGCGGATGGGCGCAGTGGTTCACCGTGGTCGGCGTGGCGAAGGACAGCAAATATCACACCCCCAACGAGGCGCCGCAGCCCTATTTTTACGTGCCCTTCCGCCAGGTATACCGCGCCGACCTGGGCATCGCGTTTTACGTCCGCGCCGAGGGCGATACCAACCAGGCGCTGTCGGCGATGCGGCGCGAGGTGCGCGCGATGGACCCCAACGCCGGCATGTTCGACGCCATGCCGCTTGTCGAATACACCGGCGCTTCGCTGTTCCCGCAGAAAGTGGCGGCCTCGCTGCTGGCGGCGCTGGGAGCGATCGCGCTGGTGCTGGCGGCGGTGGGCCTGTACAGCGTGATGGCGTATTCCGTGACGCAGCGGACCCAGGAGATCGGCATCCGCATGGCGCTGGGCGCGCGCCCGGGCGACGTGCTGGCGCTGCTCGTGGGGCAGGGCATGGCCCTCACGGCGGGCGGCCTGCTGGCGGGCGTCGCCGCGGCGGCGGCGCTCACGCGCCTGGCTTCCGGGCTGCTGGTGAACGTGAGCGCTACCGATCCGCTGATCTTCGGCGGCGCGGCGCTGTTCCTGGCGGTGGTGGCGCTGGCCGCCACCCTCGTGCCCGCGCGGCGCGCCACGCACATCGATCCCAACGCCGCGCTGCGCGGCGAGTAAGCATGTCCGCACTCAGGGATTTTCGCCTCGCCGTGCGCACGCTCAGCCGCGCACCCGGTTTCGCTCTGACCGCAATCCTGGCGCTCGCCCTGGGAATCGGCGCCAACACGGCGATTTTCTCGGTCGTCAACAAGGTGCTTCTCGAGCCCTTGCCGTATCCCGAACCGGACCGCCTGGTCCAGCTCATGACCACCTCCCCGGTGGGCGATCAGCCCGTGGTTTCGATTCCGAAATACGTGATGTGGCGCGACCTCACCAACGTCTTCCAGTACATCGCCGCCTATGACATCGGTGGTCCCGCCGTCACCCTCACGGGCGGCGAATATCCCGAGGCAATCCGCGCCAGCCGCGTGTCGGCCGACTATTTCCGGCTGTTCGGCGCCGAGGTGGAGATCGGCCGCGCCTTTTCCGGCGAGGAAGACCGGCACGATGGCGCGCGCGTGGTGGTGATCAGCCACCGGCTCTGGCGCGCCCGCTTCCACGGCGACCCCACGCTGGTAGGCCGGAACATCTCGCTCGAGACCGAGCCGTACAAGGTAATCGGTGTGATCGCACCCGGTTTCGTTATGGAACCGCCGGCCGACCTCTGGCTGCCGCTTAAAGCCGATCCTCGGAGCGCCGACCATGTCGGGCGGGTGCGCGTGGCGGCGCGCATGTCGCCGGGTATCACGCTCCAGCACGCCCGGAAGAGCGTGGCCAGAACTCTCGGGCCGTTTTCGGGACGGTTCTCCTGGAGTCTTCTTTTCCAGGAGCAATTCACCGCGATTCCGCTGCGCGATGCCATGGTCGGCGATGTGCGCCAGGCTCTGTTTCTGCTCGTCGGCGCCGTTGGGCTGGTGCTGCTGATCTCCTGCGCCAACGTGGCCAACCTGCTGCTGGCGCGCGCCGCGCGGCGGGCGCGCGAGATCGCCATCCGAACGGCCCTGGGCGCGGCGCGCGCGCGCATCGTGCGCGAGTTGCTGGCCGAGAGCCTGGTGCTGTCGCTCGCGGGCGGCGTGCTGGGGATGGTTGCCGGCTACCTGGGGGTGCGCGCGTTGCTGGCCGCGAGCCCCGTCGATATCCCTCGGATCGGAGCGAACGGTTCGGCCCTGGCACTCGACTGGCGGGTCTTCGGATTCACGCTGCTGGTGTCCATCCTGACCAGCATCCTGTTCGGCCTCGTTCCCGCGCTTCATGCCTCCCGTGCCGACGCCGGCACGCTGATGAAAGACAGCGCCTCGCAATCCGGCATGGGGTTCCGCAGAAACCGCGGCCGGTCCGCGCTGGTGATCGTGGAGATGGCGCTCGCCCTGGTGTTGCTGGCCGGCGCGGGACTGCTGATCCGGGCGTTCGTGGCCATGCGGACCGCCAATCGCGGCTTCGACGAGCAGAACGTGCTTACCGTGCGAATGTCGCTGGCGGGCCCGCAGTTCGAGACCACGGCACACGTGGCGGAGCTGATACGCAAAGTGGAACGGCGCCTGCGGACCATCCCCGGCGTCTCGGCCCCGGCCAGCACCAACGCGCTTCCCCTGGAGCCGAGCGTGATGATGCCCTTCACCATTTACGGCCGCGACCAGTCGCTGGTGGGACGCTATCACGGCACCGCCTCGTGGCGCAGCGTTTCGCCGGGATATTTCGACGTGTTCCGCATCCGCCTGCTGCGCGGGCGTCTTTTTACCGGGGAGGACGGGGAGCGCGCCGCCGGCGTGGTCTTGATCAACCGGGCCATGCTGAAGAGGTATTGGCCGGAAGTCGACGCCAATCCGATCGGCGAATTCATCGCCATCGGCAAGGACCTGGGGCACGAGTTGGACGACCCGCCACGGCAGGTGGTCGGGGTGGTGGCCGACGTGCAGGACGCGGGATTCAACCGCGCGCCGATGATGTACGTCCCGGCCGCGCAGGTCTCCGACGGCATGAACGCGCGCAACAATCGCCTGCTGCCCATTACCTGGGTGGTCCGCACCAGCGGAGGGGAGTACGCGCCCACCGCGGCCCTCGAGCGGGAACTTCGCGAGGCGTCGGGCGGACTGCCGCTGGAACCCGTGCGCACCATGCGCCAGGTGGTGGCAGCCTCCTCCGCGCGAACCGCGTTCTACATCGCCATGCTGATTCCTTTTGCGGCCATCGCGCTGCTTCTCGCCGCGGTCGGCCTGTACGGCCTCCTGGCGTATTCGGTCGAGCAGCGGACCCAGGAGATCGGCGTCCGCATGGCTCTGGGCGCGGGTCCCGAGGATGTGCGATTCATGGTCGTGCGGCAGGGAATGCGGCTGGCATTGCTCGGGATTCTCATCGGCATTCCCGCAGCGCTGGCCCTGACGCGCGTAATGGTCAGCATGATCTTCGGCATTCCCACCTGGGACCCGCTGGTCCTCGGGGCCGTGGCGCTGCTGCTCGGTACGGTGGCGCTCGCCGCCACCTACGCCCCCGCCGCTCACGCGACGCGCATCGACCCCATGGACGCGCTGCGCTGCTGACCGCCTCAATGCACAACGGAGGCCAGGGCCGCGCCCAACTGCGATGGCTCAAAGCCGAAGGGACCGGGTTCGCTCTTGTAGGCGATGCGGCCTTCGCGATCGATCAGCAGCAGCCGATCCGGCCACCCGGTATAGAGACGCTCCACGGTGTTGTCAATGCCGTCGATCAGCGCCGGGAAGCGGATGCCCAGAGTGCGCACGCAGCTCTCGGCCACCTGCGAGCGCTCGCCCTCGGTCCGCGGGTTGCGAAACACTACGCCTTCGCGGATGTTGCTGCGCATCTGCCAGATGTCGCTGGGATGCGCCTCGGCGATATACACGGCGTAAAACGCCACGCGATCGCGGTAGGCGTCATACAGTTTGTTGAGCGCGGGAACCTCCCGGCGAAAGGGCGGTCAAGTGTAGCTGCCGAACACCAGCACCACGGGTCGCGAACCGCGAAAAGACGAGAGCCGGACGGCGGCGGCGTGGTCGAGCGTGGGAAGGCTGAAATCGGGCGCCGCGTCGCCGGGCCGCAACACGCCGGCGCGGGCGTGTTTCCACATGGTCTCAAACGGCAGAACCATCATCAGGGGAAACGGCGTGCGCGCCATGATCTGGCCGAAGCGATCCGGCGGCTGGCACATGGCCCAATAGAATCCCGCGCACAGCGAGACCTGGAACATTACGAGGATCGCCGCTACCAGGAGCAGCTTGCGTCCGATACCGGCGAATCGGCGGCGGCGGGTTATTCCGGAGACGGTGGCCATGCTTATGGAATTCTATCAGAACCGGTTCTGAGGGCAGCACTACAGCGATTGCCCAAGCCGCTTCTCTAACTGGGCGCGATAGCTCCTGCTGACGCGCGGCCGCGATCCGTCCTTTAACACCACTTCGAACTCGCCGTGAGACAGCGGCTCGAGTTGTACGATGCTCTCAATGTTCACAATCGCGGATCGATGGACGCGAACAAAGCGTTCCGGATCCAATCTCCCGGCGAGCTCGCTCAGCGCCGCGCGATACAGCAGCTCCTTACCCGCGACGTGCAGACTCGCATAGACTCCGGCAGCCTCGATCCAGTCGATATCTACCGCCCTCACAAAGCGGGTCGCGCCGCCGGACTTCACCACGAAGCGATCCCAGCGGCGCTCCGGTGTGCTTGCCGCGGACACCATTTGCAGCATCCGCTGCCCGAATTCCCGGAAGCTGCGTTCGTCCAGGCGGGACTTGACGCGGGCCATCGCCGCCTCGTGACGCTCGTCGCTGAACGGCTTGAGCAGGTAGTCCAGCGCGTTGGCTTCGAATGCCCGGATGGCGTGTTGATCGTATGCGGTCACAAAGATGGTGAACGGCATGTTCTCCGCGCCTACCGCGTCAATCACGCCAAGGCCATCCAACTCGGGCATCTGTACATCCAGGAAAACGAGATCCGGCCGCCGGCTTTGAATGATCTCCACCGCGCTGGTGCCGGTCCCCGCCTCCAGGATGCTGCCTACCTGGGGATCTCTTCCCAGGAGGTCGGCGAGCCGCTGGCGTGCCGGGACCTCATCATCCACCACCAGGACGCGGATGCGCTCAAGCGGCTTCGGGGCCATGGGTCTCCTCCTCGATCAAGCGCAGCGGTAACGATACTTCGACTTCGGTGCCGCCGCCGGCGCGGCGTCTCACGGCAAAGCGGCTGCTTCCATTGGGGTGAAGCCCGGCAATGCGCGCGCGCGTCAGCGAGAGCCCTAAGCCCGGCGATGTTTCCATGGCCCATCCCGGAGGCAACCCCACCCCATCGTCCAACACGCGGATCTCGAGGCGATTCCCCAGCCGCTCGGCCGACACGATCACGGTTCCGAGCGAGGCGCGGCGGGAAATTCCGTGGCGGATGGCGTTCTCCACCAGCGGTTGGATGAACAGACAGGGCACGGAGGCGTACTGCACCTCCGGCGAGATGTGACGCTCAATGTGAAGATGGTCGCCAAAGCGGATCTTCTGGATCGCCAGGTAGTGCTCCACAAAGGCCATCTCTTCGGCCAGCGGAACTTCCTGCCGGTCCTTGGATTCGAGGGACAACCGCAGGAGATCGCCGAGATGCCCGATCATGCCGCGCGCCAACTTGGGATCCCGCTCCACCTGAGAGGAGATGGTATTTAAGGCATTGAAGAGGAAATGCGGATCCAGTTGCATGCGCAACGCATTCAGGCGAGCCTCCGTGAAGCTTCTCTCCAATCGCTCCATGCGCAACTCACTGGAGAGGTAGCGGCGGTAGTACTGCGATACCTGCCAGGCGCCGAGGATCAGCCAATAGACCAGCCAACTCCACAGAAACATCCCGCGCAAGGCGCCCGAAAGAAGACTGCCGTCCAGCAATGCCTTCCACGCTCCCACGCCGGTCAACGCCCGAATCGCGGCGAGGAGATAAACGTAGAGCGATGTGAACAGCAGGCTGAGGAGCAAGTGAGCCGCGAAGCGCCGCGGAAGTTGTTTATCGGAAAGAGGCAGGCGGTGGTCCACCGCAAGAATGAGAGGCGTCAGCAGTCCCCAGGACCACCATTCCACCAGCGATCCCAGCATCGGCCGGCGCCAGCCGCTCGCGCCGGAGAGCCCGGGAAGCGCAAAGATGCATCCGATGGCCGTCCAGACGGCGGCTGCGAGCAGGATTCTGCCAGGCCATGTCTTTATGGCCGGGGCGGCGGGTTGGGATGGATAGCTTGTTGGGATTGCCGGCACCGTGGTTCTATTGCTATCACATCAAAACGCCGCCCGCCAGTCGAGCGGTCAGGCATTCCCCGTTACCAGCCACGAGAGAACTTCTTCCATGAAGATGGCGCTGTCTTTCCCGAAATAGATGCTGTCGGGATGGCCTGTGGCTGGGGTCAGGCGCTGCCCGGCCGCCGATCCCATGAACAGGCTCGCCATGCCCTCCGCCATCACCACAATCCGGCCGCCGCCTTCCACCTTTTTCCATGACGCGTAGGGTTGGGAAGGGTTGCCCTGTTTGTCCAACTGGAAGGCAAACGGGGTACCCCCTTCGACCGCACGGCCGCCGTCGTAAGGAATCTCACGGTTGGCCCGGTTGATCTCACCCGCCAATGCGATCGCGCCGGCATTCGGAAGGTAGGCGGTGTCCGGGGTGAGGCGCATACCAAACGGGGAGATCAAATCGTTGACGCCGGTCGTCGAAAGCTGCTGACGCTTCTCCTCGTCCAACACCAGCAGGAGCGCGCCGCCTTTCTTGACAAACCCGACAACCGCCGCCTTCTCCGCTTCCGTGAATGCTTTCGAAGGAGCGCGGAAATAGAGCAGCCGGCTGCCATCGATGCTGCCGGCGGAAACGGGCTGTTCGACCGCGACAATCTCCAGGTCCAGCTTTTTCGCAAGTTCGGACATACCCGCAGGGACCGGGAGTTCGCCGTGAGCCCGGTCGAAGTAGAGCCGCACGGCCGCCGCGCGTGGTTCGCTGGAGGGAGGGACGATCCCTTTCAGGCGCAGGTAGGTCACGATGTTTCCATAATGTTCATTGGCGTGCGCCACGTTCATGTACAGGACTGACAACGTGGCCTTCTCGCCGCCGAACAACTTCACCGGCGCGGCGGCCTGCGCATCCGCGACCCGCTCAAACGCCGCGTTGCAGTAGGCGACCGACTCCTTCAATGCGGCCACAAGATCGGTCTTCGAGCTCAGCTTTTTCTCCGCGTCCGGCGGGTTCCTCTTTTCTGGATTCACTGCCGAACAGAACAGGTAGTTTGCATCGGTGACGTGGCCGATCAATTGACCGAATGACCGCACATCCTGGGTAGGCTTGAAGGAGTAGTGCTCCTCCGGCATTTTTTCCGCCGCTTTCACGACGTTGCCGGCAATGCCGGCCCAAGCGCTCCTGGCATCCGCGGCCAATGAGCCGGACCGCTGCCCGTGGGTTACGGCAACCGCGGCGAGGAAAAGGTAGACAACGCGAATTCGAGTGTTCATGCCTCATGATGCCCGCAAGCCCCGGCCCGCTCCAGCTTTATGTTGTGGGACGGACCATACCTGCAACAGGACGGACATGGGAGCGCCGGACCGTTCACTCCAGCGCCCCCAGAATCGCCCCGCGGCACTCGCCCAGGCCGATCCGCCGGTAGCCTTCCGCTTCGCACCAGCCGCGCAGAATCACCTCGTCGCCATCCTCCAGGAAGCGGCGCATCTCGCCAGAGGGCAACGCCAGCGGTTCGGCGCCGCGCCGCGTGATCTCCAGCAGACAGCCGCGATTTTCATTTTCCGGTCCGGAAACCGTGCCGCTGCCGATCAGGTCGCCCGCGCGAATGGGACAGCCGTTCGAGGTGTGATGCGCCACCATCTGCGCCAGCGTCCAGTACATCGCTTGAAAACTGCCGCGGCTGATGCGCACCGGCTCCGGCATGCGCGCGGAGCGCAGCCAGACCTCGAGCGTGATGGCCAGCGCATCGTCGGCGGTGCTCTCCAGATGCGGAAGCGGGCGCGGATCGGATTCCGGGCGAGGTTCGGCGGCGCGGCGGTAGGGCGCCAGCGCCTCCATGGTGATCACCCACGGGGAAATGGACGTGGCGAAATTCTTGGCCAGGAACGGACCGAGCGGCTGGTATTCCCAGGTCTGTATGTCGCGCGCCGACCAGTCGTTGAGCAGGCACACGCCGAAGATATGGTCGCCCGCCTCGCTTGCCGGGATCGGTTCGCCCATGAGATTGCCGGGGCCGAGAAACGCGCCCAATTCCACTTCGTAATCCAGGCTGCGGCTGGGCGCATAAACCGGCGGGCCAGCGGGACTCTCCACGATCTGTCCGCGGGGCCGGCGGATCGGCGTGCCGCTCGCCACGATGGACGACGCTCGCCCGTGATAGCCCACCGGCACCCACTTGTAATTCGGCAGCAGCGGGTTCTCGGGCCGGAACATCCGCCCCACATTGGTGGCATGGTGGAGCGAAGCGTAAAAGTCCGTGTAGTCGCCGATGTGGCAAGGCAAGAGCAGACGCGCGTCGGCGGCCGGCAGCAGGCAGGCTTCGGCGCCGGGCGTGTGCCGCGCCAGAAAATCGCTGATGCGGCGGCGCAACTGGCGGCGGTGCTCGGGCAGCATCGCCATCACCGTCTTCATGGAATCCAGGCGCAGGGCCGCGCTGGCATCCAACACCTGGTCGCCAATGGCCACGCCCAGGCGCGGCGTGCCGTCATCGGGCCTTTGAAACGTGGCGAAGGGCAGGTTTTGAATGGGGAATTCGGTCTCCGGCTCGTTGGCCGATTCCACCCAACTGCGGAGCGAGGGGTCGTGCGTCTGGTCGATCATGGCAGCCATCCCAGCGCACGCAAATCGGAGACCGGCTCGGTCAGGGAGCAAGACCCGAAGCTGTGTGCGAAGTCGCGCCGCGCGGCTTCCACCTGGGCGGTGGTGAGCGTGCGCTCGCGCCAGCGCATCCGGTCGTCGAGAAATTCGAAGGCGTCCGGACGCGATTCGTTCAGCACGCCGATGGTCTCCGGCCGGTCCATCCCGTGCCAGGCAAACGCGGCCGCCGCGAAGACGTTGACGAACCCGTGCATGGTGGCGCGCGGGCTGTCGGGCGCGTACGTCAGCGGATGCAGCGCCCGGAGAGGATGGTGGAGCCCGGCGGTGGCTTTGCAGGGAAGCCGGCGGGCGGCGGCCTGGCAAAGGAACTCGGCCACCGCTTCCGATGCCGGGATCGCCTCGGGGGTGAGCCCGCCGGTGCGGATCTTGGCATACGCGCCTTCGATCTCTGCCAGCGGCGCCTCACAGTAAGTCGGCAGGGAAAGCCCGCGAGCAAGTTTCGTTTCCAGCGTCTCCACCTGCCGCGGCAGCGCTCCGGGCTCTTCCTCCACCAGCAGGCTGACGCGCCAATGGCCTTCGAGCCGGGCTTCCGGCAGCCTGGCGGCAGGCAGGATCAGACGATTCAGAATCCAGCTTTCGGGCGAATCGAGGAAGGCGTCATAGTTCGCCGCGACGGCCGGCAGGGGCAAAGCGGCGGGCGGATACAGGCCGGCGTAATCGATCAAATGCGACAGCAGCGCTTTGAGCGATCCGGGAATTCGAGCCATGCGCCAGCGAGATCGATTATACCCCGCGCGGCGGGCCAGACGGCGGCCCGGAATTTGGATCTCGGACCTCGACGCTCTGGATCTGTGGATGCCGCGCGGTACACTGAAGCGAGGGCGGCCGTCCGCCAGCCAGCGGAACGATTCATGAGTGACCGGGAGCGGCTTCACGACACCATCGATACCCTGCCGCCGCAGCAGGTTCACGCTCTGTTAACGCTACTGGACCCGGCGCAGTCCATCAGCGATGAGGAATTCGCCCGCCGGCTCGCTGAAGCTGCGGAGGAAGAAGCCGACGAAGAGACCGTGGCGCGCATCCTGGCCGCAGAGGCCGAATCGGGAGCGAGCGTCTCTCACGACGAACTCAAGCGCCGGCTGGGTCTGTGAAGCAGCTTCTGGGCTATAGGCCTGCCGCGCAACGCGAGCTCAGCCGCGCGCCGCTCACCGGGCCTCGAACCGGTAACTGCCCGATCCCACTTCGAAGACCGCCGCATGGCCTTCCATGCGCAGAAACTTCACGTCTGCCGCGCGCTTCGCCGGGCGCCCCGATTCGGTCACCGCGTCCGCATCCGAAGCGGGCAGCCATACCGCCGCCGTGGTGTTCGGCGGAATCGTCACCTCTAACGTGAAGCGCCCGCCCTCCCGTTTCCAGGAACTGGCAATCGTCCCGTACATCGACTGGTGCGTCGCTTTGACGAAGCTCAGGTCGCCCACCGGAAACGGGCGGATGATGGTGCGGTGGAACCCGGGCTTCTCGGGGTCGGAGCGGATGCCGGCGAGGTATTCGTACATCCACACAGCCAGGTCGCCGATCTGCATCACGTGGTTGCCGGAATTCATCCCCGGGTCGCCGGTATCGCCGTTCCACAACTCCCAGATGGTGGTGGCCCCTTTCTCCACCATGTAGCCCCAGCCGGGGTAAGTCTTCTGCGTGGCGATCTGGTACGCCAGGTCGCCGCGGCCGTTGTCGGAGAGCGTGCGCATCAGCCACTGCGCGCCCACCAGGCCCGTGCCCACGTGCCCGGCGCTCTTCTCTTCGATGTTGCGGGCGAGTCCCTCCACCACGGCCGCGCGCTGGTCCGCCGGCACCATGCCGAAGTAGAGCGGCAGAATGCTGGACGTCTGCGTGCCGTTGTCGTAGACGCTCGTGGCCGGCCGGAAGAAGCGCTTCTGAAACGCCTCGTTCACCTGCCCGGCGAGCGCCTCGAAGCCCGCGGCGTCGTCCGCCCGGCCGAGCAGGCGCGCGTACCGCGCCATGAGGCGCAGCAGGTGGTAATAATACGCCGTCCCCAGCAGCGTTTTGTCGGTGATGCGCGCCGGGTCCTTCGAGTGAATCAGCTTCGGGTCTTCGGGCGGCACGCACCAGTCGCCGTACTGGTCCTTGGGCATGAGGCCGTCCTGGAGATAGCCGCGTTCGTGCTCCATCCACCGCTTCATGGCCGGATAATCGCGCTCCAGCACGCGCCGGTCGCCGTACTGCTCGTAGAGCATGCCGGGGACGAACAGGAAGGTGCTGGGCCACGTGAGGTCGTCATAGTAATTCGGCCAGTAGTTGGGCGATACCACGGGAACGCTGCCGTCGGGCTTCTGGGAATCCGCCAGGTCGGTCATCCACTTCGCGTAGAAGGCCGCCACGTCGAACATGTAACTCTCGCTGCGGCTCACCTGCGAGCGGTCGCCCAGCCAGCCCTGGCGCTCGTCGCGCTGCGGGCAATCGGTGGGGATGCTGCGGTAGTTGCCGCGGATGCCCCAGAACATATTGTGATGGATCTGGTTTAGCAACGCGTTCGAGCTGGTGAAGCCGGCGGTCTGCGCCATGTCGTCGTGGACCACGCGGCCTTCGATGGCGGTGGCGCCCGGCTCGCCGGGGAAGCCGGTCACCTCCACGTAGCGGAAACCGTGGTAGGTGAAGCGCGGCTCCCAGGTCTCCGTGCCCCCGCCCTGAAGCGTATAGACGTCGGTGGCGCGCGCCGAGCGCAGATTGGCGGTGTAGAGCGATCCGTCCGGATTCAGCGTCTCCGCATGGCGCAGCGTGACCGCGGCGCCGGCGGGTCCGGAGACCGTGAGGCGGCACCAGCCCACCATGTTCTGGCCCATATCGAAAATGTACATGCCCGGCTTGAGCTGCTTCACGCTGACGGGGTGCAGCGTCTCGGTGACGCGCAGCGGTTCGGCCATCTGCGCGGCCAGTACGCCCGCGGGCGCGGCCACAACTTGCGACGTTTCCCATCGCGCATCGTCGAAGCCCGCCCGGCTCCATCCCGGAACTTCCATGCGCGCGTCATACTCCTCGCCGTCGTATTCATTATTGAGGCGGATGGGCCCTGCGGTCGAGAGCCTCCAGGTCTCGTCGGAGACCACTTCCATGCGGCTGCCGTCTTCGTATTCCACGTTCAGTTGCACAAGCGCCTTGGGATAGCCGAAATCCCTGGTGCCGCGCTGCGCCCGCGGCGCGTGGTACCGGCCATTGCCCAGCATCAGCCCGATGGCATTTCGGCCGGGTGAGATTTTCGTGGTCACATCGAAGGTGACGTAGAGCACGTGCTTGTCGTAATCCGTGAGCCCGGGCGAGAGGACGTGGTCGCCCACCTTGCCGCCGTTGAGGTACAACTCGGAGAGGCCCAGGCCGGAGTAATAGACGGTTGCGCGGCGCACTTTTTTCGTTACTCCGAACTCCTTGCGGAGCAGGCGCGCCGCCAGGCGATGCTCCGCGGGCGGCCCGGCGGAGGGCCCGGCCTCCTCCCGGCCGATCCATTTCCCATGCCAGTCTTCGGCGCGCAGCAGCCCCATGGTCCATTCGGCCGGCGCGCTCCAATCGCTGGTGCGGCCGCCCTGGTCCCAGATCTGCACTTTCCAGAAGGCGGCCGCGCCCGAAGCCAGGCGCTTACCGCCATACGCCACCTGGATCGACTGGTCCGATTCCACTCGTCCCGAATCCCACAGGTCGCCCGTGCCGGCGTTCAGGGCGCCCGCGCTCGAAGCCACCAGGACGCGCCAGGCAGTCTGGCGCAGCCCGCGCAGTTTGGCGTCGCCGGCCGCCAGGATCCAGCTCAGCCGCGGTTCCGCGACATCGATACCCTGCGGGTTGACGCGGTATTCGCAGCGCAGGTTCCGCGGCTGTATCGTGCCCGAGGCCCATGCCGCCGCCGAAAATGCCAATAGCAACAGAGTCGATTTCATGGCTATATGCAGGACATCCTGATCCCGACGCGCTTGCGCAGAAAATGCGTGCGCTTCTCCGGAGGCAGCGCCAGCAGCCGCCGGATCTGGTCGCGCAACGCCAGCTCACTCTCTTTCTTGAGAGCGTCCAGTTGCGCCTTTCGCGTCGCGCGCGGCTTCTTCAAGAGTCTTCTCCAGGGCCGGAAGCACGGCCCGATCGCTGGGCCGGCCCGCCGCCTTCTTGCTCTTGATGATATCAGCCAGGCTGGCCACGTAGATCCCCGCGTCGCCAAATCGTACCCGGTGCGCGCGTGAGCGCAGACCCTCCAGCGAACGGACGCCGTCCATAACGGTCATGAAGTCCAGTTGCAGCCCGTCGCTGTCCCGCGCGACGCGAAACAGCCCGCTCACGGGGTAATAGGGGCGCAGGATGACGGCATCGAGATCGCGCGCGAGCGCCTTCAACTTCTTCAAGTTGCCGGGAGTCTTCCGGAAGAGGAAATCGAGATCGACCGTCGAGACCGGAGCCCCTTGCAGCGCCGCCGCCGCGTTTCCGATCAGGACGGCCTCGAGGCCGTGCCGTTCGAGCAGCCGGGCGATGCGCGCGAGCACAGGAGACGCGTCCATGGTTCTCTGTTGCTCACGGTATCACAGCCGGAGGTGCCGTCAGAAACGAAAGCCCGCGCCTACGAACGGCCCGTGCAGTTGCAGGCGCGCGAAGTCCGGCGAGTTTTCCGCGTGGAGGTTAAACGTGCGGTAGCCCGCCGCGAAGAACAGATACTTGACCGGCCGGAACTTCACGCCCGCCTCGCTGCCCACGAAGTAGCCGTAATCGCCGACCCTCAGCCCAGACACTTCGCCATGGATGTTCACCATGTGGTGCGGGTTGATGTCCATGGCCAGGCCCACGGTGGGCAGCCCCACGGAGAGGTCTTCCTTCTCATCGGTGGGAGGGCTCAGACCCGGCGCCCGCAGCCTGCCGTTCATCAGGAAACCGTCGGCCGCAATCAGCGGGCCCACCTTGAAAAGTTCCCGCACATGGATGAACTGGTATGTCCAGCTCAACTGCAAGTGCTGCACCTCGAGGTTCGACAGCACCTGCGTGCCTACCGTGAACGGTTGGCCGTGGAACAGCAGGGTCCGGCTGACGAAATGGTCGCCCGAGTAATCGATGGGCGTGTACGAAAAGCGCAGCGTGCTGCGGCCGTATTGGAGCGCCACGCTTCCTTCCGGGAAATTGGTGTCCGGAATACCCAGGTCCTTCTTCGTGTCGATGTCCGTTCCCACGCCATTCTGCTCGACGCGCAGCCGCGAGCCCATTTGCGGGATCCAGTAGCGTCCCTCCAGTTCGACCGCCGGCTGGGCCGGCGCCATGGTTGCGGACAGACCCGCGAAGAGTACCGTGAATGCTGCGTTGCGAAACATGCGCATACTACTCCGTGATTTTCGCAAGCACGCTTTCGGCCATGGCATGTTTCAGCACATCGATTCCCTGGCCGGTTACCGCCGAAATCTCGAAATATGGGAGACCGCGCCCTGCCGCGATTCTGCGCAGCGCCGCCGGGCGCTCGGGATCCTGCGCCGCATCCATCTTAGTGGCCACCACGATCATCGGCTTCTTGACCAGGTCTTCGCTGAAACTGGCGAGCTCTTGCATCACCGTCTCGAAATCCTGCGCCGGATCGCGGTTGCTGGCCTCGGACACATCCACCAGGTGCGCCAGCAGCCTGGTGCGCTCGATGTGCCGCAGGAATTGGATGCCGAGGCCGTGCCCCAGATGAGCGCCCTCGATGAGGCCCGGAATATCGGCCACCACGAAGCTGCGGAAATCGGCGAACTGGACAACGCCCAGCATCGGCTCCAGGGTGGTGAAGGGGTAATCGGCAATCTTGGGCCGGGCCGCCGAAATGCGCGCGATGAGCGTCGATTTGCCCGCGTTGGGAAACCCGACCAGGCCCACATCGGCCAGCAGCTTCAGCTCCAGGCGCAGGCGCTTTTCTTCGCCGGGGCGGCCGGGCTCGTGTTCGGTCGGCGCCTGGTGCGTGGAGGTGACGAAGCGCGCGTTGCCTTTGCCTCCTTTTCCGCCGCGCGCCACCGTGAAGCGCTGCCCCGAGGCCGTGAAATCGCAGATCTGCTCGCCGGTGGCTTCGTCATGCACAATCGTGCCCACCGGCACGCCGACTTCGAGCGAGTGGCCCTCGGCGCCGGTGCGGTTGCTGCCTTCGCCATGCCGCCCGCGCTCGGCCTTGTGCTCCGGATTGAAACGGAACTTGAGCAGCGTGTTTTCGTGCTCGCCGGCCACCAGCACCACGTCGCCGCCGCGCCCGCCATCGCCGCCGCTCGGCCCCCCGCGCGGGACGTACTTCTCCCTGCGAAAAGCCAGGCACCCATTGCCGCCGTCGCCGGCCTTCACCAGAATTCTGACTTCGTCGATGAACATGGCTCTCCGCCGGGACGCGCAGGCGCCGGGAAGGGTTCACAGGCTCGGCGTCTCTGCGCCGCGGCGGTAGAGGGATATCTGGTTAGACGCCTACTGGACTTCGGTGATGGCCACGAACTTGCCCATGCGCCCGCGGTCCCGGAATTCCACCACGCCCGTCACCTTGGCGAACAGAGTGTCGTCTTTGCCCCATCCGACGTTGTTGCCCGGCTTGATCTTGGTGCCGCGCTGCCGCACGATGATCGAGCCGCCGGGAACCAACTGGCCGCCGAAGACCTTGACCCCGAGCCGCTGCGCGTTGGAGTCGCGCCCGTTTCTGGAAGTGCCTTGACCTTTTTTATGCGCCATAACTCACCTACGCCACGATGTCGCCCACCTGCACATCGGTGAAAGACTGCCGGTGCCCGATCGTTTTCTTGTACTGCTTCTTACGCTTGAATTTGAAGACCAGGATCTTGTCGCCGCGCCCGGTGGCCACAATGGTGGCCTTCAAGGTGCCGCCCGCCAGCACGTCGCCGCTGTCGTTGAACGCAGCCTTGGTTGGCAGTTCGACTTCCGCGCCGACCTCGCCGGCCAGTTTCTCCACGCGGATTACGTCCCCCGGAGCCACCCGGTACTGTTTTCCGCCGGTTTCTATGATCGCGTGCATGCCATCCTCTGTCTTGGGAGCCGCGACACACGAAGTGTGCCGTGCTTCTTGGAGTAAACTCCGAGTGTACTACAGTTTGGCGCGCCGGTTCAAATGCTAAATTCGCCGGGGGCGTACGACATGGACGGGGCAATTCACTCTGTTTCTTTTTTGGGGTCCTGCTTCTGAGTGTTGAAAGATACTCAGAAAGAGGAGCCCTCATGCCAGATTCTTTGCCGGCTTTGGAAATCCAGCGCTCTCAGATCCTGCGCCAGATCGGCGACCTTGGCAATTTGCGCCCAGGCTCGATTTGCGCCGTCCCGCGCCGCTGCGGGAAGCCCACTTGCCCTTGCGCTAAACCCAACGATTCGGGCCACGCCCCCCCAACTTCGCCTGACCCGTACCGTCAAGGGGAAGACCGTGGCCGAGTCCTTTGCTACCCCGGCCGCTTTCCATAAAGCCCAGGCTGAGGTCCACGAGGATCAGCGTCTGCAGAAGTTGTGCGCCGATCTGGTGGACATTAATGAAATGATCTGCCGCCTCAGGCCTGTCCAGAAGCAGCCTGAGAAGTGGAGTGCAGAGGAAAAAAAACGGCTACTGCGGTCCATCAAGAGGTCACGCGCGAAATAGATTTACTGTTGCCCCGCATCTTCGCCGAACGGCGGAAGACTGGTGACTTGGACGTCGAAGCCGTGGAGTTGGCCTTGCGTACCGCCCTCCATGCCGCCGGGGCAGCGGGCTTGACCGAACTCCTCCACGAGTCCGGACCAGTCCCAACCAGTGTGCCCTGCTCTTGCGGAGGCAAGGCCCGCTACAAGGACTTGCGGCTGAAACCAATCCTCACCGTACTCGGTCCCGCTAAAATGCTCCGCGCTTACTACTGGTGCCGCCGCTGTCGGCAAGGGCAGTTCCCCAACGACGCTGCCCGCGACATCCCGGACACGGAGTTCTCTCCCGGGGTCCGCCGCATGATGGCACTGGTTGGCAGGGAGTGTTCCTCGTTCGATCACGGACGCCAACAGATGGAACTGTTGGCCGATCTGGAAGTCACCGCCAAGGCCGTAGAACGGGTCACGGAAACGATCGGCGCAGACATCGTCGGTCGCCAACAGCAGAGCATTCAGCAAGCCCGGCAACTGACGTTGCCTGTCGCTATGGGTCAACCCATCCCCAAGATGTATGTGCAAATGGATGGCACCGGTGTACCCATGGTGGCGAAAGAGACCGAGGGACGGAGCGGAAAAGGAGAAGACGGGCGAGCACACACTCGCGAGGCTAAGCTTGGCTGTGTGTTCACGCAAACCACGACCGATGAGGAGGGTCGGCCTATGCGCGATGAACACTCGACCACCTACACCGGAGCCATCGAGACCGCCGCCGAGTTCTCCCGCCGCATCTACGCCGAGGCACACCAGCGTGGCTGGAGTCAGGCTCAAATCAAAGTCGTTAGGGGCGATGGCGCCGACTGGATCTGGAACATCTGCCACGAACCGTTCCCTGGCTCCATCGAAATCGTAGACCTCTACCATGCCCGACAGCATCTCTGGGATCTCGGCAGTAAACTCCACCCCAACGACGAGACTGCAAAACGACGCTGGGTCATGGCGCGCCAACATCTGTTGGACGACGGCAAGATCGAAAAACTCGTAGCCAAACTGCGATCCCTCTCGCCCGACAATCCCGAGTTGGCGACAGCGGTTCGAACTGAGGCGAACTACTTCGAACGTAATGCTGAACGCATGCGCTATCCTGAGTTCCGCCGCAAGGGCCTCTTCGTAGGCTCCGGCGTCATTGAGGCCGGCTGCAAGACCGTGATCGGTTCCCGCCTCAAGCGATCAGGCATGTTCTGGACTGTCCGCGGCGCCAACGCTCTCATTGCCCTTCGATGC
>JAIQEX010000047.1 GCA_020073615.1 Terriglobia bacterium
ACTGGCCTCCGCCGCGGGCTCTTGCCCCACCCTTCCTCGATCCACCAAGGCGAAGCGCACCGCTCCCTCTCCGCGCAGCCGGTTGCGCCAAGCGTAGAAGGTGCACGCCGTGAGCCCCAGTCCCTTACAGAATTCCTTCACAGACAGCCCGCTGCGCTCCTGCGCGGTGAGCCGCTCGCGCCACTGCTCGCTCTTGGTGGTCGCCTTCTCCTCGCTGACGGTTTCGGTCATGAAACCACTATGCAGCCCTGACCGGCCTTTGGGAAGAGGGGTTCATCGGACGCTTACTCTTAAACGTCTTCTGATGGCCGGTCGGGTCCGTGCTACTTGGAAAGAGCCACGGCCCAGGCCCGGCGAGTTGAATCTGGTCCTTGAATGCCTGAAGCACCATATCGGTGAGTGGCACCTCGGCGATTCCATTTTCTGTCTTGGAATCCGGAATCCAGACGGTCGCGTTCACCAGGTCAACCTGGTCCTTGCGCATCGGCGTCAGTTCCTTGTAGACCCTGAGCCTGGTTTCGGCAATGATCCGAACCGCGTTGGCAAGGTAGTCAGGCGCGTGAAATTCGATTTTCTGCTGCTCCGACCACGGCATGTAGTGCGGCCGGAACATTCCCTTCACGCGGACTGGAAACTCCACACCCCAGCAGGGGTTCGCCGGCAACAGCCTCTTGCGTACGGCGACATTCAGCATGCGGCGAAGCACCCGAAATTCCTGGTGCACCGTCGGCGGTTTAACAGAGCCCAGTTCGATGAAACCACCCAGGGTCGGTCGCCGGATCTTTTGGCGGAGCCGCATGCGCAGGTACAGCTCGATCTCATCGGCAGTGAGCGCCGCCAGCGGTTTGGACGAAAATGCATCAACCAAGTGCTTCACCGCCCTTCCGTTGGCCTCATGCGTCTTCTGCTCCCGGATAGGCGGCTTGGAGTAGTTTTCCATGAAAAACTCCGCCCAGTCCTTGAACAGCATCTGCTCGCCCTTGCGGACGACCTCAAGGATATCTTGATCGCGGGCAGCGAGGCGCTCACGCAACTTCTTGTTTGCCTCCTGCCAGTCCGTGCAGCCCGTTGATTCAAGCTGGCGCTCGCCGCGCGTATCGCGGTAGCTCATCCACCATATGGCACTCTCCTTTCGTCGATACAAAACACCATCATGTTTACTCGGCCTCGGCATTCTCCACCTCTTGGCGAAACGTCGCGCGGAAGGGCAGGAGATCCGATTTCAAGAACCGAATGTTCCGGCCCATCACTGGATCGAGCTGAACAGAAACTAACCTTCGGCGGGCGATGGTTTCTGCTTGCGGGGGATCCCCATCGCGCATCTCCCGGCGATTCTGCACCCAAATGGTGCAAATCCATACTGCACCGACTCGCCGCCTTAGGCCTGCTCCGCTGGACTCCGATTTTGCTTACGGACGGATCAGGGGTTCCCGGTCACCTTGAATAACAGGTAAACAGGTGTTAAAATCTCTAATAGCTGATAGTGGCCCTCGACTCGCGGAAGAAGGAAGCCGCGCATATGAGCGAGAAGCGCCAGGAACGGGTGCTCGCCGAGGCAGAAGTGGCAAGCACCACCGCCAACCACACTGGAATTTTACCCAGATCCGAAAAATACCTAACGCTTGGACAACGACCACCTGACATCTGGTCTCGGGAGGGCTTCGGAGTCCCGAGCCGGCACTTCGACCGGCTGGAGCCAGTGGCTGGGCTGGAATCGCGCCCCACAACCTGCTGCGCCTGCTGAAACGCAGTCTGGAGAAGAGGATGGGCACCTGCGAAGTGACCCTGGAAAGCCTTCCCCGGTATCCCGAGGGGAAGGAGATTCTCACGTGCATCCAATGTGGAGCGTGCTCAGGGACTTGCCCGTACGGCGAAGTGATGGACTATCCTCCACGCCGCATGATCGCCATGATGCGCGCCGGGATGCTGGAGAAGGTGTTCACCAGCGACAGCCTGCTTGCCTGTGTAGCCTGCTATGCGTGCATGGCCAAATGCCCGCGCGGCATCCGGCTCACCGAGATCCTGCTGCCGCTGATGAAGGAACAGACCCTCACACACTTGCCTGAATTGCCGGGCGAGTTGCAGAAGGCCTTGCAGAACACACTGCGCTACGGCAACCCCATGGGAGAACCGTCCCGCAAACGGGCGGCCTGGGTCAAGACGGCGGGCGTTCCCATCCGCATCCTGGCCGAGGATCCGCGGCCGGCGGATGCGCTCTGGTTTGTCGAATGCTATACCTCCTTCTACCCGCGGGGTCAGGACAACAGCCGGGCCACCGCCAGACTCTTCCACCGCTTGGGAATCGACTTCGCTATTTTGGGCAATGAAGAAAAATGCGCCGGTGAGTGCGGGCGCCTCACCTGGGAGCCAGGGCTGTTCGAAACGCTGATGGACTACAACATGGCGGTCTTCCAGAAGTATCGTTTCAACCGCCTCGTGACCTCATGCCCGCATGCCCACAATGCATTCAAGAACCGCTATCCTGCGCTGGGCTTCAACTGGGGGTTGGAGCACACCACCCCGTTCCTGGCAAAATACCTGGACCGGCTCAAGCCTCTGCTGGCTCGGAAACTCGACTGCACGGTGACCTATCACGACTCGTGTTGCCTCGGGCGGCAGAACGAGTTCTACGAGGCGCCCCGGCAACTGTTGCAGGCGATCCCGGGTGTGAAGCTCGTGGAAATGGTCCACAACCGCATGAACGCAATCTGTTGCGGCGGCGGGGGTGGCGGCATGTGGCTTGACACCTACTTCAAGGCAAAAGGTTACGAACGGCTTTCTGAACGGCGGGTAAGGGAGGCCGTGGCCACCGGAGCGGACGTTCTGGCGGTTTCCTGCCCTTACGAGGTTTCACGCTTTGAGGATGCCCTCAAGGTGGCGGGATACGACAAACAAATGGTGGTCCGGGACGTGACGGAACTCCTGGCCGAGGCAATGGAGGATTGAGACGTGCACATTCTGGTTCTGTTGAAAATGGTGCCCGATGTCGTGGAAGAGCTGGAGATTGCTCCCGGCGGAAAGGCGCTGGATCTGGAGTATTTGCGCATGATCCTGAGCGAATCGGACGACCATGCGCTCGAAGAGGCGTTAGTGCTGAAAGAACGCCACGACGCCCGGATTACGGTGCTGGCGCTGGATGCGCCGGAAGTGGACGATGCTCTGTTTACCGCGCTGGCGAAAGGAGCGGACCGAGCAATCAAGATCGTGGGGATGGACGCGGGACTTTCCACCCGGCAGGCGGCTCGCGTCTTCTCGCAGACCATCGCGCACGAGCCCGGAATACTGCCCGTCGACCTGATACTCACCGGGGTCCAGGCCATCGACGATCTGGACGGGCTGATCGCGCCGTTGGTGGCCGATGACATGGGGCTGCCCTATCTGGGGATCATTACGCGGCTTGACCTGGACGCTCCCAAACACTTGGCCCTGGCGGTGAAGGAATATCCGGGCGCGGTTCGGGGCGAGTTTGAAGTGAATCTCCCCGCGGTGCTGGGAATGCAGGCAGCGGAGAAACCGCCCCGCTATGTTCCGGTTGCCAAGGTGCGCGCAACCATGAAATCCCGGACGGTGGATTGCCTCCCGGTGCCGACCCTGGCGGACGGGGGCTGGCCGGCGGTGCAGGTTGTGGAGATGAGACGAAACGAGCCCGCCGGGCACGCCGAAATGTTGGAAGGAGCTCCCACGCAGGTTTCGGAGAGGCTGTGTGGGATTCTGGCCGAGCACGGCCTCTTGTGAGGAGGTGACCATCATGACCGGAAGCATTTGCGTATTGGCCGAACAGTGGAGAGGACACATGTCCGAGGTTACCTACGAGACCTTGGCGCTGGGCAGGGAAGTTGCGGATCAACTGGGCATCCCTCTGACGGCAATCCTGACCGGATCGAACGCGAGAGAGTTGGCGCGGACGCTAGGCGCCGCGGACTCGGTCCTCTACGTGGACCACCCGTTACTCGCCGAGCCTGTCCCGCAGCCTTGCGCCCAGGCGCTGGCGCAAGTGATGGCAGACCGGAGACCGCGCGCGCTTCTTGTCCCGCTCACGAATGTCAGCCTTGGCGTGAGCACTCTGTTGTCGATTCGCCTGGGCGTGGCGGCCGTCAACTTCTGCAAAGACCTCACCGTTGTGGACGGCCAGCTCCGGGCACTGTGTGTGATGTACGGCGGAAAGATCGAAGTTACGGTCGAAGCCGGCGGTGAGCCCGCCATCCTGGGAATCTGGCCCGGCGCGCGTCCCGCCGACAAGGGCCGCGCGTCCCGCCCCGCTTCGACAATAGAGCAGATCACGGTCGCGCTGGAGGAGCCCCGGGTACGCCTGAAAAAATACATAGACCCGGAAGCGGGCGATGTGGATCTTAGCAGGCAGGACGTACTGGTGGCCGTGGGACGCGGCATTCAGAGCCGGGACAACCTTGGGCTCGTAGAGGAACTGGCCAAGACCTTGGGCGGAGCAGTGGCCGGCTCGCGACCGGTGATCGACCAGGGATGGCTCCCGCTGTCCCGCCAGGTGGGCAAGTCCGGTCTTACCGTAAGACCGAAGCTCTACATTGCCCTAGGCATCAGCGGGGCGCCGGAGCACGTCGAAGGCATGAAAGACTCCGGCCTGATCGTCGCCGTAAACAGCGATCCGCGGGCGCCGATATTCAATATTGCGCACTACGGGATTGTGGCAGATGTTGTAGAGACGCTTCCATCTTTGACTGCCGCCATCGGGGCGAAGAGGTCTGTGAGCCACCATGCCTAATGAGGCAATCTACCTCTGGATCTTGACGCTGACCGCGTTTGGTCTGTTCGGCCGGCGGGTGTCTCGTTACGTGAGGGTGCTGCTCGCCGCCCGGCCGGAAAAGCGTTGGGACCGCGTCGGACGCCGGTTGCGATTGGTCCTGGTGAATGTTTTGGGGCAACGGAGGCTGATCGAGGAGCCGGTAGTGGGCGTGGCCCATCTGGTGATCTTCTGGTCCTTCGTGTTTTTTGCCGCGAGTTTCTTCTGGAACCTGGTTCGTGGATTGTTGCCATTCCTGCCGATCCCGTATGCCGACGAGGTGCCGTGGATGAGCGCCGCTCTGGCGGTCTCCGGGGTGGCCGGACTGTTGGCGCTGAGTGTGGCCGCCGTTCGCCGCTACTTCTTTCCGCCCCCGCGGCTGGAGAAGTCGAAAGACGCCTCGATCATTCTGGGATTGATCGCCGTGGTGCTCCTCTCTTCGCTTGCGGGGCAATGGTTTCGCACTTCGGCGCCGGCAGTTTCGCGGGCCATGTGGTGGGTCCACATGGTGACGGTACTTGGATTCCTCGCTTATTTGCCTTATTCCAAGCACCTGCATCTGCTGGCCTCGCCGTTCGGCGTGTTCTTCGCATCGCTTCAGCCGGGGAAGCTGCCGGAGGCCTCGTCCGGGGCGGCCCGCCGCGAAGAGTTCACGTGGCGGCAATTGTTCAGCGGGCTGGCCTGCGCGGAGTGCGGCCGCTGCGATCGGTCGTGCCCCGCTTTCCAGAGCGGCTCCGCGCTTTCCCCCAAGATGCTCATGCATCACATGAAGGAACTGGCGCGCGGGACAGCAGCCGGGCACACCGGCGCCGTTTTTGTGGGCGATGTCATCACGCGCGAGGAGATCTGGGCCTGTACCAGTTGTCTCGCTTGTATGGAACGGTGCCCGGTGATGAACGAACACGTTCCCGTGCTGATCGAAATGCGTCGCCACCTTATTGGGGAGGGTGATATGGACGAATCCCTGCAGCAGGCGCTGAAGAACCTGACGCGCTACGGAAACTCGTTTGGCGCGGCCCCGAGGGCCCGCCCGAAGTGGACCCAGCAACTCGACTTTTCCATCAAGGATGCCCGGAAGGAGCCGGTGCATTACTTGTGGTTCGTGGGCGACTACTGCTCCTACGACCCACGTGTGGCAGCGGCGACGTGCGCGGCGGCGCGCGTTTTTCACAAGGCGGGTGTGGATTTCGGAATTCTCTACGAAGGGGAGCACAACTCCGGCAACGATGTGCGGCTGGCGGGTGAAGAGGGGCTGTTTGAAAGCCTGCGGGACAAGAACCGCAACTCGTTCGCTCGCGCGCATTTCAACGAGATCGTCACGACGGATCCTCACAGCTTCCAGGCCCTGAAGCACGAGTACCCGCCCGAAAACGGCGCATCCTCGGTGCTGCATCACACGCAGTTACTCCGCCAGTGGATTGTCAATGGAGATTTGCCCCTGCGGAGAAAGCTGCACATGAAGGTCACGTACCACGATCCTTGCTATCTCGGGCGCTACAACGCAATTTTCGAGGCGCCCCGCCACGTGATGGCTGCTCTGGGCCTGACGCTGGTCGAAATGCGGCGGAACCGCACGTACGCCTATTGTTGCGGCGCCGGGGGAGGCCGGATCTGGATGGAAGATCCACCCGTATTCAAAGAACGTCCGGCAGTGACTCGCGTGCGCGAAGCGGCAGCCCTGGAAGGTGTGCGGACCCTGGTGGTGGTTTGCCCGAAAGACCTGGTGATGTTCCAGGATGCGATCAAGACAACGGGATTGGAAGGCAGGCTCGAAGTGAAAGAACTATCGGAGCTGGTGGAGCAAGCCATGGGGTAGCTGACAACAGTGTGCGCACCGGCGTGTACGTCTGCCACTGCGGCACTAACATTGCGGGCACAATCGACGTCCATGCCCTGATCGGCTATGCCGGAAGCCTGCCCGGGGTGGCGCTGGCCCGGGAGTATAAGTACATGTGCTCGGACCCGGGCCAGGAGCTCATCCGGCAGGATATCTGCGACTACAAGCTGGATCGGGTCGTTGTAGCCGCTTGCTCTCCCCACCTGCACGAAAAGACCTTCCGGCAGGCCGTGGAACAGGCGGGTCTGAATCCGTTTTACTGCCACATGGTCAACCTGCGGGAACACGATTCCTGGGTGCACGCGGATAAGCCTGCGGCGACGGAGAAGGCCATGGACCTGGTCCGGGCCGCCGTTCGGCGCGTCAAGTGGCACGTGCCCCTGGAACGCAGGCAGGTGCCGGTCCACGCCGAAGTGCTGGTGGTGGGCGGGGGGATCGCGGGCATCGATGCCGCGCTCACCTTGGCCAATGCCGGAAAACACGTTTACCTGGTGGAGCGTGAGCCCACCATCGGCGGCCATATGGCGCAGTTCGACAAGACGTTTCCTACGCTGGACTGTGCTGCCTGCATCCTGACGCCCAAGATGACCGCTGTGAAGGCCCACCGCAACATCACCCTCTGGACATATTCCGAGGTGCGCCAGGTGGAAGGCTACGTGGGCAACTATTCCGTCACGGTGCGCCGGAAGCCGCGCTATGTCATTGAGAAGCTCTGCGTAGGCTGTTTGGAGTGTATTCAGGCCTGCGTGTATAAACAGGCGAAGGTACCCGACCCATTCAACCTCGGGTTGAGCAAGCGCAAACCGGTCTACATCCCATTTCCCCAGGCGGTGCCCCAGGTGGTAGCGATCGATCCCGAGACCTGTATCGAATTCAAGAGCGGAAAGTGCAAGAAAACGTGCGTCGAGGTTTGTGCCGAGCGAAATGCGATCGACTTCAAACAGCAAGCGGAGATCCAGACCATCCAGGTGGGCGCCATCATCCTGGCGACCGGATTCGACGTGTTCGACGGCGCGAGGATCCCCTATTACGGATACGGACTTTATCCGAACGTGTACACTGCCCTGGAGATCGAGCGGTTGGTGAACGCCTCCGGCCCGACTGGCGGCGAGGTTGTGCTGCGCGATGGACGGAAGCCGGCGTCGGTCGGCATCGTGCATTGCGTGGGCAGCCGGGACCTCCACACCAACCGATACTGCTCCCGGGTCTGTTGCATGTACTCGCTGAAACTGGCGCACCTCATCAAAGAGAAGACGGGTGCCGACGTCTACAACTTTTATATTGACATCCGCGCGCCGGGCAAGGCGTTCGAGGAGTTCTACAATCGGGTGGCCGAGGAGGGTGTGGTCTTTGTTCGCGGGAAGGCGGCCGACGTCTATCCCGCCGGAAATGGCGACGGCCGCCTGATCGTGCAGGCCGAAGACACGCTGCTGGGAATGATCCGCAAGATCCCGGTGGACATGGTCGTGTTGGCCACCGGACTCGAGCCGCGCGCCGATGCCAACGATGTGCGCCGTCTGTTCAACATCGGCTGCTCCGGCGACGGCTTCTTCCTGGAGCGCCACCCGAAGCTGGCGCCGGTCAACACTTTTGCGGACGGAATCTTTCTCGCCGGATGCTGCCAGGGCCCGAAGGACATACCCGATACCGTAGCGCAGTCCGGAGCGGCGGCGGCGCAGGCGCTAGCCCTGATCGATGCGGGAGTTGTGGAACTGGAACCAAACACCGCTCATGTTCTGGAGGATGCCTGCTCCGGCTGCAAGACTTGCCTTCCGCTGTGTCCGTATTCAGCGATCTCGTTCGTGGAAGAAAAGAAGGCGCGCATCAACGAGGTGCTTTGTAAGGGCTGCGGGACGTGCGTGGCCGCATGCCCCTCCGGGTCGATCCGCCAAAACCTGTTTGAGGACGAGGAGATCTTCGAGGAGATTGATGGATTGTTGGCTTCAGCAGCCGTCGGAGGCGGCCCCGTTCGAATACAAGGAGACTTATGAAGGCGTTAAGGGCATTCTGGTTCAGGCCGGAGATGCGTCGCAAGATGAAGTTCCAGCGCGAGGCAGATCCCGAATGGGCGCAACAGGTCGCCCAGCGCCCGGGCTGCGAAGGCCTCTTCTCCTGCCTGCAGTGCGGAACCTGTTCGGGAACGTGTCCCCTCTCGATCTATATGGACTTTGCCCCGCGCCGCATCATCGGACTGGTGCGGGAAGGGTTTCGCGAGGATGCGCTGGGATGCCAGACCATCTGGCTGTGCGCTTCCTGCTACGCCTGCGCGGTGCACTGCCCGCGGCAAATCCGCATCACGGATGTAATGTACAGCCTTAAGAGAGAGGCCCTCCAGTACAAGCTGTATCCGCGCCGATTTCCGATTCCGGTGCTGGCGCAGGAGTTTTATGGAATCGTCAGCGACCGGGGGCGCAGTTCCGAGTTCTGGCTGGTGCTGCGTATGGCGCTCCACTCTAATCCCCTGCAACTTCTCACTCTGATCGGGACGGGCTGGCGGCTGTTCCGAACCGGAAGGCTCTCGCTGCATAAGGAACAGATCGAGCACGTGAAGGAGTTGCAGGCCGAACTCGCCGGCCGGAGGGGCACATGACTTCCGCCACGTACGGCTACTATCCGGGTTGCTCGATGCGAGGCAGCGGCATCGCATACGAGGAGAGCCTGGTGACCCTGTTCCGGCTGTTGGGCCTCACGCTCCAGGAACTGCGCGATTGGAATTGCTGCGGCGCGACCTCTTACATGTGCATCGACGAGAATTTGGCGTTCCTGCTCTCGGCGAGAAATCTGGCCCTCGCGCAGCAGACCGGTTTCCGCGAACTGGTCACTCCCTGCAGTGCCTGTTATCTGTGTCTTCGCAAGGTTCAGGACTACGTGCAACGGTACCCCCAGGTGGCGGAACGCGTGCGGGACTCGTTGGCGGTGGCCAGTCTGCCGCCGCTCGACGCCGTGAAGGTGCGCCACCCGCTGGAGATCCTGTTCACGGATGTAGAACCGGAGCGGATACGGTCCAAGGCCGTGCGCCACTGGCATGGAGGACAGGTTGCTTGCTACTACGGGTGTCAACTAGTCCGGCCCTATGGCGAGGCAGACCGCCTTCACAACCCAACCCGGATGGACGAACTGCTGCAGGCGGTCGGAGTGCCGACTGTGAAATTCGCCCTCAAAACGAAGTGCTGCGGCGGTTCGCTGACCGGCACCATTCACCCGGTCGGCCTACGGCTGAATTACATCCTTCTGAAAGAAGCGGCAAGGAAGGGAGCGAAAGCGATCGCCACGGTTTGCCCTCTATGCCAATACAACCTGGACGCGTACCAGGCCGAGATCCGCAGGGAAACCGGCGAAGCGCTCGACTTGCCGATCCTCTTCTTCACGCAGATCCTGGGCTGGGCGCTGGGAGGCGACGTGCGTTCCCTGGGATTGCATCGCGCGATCTCCGGGCGCCGGGTTATCGACGAGTGGTTCCCACAACATCCGGAAGAAGTAGAGAGCTATGTCTGAGGCCAACGGCGGAATTCGGATCGGCGTTTACACCTGCCACTGCGGCACGAACATCGCCGCCGCGGTGGATGTAGAGTCGCTGGCCGCGTACGCCGCCACCCTGCCGGACGTAGTGGTCTCACGGGAGTACAAGTACCTGTGTTGCGACCCTGGACAGGACTTGATTCGTCAGGACATCGCAGACAAACGGCTGAACCGGATCGTGGTGGCGGCCTGTTCTCCCCACCTCCACGAGCACACCTTCCGTGGCGCGCTGGTGGCCGGCGGCCTCAATCCGTTCTATCTGCAACTGGTGAACATCCGGGAGCATGTGGCCTGGGTGCATGAGGACCGGAAGGAAGCGACCAGGAAAGCCGAGGATCTGCTCCGGGCCGCCGTGCGGCGGGTCGCCCGTCACGAGCCCCTGGAGCCGGGCAGAACTCCGATTCATCCGGATGTGCTGGTAGTGGGAGGCGGCATCGCCGGAATTCACGCAGCACTCACCCTGGCAAACGCGGGCAAACGCATCTACCTGGTGGAGCGCGAGCCGACCATCGGCGGGCACATGGCGAAGTTCGACAGGACCTTTCCCACTCTCGACTGCGCCGCCTGCATCCTGACTCCCAAGATGTCCGCCGTGAAGGCCCATCCGAACATCACGCTTTGGACCTACTCCGAAGTGACCAAAGTGGACGGTCATGTCGGCAATTACACGGTGAAGGTGAAACGATGGCCGCGCTACGTGAGGGAGGATCTGTGCGCTGGATGCATGGAATGCCTGGAGGCGTGCGTCTACGAGGAGGCCCGGGTCCCGGATGATTTCAACCTGGGCCTCACCAAACGCAAGCCGATTTACATTGCGTTTCCCGAAGCGGTGCCGCAAGTGCCGGTGATCGACCCCGATACGTGCATTCAGTTCAAGTCGGGAAAGTGCAAGAAGACCTGCATCGACGCCTGCGGGGAGCGCCATGCCATCAGTTTCCAACTGCAGGAGAAGACCGAAGAAATCGAAGTGGGCAGCATCATTGTGGCCACGGGATTTCAGGTTTTCGATGCGCGCCGTGCATCCTACTACGGCTACGGCGTTTATCCGAACGTATACACAGCGCTGGAGGTCGAGCGCCTGGTGAACGCTTCAGGTCCCACGGGCGGTGAGGTGGTCCTGAGGGACGGCCGGGCGCCGAAGACGGTCGGCATCGTGCATTGCGTCGGGTCGCGGGATGAGAACACGAACCGCTGGTGCTCCCGCGTCTGCTGCATGTACTCGCTCAAGCTGGCGCACCTGATTAAGGAACGCACCGGCGCCGAGGTCTTCAATTTCTACATCGACATCCGCACCCCGGGAAAGGGTTTTGAGGAATTCTACCAGAAGCTGCTGAATGAGAGAGTGCATTTCATTCGTGGCCGGGTTGCGGAGGTGACGGACTGGGCGTTGGACCCAACCGAGGAAGGGAAACTGGTTCTCCGCGTGGAAGACACCTTGGCCAGCCTGGTGCGGCGGATTCCGGTGGACATGGTAGTGCTGGCCGTCGGATTGGAACCACACCCCGACGCCCCGGAGACAGGCCGCATCTTCAATATTAGTTGCTCGGAAGAAGGGTTTTTCCTGGAGCGGCATCCGAAACTGGCCCCGGTCAACACGTTTACCGACGGCGTCTTCCTGGCTGGTTGTTGCCAGGGTCCGAAAGACATCCCCGATACGGTGGCCCAGGCCGGTGCCGCGGCCGCGGAGGCGCTGGCCCTGATCGATGCCGGGTCCGTGGAAACAGAGCCGAACACCGCCTATGTCATTGCGGAGGTCTGCTCCGGCTGCAAGACCTGTATCCCGCTGTGCCCTTACCACGCCGTCACATTTCTGGACAACGAGAAGAAGGTCCGGATCGATCAGGCGATGTGCCGAGGTTGCGGCACGTGCGTCGCCGCCTGTCCTTCCGGCTCGATTCGCCAACACCTGTTTGAAGACGAACAGATCTTCGAAGAGATCGAGGGGATATTAGCGTATGCCTGAAGTGTATGAACCTAAAATCGTGGCGTTTTTCTGTAACTGGTGTACGTACCTGGCAGCAGACCTGGCCGGGACCTCCCGTATCAAGCACGCACCGAACGCGCGCGTGATTCGCGTGATGTGCTCCGGCCGTGTAGATCCGCAATTTGTGCTGGATGCGTTTGCCAGAGGCGCGGACGGAGTTCTCATCGGCGGGTGTCACCCCGGCGACTGCCACTACCAGGAAGGCAACTATAAGGCGCTTCGCCGCGTTGCGCTGTTGCGGCGCCTGTTGAAGCAGATGGGCATCGAAGAGGAGCGCTTTCGCCTGGAATGGATATCGGCCGCGGAAGGCGAAAAGGTGAAGACCGTTATCAACGACATGGTAGAGAAGCTGCATGCATTGGGGCCCAGGGTGCCCGCCTGCCGGAAGGAGGTGGCATGAAACCCAAGGTGGCGTTCTACTGGTGTGCGTCTTGCGGCGGCTGCGAAGAAGCCGTGGTGGATCTGAACGAGGAACTGCTCGAGGTGGCGAACGCAGTGGACATTGTGTTCTGGCCGGTGGCCCTGGATTTCAAAGAGAAGGATGTCGATTCCTTGCCGGACGGCTCCATCCTGGCCAGCTTCATCAACGGCGCAGTCCGCAACAGCCACCAGCAGGAGATGGCGCAACTGCTGCGAGCCAAGTCGCAGTTGGTCGTGGCGTTTGGAATTTGCGCCCAATTGGGCGGGATTCCGGGACTGGCCAACCTGACCGGCGCGCAAGGCATTTTCCAGGAGGTCTACCGGGATGGTGTGACACCCGCGACGCGCCACCGGGAAAACGGATACCCGCTGTCGTTGCCCGAGTTCTGGGATACGGTCGTGGCGCTGGATCGAGTCATCGCGGTGGATTATTACGTGCCCGGATGTCCACCCACGCCGAACATCATTCGCGACGCCTTGCACGTTCTCCTCGGCCCGGACCCGCCGCCGAGAGGGACGGTCCTGGCGCCCGACCAGGCACTGTGCGAACAGTGCCCGCGCAAGGATACGCGGCCCGAGAAGTTGCTGGTGAAAGAGTTCAAGCGCGTACATCAGGTCATCCCGGATCAGCAGACCTGCCTGCTGGCGCAGGGCCTGGCCTGCCTGGGGCCGGGGACACGTGCCGGTTGCAATGCCTTGTGCGTTCGCGGCAACATGCCCTGCACCGGCTGCTTCGGTCCGACCAGCCGCGTGCGGGATTTCGGCGCTAAGGCTCTGTCCGCCATGGCATCGGTCATTGACAGCAATGAGGAGAGCGAAATCGCCCGGATCCTGGACGCAGTTCCGGACCCGGTGGGGACATTCTATCGATATAGCCTGCCGTCCTCCCTACTGGGACGCCGGCGCATGGAGTGACTGTTATGGTTAGCACTCGAAGAGTCACAATCGACCCGATTACCCGGCTCGAGGGCCACGGCAAGATCGAAATCTTCCTGGATGACCAGGGAAATGTTGACCGCGCCTTTTTCCAGGTGCCGGAGCTGCGCGGTTTCGAAAAGTTTGCCCAGGGGCGGCCGGCGGAAGACATGCCGCAGATCACATCGCGCATCTGCGGCGTCTGCCCCACCGCCCATCATATGGCTTCGACCAAAGCCCTGGATGCCCTCTACCAGGTGACCCCTCCGCCGGCGGCCCGCAAAATCCGCGAACTGGTCTACGCGACGTTCCTGGTCGAGGACCACGCGTTGCACTTCTATTTCCTGGGCGGTCCGGATTTCATCGTGGGACCGCAAGCTCCGGCCGCCGAGCGGAACGTGCTGGGGGTCATCGCCAAAGTGGGTGTGGAGACCGGACAAAAAGTGATCGCCATGCGGCGCAAACTCCGGGAACTGATGGCGTTGGCTGCCGGCAAGGCCGCGCACCCGGTATTCGGTCTGCCCGGCGGAGTGGCCAAGCCTCTCTCGGGTGAGGACGCTGCCCGGTTTCGCGAGGTGGCGGATGAAGCCATCGAATTCGCCTGTTTCACGCTGAACCTTTTCGAGAAGATCGTGCTCGGAAACTCCAGCTATGTCGAGCTGATCCTTTCCGACGCGTTCACCCATCGCACTTATTACATGGGCCTGGTGGACGAGAAGAACCAACTTACCTTCTACGACGGCCGCATGCGGATTCTGGCGCCCGACGGGCACGAGTGGGCCACTTTCCGACCGGAGAAGTACCTGGATCACATCGCCGAGCACACCGAGCCTTGGACTTACATGAAATTCTGTTACCTGAAAGGACTCACGTGGAAGGGTTTCTGCGAGGGACAGGAAAGCGGTGTGTATTGCGTGGCGCCGCTGGCGCGATTGAATGTCGCTGACGGCATGGCCACGCCGCTGGCTCACGAGGCTTACCTGAAGTTCCATGGCACACTCGGCGGCAGGCCGGTCCATCACACGCTCGCCAACCACTGGGCCCGAGTGGTGGAGATGCTGTATGCCGCCGAGCGAATGAAGGAACTGGCACACGACCCCGAACTCACCAGCCCCGTGGTGCGAACGCTGCCGACGGCCGTCCCGCGCGAGGGAGTGGGCGTCGTGGAAGCGCCGCGTGGAACGCTGTTCCACCATTACCACACCGACGAGAGGGGCGTCATCACTGCCGCGAATCTGATTGTCGCCACCCAGAACAACGCGGCGCGCATAGCCCTGAGCGTGGAAAAGGCGGCGAAGAAACTGATCACCGGCGGGAATGTCCCGGAGGGTCTTCTGAACATGGTGGAGATGGCATTTCGCGCGTACGACCCCTGTCTTGGGTGTGCCACGCACTCCCTTCCCGGCAGCATGCCGCTGCTGGTTCGGGTGCGGAATCCGCGGGGCTCTCCACTTACCACGTTGAGGCGCGACGCCGATGGGAGCATCCACAGAGAGTAACGTCGAAATTCGGGTCCTTGGCCTGGGGAGCGAAATCCTGGCTGACGATGCTTTTGGCATTCTGGCGGCGCGAGAGGTAAAGAGGCTTTTTCCACGGCAGGTCGAAGTCGTCTGTTCTTCATCCGCCGGTTTTGGCCTGCTGGAGGACGTCTTGGGCGCGTCCCACCTCATGGTGGTTGATACTATCGTTACCGGCCACGCAAAACCGGGGACGATCTACGTGTTCAGTGTGGATCGGCTACAGATGCCGCCCGGCGGCTCGCCCCACTTTGTAGGTCTCTGCGAGGTGCTTGCCCTCGCCAGGAAGTTGCATCTGGCCACACCCGAGCAGACTACCGTCATTGCGGTCGAGGCTTCGGATTGCACCACCGTCGGCGGCCCCATTCACCCGGATGTGCGATTGGCGATTCCCGCGGTGGTGGAATTGATTGGACGACTTCTCAGACATGGGCCGTCGCGCCGGGCAGCGAGGGCATAAACATGCTTCTTCATTGGCTTCCAAAGACATTCTGGCTTAGCCTGACCAATGTTTTGCTCGCGGTCGCAGTGGTTCTGTGCTTCCTGGTAATCGCCGTTGGATTGCTTTGCGACTACGCGATGGGGCTGAAGAAGCGAAGATCTTATCGGTCCGAATTGGATCATGACCTGCGCGAGCTTTTCGGGTTGCCCGATCCCCGGATGGCCTCGCCTGGCACACGACACCCCAGGGTGGAAGTCACCGGCGCACCAGACACCGGGCAAGGAATTTTGGTTCATTTTTGCGCCTGTATGAGACTTGCGTGGGCGGCTCTCAAGAGATGGTGTTCGTTCCATCGCGGGGGGTAGGATGCGCGAAGTAGTCTTCGTCCCTGAAGAGTTGCCGGCCGATCTGCCGAACCGCCGCGGCCGGCCGCTCACGCTCGCCGGATTCCGTGCGCGCTACGTGTCGCGGTCCGGATCTCGCGCGACTGCTGCCACGGTAGCGCTCACCGCGACGCGTCACTATTGCCGAATCCACGCATGCCGGGATTGACACGATCCTCTCATAATCAGATAATCTGGTATTAAAGGGCATTATGCGGCCGCCGTGCGAATGCGGCCGATTCGGATGCGCATCGGTTGAGACGCGCGCCCCGGAAGGGAGATGGGACGCGGTGGCGGCGGGCCCGAAAGCCACGGTCCTTTATCCGCCGACAATGGCATATCTAAGAAACTATCGGGGTCGTCTCGTAGAGATCGCCGCCGTGGCTGGTGCACTGTCTTCGATCCTATGGAGCGGCTGCAGAGCTTCCGGCCGCAAGATACCGGCAGCCGAAACCCAAGTGACACCCGTAGTGGTAACGGAAGTGATCCTCCGCGACGTGGCCGTCTTCTCCGAGTTCGCGGCGCAAACCTACGCGCGGAACATGGTAGAGGTTCGTGGACGGGTCGCGGGATACCTCGATCAATGGCTCTTCCGGCCGGGTTCAGATGTGAGGGCCGGCCAGGTTCTTTACGTGCTCGACCTGCGGCCTTATGAAGCCGCTTTGCAGCAGGCGGCGGGAAATCTCCACCAGAGCGAAGCAGACCTGGAGTTCGCACAAAAACAGGTGTCTCTGTTGCTGGCGCAGGCCAACCTGGCGGCGGCGCAGGCGAATCTGTTGAAGGCACAACAGGACGTAGACCGCCTGACGCCGCTGGTTGGGGCCGATGCGGCGTCGAAACAGGATCTGGATGCCGCCGTAGCTGCGCGCACTGCGAACAACGCGAACGTCACTGCCCTGAAGGCGAATGTCGATCAGACGGCGCTCTCCACACGCACCCAGATCGACGCCATGAAGGCGAAAGTCGAGGCGCTACGCGCCGCTTTGCGTACGGCGGAGCTGAATGTGCAATACGGCACCATTCGCTCCCCCATTGACGGCCGGATCGGTGACACGCTGGTGCCGGTTGGCGGCCTGGTTACGCCCAATTCACCCCAGCCACTCACCACCATTGTTCCGCTCGACCCGATCTGGGTGCGATTCAAGGTGACCGAATCGGAATCTCTCTCGTGGGCGAACAGCGGACAGGCGATGCCCGGCGGCAGCTTACCGCTGGCCCTTATCCTGGCCGACAAATCGCATTATCCCCTGAGCGGCCACATCGAGAACGCGCTCAACCAGGTAGATCCCAAGACCGGAACCCTGGAGTTGCAGGCCCGGTTCCCCAACCCGAAGCATGCGATCCTGCCTGGCCAGTTCGGCCGTGTTCGGGTGCAGGTGGGGCAACGCAAGAACGCGATGTTGGTGCCGCAAAAGGCCGTGCAGCAGTTGCAGAGCATGCGGGGTGTCTACAGCGTGGACGCCGATGACAAGGTGGTGCAGCGGGCCGTGACCACGGGCGACCGCGTGGGCTCGTCCTGGATCATCGAGCAGGGCCTGAAGCCGGGCGACCGCGTGATCGTCGAGGGGCAATTGAAGGTGCGGCCGGGCATGCGGGTGAAACCGCAGCCATATGGCGCGCCGGATGCGACGCCCGGCGCCGGGCGTCAGCCGGGGACATAAGCCATGGCGCGATTCTTCATCCGCCATCCCGTGTTCGCGATGGTGATTGCCATCGTCATGGTCATCCTCGGCGCGGTGGCAATCCCGGGCCTCCCGGTGGCCAGCTATCCGGAGGTAGTGCCTCCAGTCGTGCAGATCACCACCACCTATCTGGGCGGCAATTCGGAGGATATCGAGAGGACCGTGGCGCAGCCTATCGAGGAGCAACTGATCGGCCTCGACGGGATGCTGTATTTTCTGTCGAGCAGCGGCAACGACGGTTCGCTGAACATCCAGGTCACGTTCCGCCTCGGCACGAACCCGGATAGCGCAACAGTGCAGACGCAGAATCGCGTCAGCATTGCCCTGCCGCGCCTTCCCCCCGACGTACAGCGCCAGGGCGTGGTAGTGAAGAAGGTTTCCACGGCATTTCTGACAAGCATCAGCCTGACTTCGCCGGACGGCCGCTACGATTCGCTATTCCTCATCAACTACGCGCAAATCAACCTGCTGAACCAGGTGGCCAGCCTGGATGGCGTGGGCGAATGCCGCCTGGGAGCTAACCAGGTTTACTCGATGCGGGTGTGGGTGAACCCGGACCGGATGGCCGAGCTGGGAATCACGGCCAGCGACATCAACAACGCCATTGCGGCGCAGAACCGCCAGAACCCCGCTGGATCGCTGGGCCAGCCGCCCGCACCGGCCGACACCGATTTCCAGTACTCCGTCACCGCGCCGGGCCGCCTGGCGAGCCCTTCCGAGTTTGAGGATATCGTTTTGCGCGGCCGGCCGGACACCGGGTTGTTGCGCATCCGCGATATCGGCCACGTGCAACTCGGCGCTCTCAACTATGCGGGATTCAGCCGCGTCAACGGTACCCCTTCCGGCAACCTCATCGTGTATCTTGCGCCCGGCGCCAATGCGGTCGCCACGGCCGACCGTGTGCGCAAGTTTGTGGAGCGAGCGAAGCGGAATTTCCCGGCCGGCATGGACTACTTCATCCCCTACGATTCCTCGGTTTTCGTCCGTGCCGCTATCCGAGAAGTGGCGATGACTCTGTTCATCGCCACTGGCCTGGTGATCGTGGTGGTGTTCCTGTTCCTGCAAAACTGGCGCGCCACGCTGATCCCGCTGCTGACGGTCCCGGTGGCGATTGTGGGCACATTCGCGCTGTTCCCGCTGCTCGGTTTCTCCATCAACATGACCAGCATGTTCGGGCTGGTGCTGGCGATCGGGATCGTGGTGGATGACGCCATCGTGGTGGTGGAGGCAGCGCAGCGTCACATCGATGAGGGCGCGGCGCCGCGGCAGGCTGCCATCCTGGCCATGGACGAAGTGTCCGCGCCGGTGGTGGCTATCGCGTGCATTCTGGCCGCCGCGTTTGTCCCGGTGGCATTTCTGGGCGGCATCAGCGGCCAGATCTACAAACAGTTTGCGCTGACTATTGCCGCATCGGTGCTGATCTCGGCCTTCAACGCACTCTCGCTGAGCCCCGCGCTGAGCGCGATTCTGCTTCGTCCGAAGATGAAGACGCGCGGCCTCCTGGCCCGCTTCTTCGGTGCCTTCGACCGCGTCTTCGAAAGGGCCCGGAGCCGCTACCTGGCCGGCGTGGCGGGCCTGATCCGCATGCCCGTCTTCGCGCTGCTGGGACTGCTCTGCTTCTGGGCGGCGGCCGGCACGCTCTTCCGCCACCTTCCTACCGGCTTCCTTCCCGAAGAGGACCAGGGCACTATTTTCATCTCGATTCGTCTTCCCGATGCAGCCTCCATGCCGCGGGCGGAGGCAGCCAGCCGTAGAGTGGAGGATATCGTCCGCAAGATTCCCGGAGTGGCCGGTACGTTCGTCCTCGGCGGGCTGGATATCACTACCCGCACCAGCAGTTCGAACGTCGCCACGGTGATTACACGCCTGGCTCCGTGGGACGACCGCAATACGCCGGATCAAACGCTCCACGCCATCCTGGCCCGGATGCAGGCGGAGTTCCTGCGCGTGCCCGAGGCTGTGGTCTACGGTTTCGGCCTTCCGCCCATTCTCGGGCTGAGCGCTACCGGAGGTTTTCAGTTCATCCTGGAGGACCGTGCCGGTGCTGACGCGGAGAACCTGGCGCAAACGGCCGATCTGGTGGTGCAGGCCGCCCGGCGCCGACCCGAGCTTACTGCGGTGGTCAATACCTTCCGTTCCAACGTTCCCGGTTACAAGGTGGATGTCGATCTGGACAAGGTACAGGCCCTGGGGATTCCGGTTACCGATGCATACAACACGTTACAGACCTTTCTCGGGGGGCTCTACGTAAACGACTTCAACGTGTTCGGCCGGACCTGGCAGGTCCTCGTGCAGGCCGAGCCGGAGTTTCGTAGCGGGCCGCAAGACGTCAACCGGTTTTACGTGCGCACCGGCGACGGCAACATGGTGCCGATGGGGACCCTCTCCACCGTAGGCGCCACCGCGGGGCCGGACGTGATCTACCGCTACAATCGCTTCCGCGCCGTTCAGTTGCTGGGCGGCCCTGCGCCCGGATACAGCAGCGGCCAAGCGGTCGGGGCCATGGAGGATCTGGCTGCTGCCGTTCTGCCGTCGGGATACGGCTTCGAGTGGACCGGCACAACTTACCAGGAGAAAGAGGCCCAGGGTCACGAGGGCGTGATCTTCGGTTTTGCAGCGGTGCTGGTCTTCCTGTTTCTGGCCGCGCTCTATGAGAGCTGGTCGATTCCGTTCGCCGTTCTGCTGGCGGTGCCGCTGGGATTATTTGGAGCGCTGTTCGCGGTCTGGGTTCGCGCTTATCCGTATGACATTTATACGCAGATCGGCATCGTAACGCTGATCGGCCTGGCGGCCAAGAACGCCATCCTTATCGTGGAATTCGCCCGCATGCGCCATGAGCGCGGGCAGTCCATACGGGACGCCGCGCTGGAAGCTTCCCGCCTCCGTTTGCGGCCGATCCTGATGACCTCCTTCGCGTTCATTCTGGGGGTGACTCCGCTCTTGGTCGCCACCGGCGCCGCCGCCGCATCGCGCCGCTCGCTGGGGACGGCGGTGTTTGGAGGTATGAATGCGGCCACGCTGCTCGCCATTTTCATCGTGCCGGTGCTGTTTTTCGTTATACAGCGCATGGCAGCGCGCAAACCGAAGCCGGCGGCGGGCATCGAGCCGTTGACGGAGCCGTTCGAATGAAGCGCCGCGGCGAGCCCCGCGATTTCTCACAGCGTCACAAAGCGAGTTCGGACGGTCTCAAAATCCAGCGTTCCCAAATGCCGCTCGCTGGCCAACTTCAAATACCGGAGCGTATGCCAGTCCAGATCCCAGTAGGCCTTGGCCGCGTAGGCGTCCAGCGCCACTGGATCTGTTCCCGCGATCAGGGTCTTCTTCAACGCCACATCCGCCGGATTCCCGCCGCCCGGTCCGTTCCTCACGAGCACGCGGAACGCATCGATCAGCGTCAACGTGGGACGCATGAAATCGGCAAGGTCTGTCAGGCTTTCGTGAATGCGTTGGTGCAGCCGCTGGCGCTCGCCGCCCAGGATGCCATACCAGTTCTTCATTCCCAGCGTGGCGCCGGTCAGGCTGTGGTGCTTGGCAATCGGAATGTTGATCATCTTGTCGGCGCTCAGAAAGGGCTCCAGCACCGGCCAGGCGTTCAGCACCTGCCCGCGCAGATCGACTTCCCGGAACAGGCGTTCCTCGGGGAGGACCACGTCCGCCCCCGCCGCCCGCGCTGCGGCGGCAATGCCGCTGCGCGCGAAGCAGCGCCGCGGTTCGTTGATGGTCACATCCGTGACAATCGCCCGCCGGGCCCCGGCTTCCAGGCAGAGCCGGCAGACTTCGGCGACTACTAATGGATTGGTGTTGGCGGCTTGTTCCGCCGTGCGGTCCCAGGCGACGTTGGGCTTGATGACCACCACGTCGCCCCGCGAGACGAAGCGGCGGATGCCTCCCAGTTCCTGAATGGCGCGCGCCGCCATGCGTGCCGGATCGGCGCCCTGAACCACCGCCATTTCGGGAAGCGCGGCGTCCGCCGGCACCTGAAAGTTCGAGCGAACCGTGGCTGCCGCCGGTTCCGTGGGGCGCTGGCTGCGCTCGCTCAGCCACGCGCCCAGCCCGGTGGCGGCGGCGCCCAGCCCGGCCACCCGAAGCAGCCGGATCATCGCCTCGCGCCGTCCTGCCGGATTCTCCTTGAGATCCATGCTGTGCGCCTTTGACTCAGCACCAGTTTACGTCTAATCCTGGTGGTGTGGGGAGCGGATTCGGAGTTCGCGCGGTTCTTATCCTGATCGGCTTCACGGCCGCCATCGCTCAGATTGTGCTCCTGCGCGAACTGATGGTGGTGTTCTATGGCAACGAGATCTCCATTGGGCTGATGCTGGCAAGCTGGCTCTTCTGGACGGCCGCCGGCAGCAGCCTGGCTGGCCGTTTGGCGGTGCGCACGCGACACCCGCGCCGCCTGGTGGCCCTCATCCAGGTGGTGCTGGCCGTTGTGCTGCCGTCCACGGTCCTGGCCGTGCGCGCGGCGAAGGGCCTCCTGCAGACGGTGCCGGGCGAACTTCTGGGACCGGGCCCCATGCTGCTCACCTCGCTGGCCACGCTGGGCCCGCTCTGCGCGCTCTCCGGAGCGCTCTTCGCGGCGGGCAGCGGGCTTTACGCAACAGCGGCTGCCGCATCCGCCGCCGAGGCGACAGGTTCGGTGTATCTGTGGGAGGCAGTGGGGTCGTCGGGAGGTGGTCTCGCGGCTGGATTGGCCCTGGTCCGTTATTTGGGATCGCTCGAGATCGCCTGGTTGCTGGCCGTGCTGAATCTCGTCGCTGCATCCGGTCTCGCCATCACGGTCCGGCCTCTGCGGCGCGCAGCGCTCGGGGCACTGGCGGGCATCGCCGCCCTGCTGGCATTCTTCGGCGCGCCGCAGAGCTGGGAGGCAATCTCGCAGCAGCGCTTCTGGCGCGGCCAACACCTTATCGCGACTCGCAACTCCGTATATGGAAGCCTCGCCGTAGTGGGAACGGAAGGAAGCCGGAGCGTTTACGAAAACGGCGTGGTTCTGTTCAATGTGCCCGACCCGGCCGCCGCCGAGGAGGCCGTTCACTACGCTCTGCTGGAGCACCCCTCACCCCGTAGTCTCCTGCTCATTGGCGGGGGGATCAACGGCAGCATCGCCCAGGCCCTCCGCCACCCCGCGCTGGAAACCGTGGACTACGTGGAACTCGACCCCGCCGTTCTGGACCTGGCTCGCGAGTGCCTTCCGCGCGAGTGGCTGGCCCTGCGGGCAGACCCGCGCGTGCGGGTGCATGTTACCGATGGGCGCCTGTTCCTCAAAACAACGGAGTCCGCCTTCGATGTGGTAATCGTCAATCTGCCGGATCCGCAAAACGCGCAATTGAACCGGTTCTATACGCTGGAGTTTTTCCGCGAAGTGTCGCGAAAGCTCACTCCCGCGGGCGTCTTTTCGTTCCAGTTGAGGTCGTCGGAGAACTACATCAGCCCGGAACTCGCGCAATTCCTGCGCTCCATCCACAAGAGCTTGCGGGCGGTTTTCCCGGAAGTCACAGCCATCCCAGGGGAGACGGTCCATTTCTTCGCGGCTCGGCGCGCGGGCACCCTGGCCACCGGCCCGGAAGAGCTTCTGTCGCGTCTTCATGCCCGCCATCTCGAAACCAGCTATGTGAGCGCATACTTCATTCCGTTTCGCATGGCGCCGGACCGCCTGCTCGACCTGACCACCCAGATCCAGCCGCTGCCGGAGACGCCTGTCAACCGCGATTTTGCTCCGGTGGCGTACTACTTCGACGTCGCGCTGTGGAGCAGCCAATTCCATCAAGGCTATCGCCGGCTATTTCGGGTCCTAGCCGAGATCCATTTCGGAGCCCTGTTGGCCGGCCTCGGCATGCTGCTGGCAGCGCTGGTGGTTTGGGCGCGGTTTCTGAGGCAAAAACGGCATCGCCGGCAACTCGCGGCCGCCCTCTCGACGGCGGGTACGGGGTTCACCATGATCGGGCTCGAGATGCTCCTGCTGTTAGCGTTCCAGGCCGCGTACGGCTACGTATACCAGCAGCTCGCCTTCCTCATTGCGGCGTTCATGGCCGGCATGGCGTTGGGGAGTTGGCTCGCGATGCGGCGGACGGCGCCTTCCGGGATGCGCGTCCTGGCGGCCACGCAGGTATTGGCCGCGGCTGCGCCGCTGGTTCTGGTGGTTCTGTTCGAGACCGTCGCGCGGGCGAACAGTGCACCAGCCCTGGTGGCGAGCCGGTGGGCGTTTCCCGCAACGGCGTTGCTTTCCGGCATGCTGGGCGGATTCGAATTCCCTGTTGCCAGCCGCATCTTCTTCAGCGCCACAACGCCGCGCAACCTCGCGCCGCGCCGTCCGGGAACGCTCTACGCGCTGGACCTGGCGGGCTCGTGCCTGGGCGCGATTCTGTTCAGTGCCTGGTTCGTTCCCGTGTTCGGCTTTTTTAGAACGGCCATGCTGTCGGCCGCGGTGAGTCTGGCGCCGGCGGCGATGGCCATACTTGAAAGCTTCGAAGGAGATCCGGCGGAATAAGTGACACCGCCAGCCCGTGCCCGCCAAACACCAGCGCAGTGAACCGGAACAAGTCGGCATCGGCATCCTGCCATGCCCGTGGCGGGAGACCGGCTTTGTAGCAGGTCTGCTCCACGAACGTGCTCCTGTCCCAATGCAGGTCGCTTGCGACTTGCGGCAGCAGCAGTCCCTCGTGGTCGCTTTTGTGGATCAGCAGGCCGTGCTGTCCCACACGGATCTCCTGGATGTCCCGCACGCGGCGCAACGGGGACAAGACGGAGATCTCGTACTGTAGATCTCCCAGTTCGCTCGCCGTGACAGGGCGGAAGCGGGTGTCTCTGAGCGCTGCCATCCTCGCAACGTCGCGCACGGCGAGGTAGAGGGGCTTCAGCGGCGACACGAATCCGATGCAGCCGCGAAGCTGGCCGTGTTTGGTGAGCGTCACGAACGCCCCGCGCTCCTGCGCGAGCGCGTCCAGCCCGCTGGTGGAGCACTCGTAGGACTTGCCCTCCCGCACCGCGGTTTCGACTGACTTTCGGGCGATCTTGAGCAGCGCATCCTTCTCCGGCGTGGTGAGGGTAAAAGCCGCCTCCTCGCTCCTGGCGCCGCCCGCGGTCTTCACTAGCGCAACGGCGCCGTAGCCGACCACGCGGCTGCGGTCGCCCGTGACATCGCCGCTGTTGGCGTAACGCAGCACCTTGGCGTCGGTGGCGCCCAACCGCTCGGCGGCGATCATGGCGGCCACGATCGGCCCCCCGCCGCACGCCTCCCAAACCCGCAGCTCGAGATTCCGCGACAAGTCGAAGTAGTCGTACTCTGCAATCGCCTTCAAGGTCTTGCGGTCGAGCTTCGCCGCGTCATCGTAAGGGTGGAAGTGAGAGAGATCGGAACTGGCCACGATCAGCGTGCTGCTCCCCTGGATGAGCTTCGCCAGCGCCACTCCCAGGGCCCGGCAGGTATCGTAGCTCTGATCTCCCACGATGACCGGCACCAGTTGAAACGGCCCCAGCACGCGTTGCAGGAAGGGTAGCTGGACCTCCAGGGCATGTTCGGGCCGGTCCGCGGACGGTGTGTGCCCCGCGGCCGAGAGTTTGATAAGCGGGCTCGTCCGGGCGAGTTTTGCCGCGAAAGCCCGGTCCACCGGGATCCGGCCGAGCGGGGTCGCATAGGCCGCGCCGTCATACACCGATGAGAAACCGAAGGCGTCGTAATGCGATGGCGCAATCACTACCACGCGGTCGAATTTCCGGCCCTTCAACAAAGCGTAGGAGTACGCGGCCACCGGGCCCGAATAGACATACCCCGCGTGCGGAGCCACCACAGCCACCACGTTTTCCTGCGGTGGGGACGCGGCTTTCGAGAGGAAATCGTCGAGCATCATGCCGAGTTCCTTCGGGCCGGCTGGGTAAAATGATCCGGCAACCGCGGGTTGCCTGACCTTGGGCGCCGGTTCGCCGCCGCTCAATGGGCCTTCCAACAGAAGGACACCGGCAAGCACGAACAACGCCAGCGTGCCGCATAGGAGAGTCTTCATGCGCTAGTTCCCCCGCCCCAGACGCCTGGGATCGCTTGGTGGCAGAACCGGCACTTGCCCCCCTCCAGATGCATCGCTTTGACGGTAAAGCCGGCGCGGTCCACCACTACGCGGCGGCATTTCGGGCACCAGGTACTCTCGGCCGGATGGCCGGGAACATTGCCGATATATACGTAATGCAGACCCTCCGCATCGCAGATGGCCTTGGCGCGTTCGAGCGTCGCCAGAGGAGTAGGCGGAAGGTTCTTCAGCAGGTAATCGGGATGGAAGCGCGAGAAGTGCAGCGGGACGTCCGGGCCGAGTTCCGCTTTCACCCAGCGGGCCAGCCCGCGAAACTCCGCATCGGAATCGTTCAAGGTCGGTATCACCAGGTAGACCACCTCGTTCCAGATACCCTGTTTGCGGAGGATCGCGAGCGTGTTCAGCACCGGTTTGAGCTCGCCATTCACGACCTCTTTGTAAAACTTCTCCGAAAACGCCTTGAGGTCGACTTTGATAGCGTCTACACGGCGGCACAACTGCTTAAGAGGCTCTTCCTGGATATAGCCGCCGCTGATGACCACGCTTTTCACGCCCGCCGCGCGGCCCGCTTCCGCGGAGTCCAGGACGTATTCGCAGAAGACCACGGGCTCGCTATACGTGTAGGCGATGGACGGGCATCGATACTGGCGCGCCATGCCCGCGAGGTTCCGGGGCGGAAGAAAGGTGCTGTTTACCTGTTCCGGCCGGGCCTGCGAGATATCCCAGTTCTGGCACATTTTGCAGTTGACATTGCAGCCTGCCGTCGCCACCGATAACGCCATAGTTCCCGGGAGGAAATGGAACAGGGGTTTCTTCTCGATGGGATCGACGTGGGCGGCGCAGACCCGCGAATACACCAGCGTATAGTACGTGCCGCCGCGGTTTTCCCTCACGCCGCAATAGCCGCGTTCGCGGTCGTCGATCACGCATTCGCGGGGGCAAAGCTTGCACTTGATCTTCTTGTACGGCAGTTTCTCGTAGAAGCGGGCTTCGATCGTATAACGGGCATCGCTCTCCGCGGCGGGCGCCGCAAAGCACGGAATCGTGAGCGCCTGGAGAAAAGCCCTGCGCTCCATGGCGTCACACCTCCACGAGATCGATAAGCCTCGGGTCGTTGGTCCCGAGTCCGCGCCGGGCATCTGCCGCGGTGGCGATGTATCGCGGCTCACGGCGCAATTCGCGCAAGGGCTTCATCCCCTTCTCGGCCCGCTTTCCCTCCAGGATCTGCCAGCCCGTGTAGTCCAGTGCCACTGGGTCGCGCGCCACAATCAGGCCGTTATAGGGCCACGACCATTGCGGCATGTAGGAAGGGCCGCCTTCATACTGGGCCGTAATGGCATCGCAGATCGTCAGCCGCATCTTGCGCCGGACCACCGGGAACATGTTGACGTCCGCGATGTAGGGGTCCCCGGCATTGGTGTGGTATTTGTTCGGATTGTGAATGGCGCCGAACAGGTTCTTCAGCGCCAGCGTCACGCCCACGATGCCGTGGTCCTTCAGAACGGGCAGATTGATGACCGCGTCGCACGTCTTCACGAGCGTGTTCGAAAGCAGGCTGCCGGCGCTTCCATAAACGGCCAGGTCGGTGTCGTAGCCGGCGGCGTCATTGCCCACGCAGCGGATGCGATCGGTGCGGGAGGCCACGCGGTAGCCCGCGCGTTCCAGGTCGGAGTTCAGCCGGTCCCAGATCACGATGTCCTTCTGCGGGATTCCCGCCTGCTGCAACCGCTCGCAGATCGCCTCCACCAGCACGAGGCTGGTAGCGGCGCCCCGGCCGGAGAGGCAGTTCACCTTCAGGCCGATTACTTCGCCGGGCCGCACCACTTTCTTCCAGGCGTCGAGCGGGGAGTCGCAGGCGTAGAACGACTGCATGCCCCGGTCGAGCATTTTCAAAACCCGGCTGGAATCAGGAGACCCTCCGGCCGCGCGCAGCGCCGCATCGCGTGCGACCACAACTTTGGACTTTTCGGAGGCGGCAGCTCTGGCCAGGAAAACGCCGGCCGCGCCGCCTCCCAACAAACGCCTGCGGGTGATTCCGTCTTGTGAGCCGGTGCGCATGGCCCTTGCCCTGACCACATGGGAATTTCAGGTATTCCGATTCCTTTATATCACCATCCGCCGTTGCCGGCCAGGGTCCGCTACAGGGACAGCCTCGCCTCGATGGCACGGCCCAGGCTCACCAGCGCGGGCTCCGTCTGCGGCGTGTCCTGGTAGGCCAGCAGGCGGACGAAGAAACGGCCCCGGCGGAACGTCAGGCTCTGGCCATAGCTCCTGCCCGCGTCGCCGAGCGCCAGGGGCCGGCTTCCGGCGGATGGCTCGGACTCGAAGATCGACGCGGCCCCCTCGCGCGATTCCATCAGATGGATATCCGCCACAGCTTCCACCATTTCCCGATAGCGGTAGCTCGCCGTGAGCGTGCGGCGGACGCCGGCCCGCAGATAGCGCTCAGCGTCGCCATCCACATATTTCCAGAGATCGGCAGCTTCAAAGGCGCGTGTTTCCCCTGCCTTCGTCCACCCCGGCGCGTCGCCGCTTTCCGGCAGCCAGGAGTTGGGCCTGGCCGCGCGTCTGAGCAGGATCTGGTTTGTCTGCGACCGGCTCTCACCGACGCTGGTCACGTAAACGGCCGCCCGGTCCCGCACGGGGCACGCGTACTCACACGCGCCGCAGCCGACGCAGCGCTCGGGATCGATGTACGGCTGCCGGACCTGTTTGACCTGGCCGGCGGCATCGGTCACCTCGGCCGGGCGGAGATAAACGGCTTTGGGCGAGGTCGGGCACCATTCCTCGCACACGATGCAGTCGGTGGCCATGGCCCAGGGCAGACACCGGCCGCGGTCATAGAAAGCGGTGCCGAGGCGGATCGGCCGGGCGTCGGCCCCGGGCCCGGAGGGCGCCCCGGCCCAGCCTTTCTCCCTGGACGTAAACTCCCAGATCGCGCCGGTGGGACACGCCTGTCCGCAGAGGGTACAACTGGGCTGGCAATATCCCACACGCGACACCAGCACCGGAGTCCAGATGCCTTCCCAGCCCGCTTCGGAAAGCGCGGGGTGCAGGGCATTATTCGGGCACGCCTGCATGCACTCGCCGCAGCGGATGCAGCGGGCCAGAAACTGCTTCTCGGCCAACGCCGCCGGAGGCCGGATCAGCCGCTCGTGCGGCTCGGCGCTCAAACCGGTGTTGGCGCGTAAGAGGGGAAGCGCTGCCGCGCCGGCCGCCAGTCCGGCCAGCACCTTGCGGCGCTTGAGGTCCGCACCTTCAACGGTGTTGAGCGCCGGCGGAAAGAAGCGGAACCGGATCCCGCCTTCCGGGCAATCCGCCACGCAGTTCATGCACAGATGGCATTCGGCCTTGCGCCACCGCGCGCCGGGGATGGGATCGTCCCCGCCCTGGCAATGGAGCAGGCAGCGATTGCAGTCCTCGCAATGGTCCTGGTGTTTCTCCAGGCCCAGAATCGACCAGCGCGCGGCCAGCCCCAGCAGCGCTCCCAGCGGGCACAGCGCGCGGCACCAGAAGCGGGTGATCCGCAGGTTGAGCGCCAGTATGACAATGAGGATTACCCCCAGCAGAAAGCCTTGTCGGAAATGCGCCTGATGGAGGCTGGCCAGCGCACCCAGCGGCCCTGCATGACCAAGCGCGTAGTTCCACGCCGGTAGAATCGAAAGCGCAAACGAGCGTACCGCGAGCGCAATCGGATCGAAAATGCCGGCCAGCGCACTGCCCAACAGTGCCGCCGCCAGTAGAGCGAATAGCAGCGTGTATTTGAATGCCTGCCACCTTTTATAGCGATTGGAATCGACGCGTTGCCGGCCGGATTTCTTCTCCGATCGGATGTTGCCGATCAGGTGGTTGAGCGTCCCGAGCGGGCAGATCCAGCCGCAGAAGAACCGTCCCAGGAACATCGTCGGGATGAGGATCGCGAGGCTCCACAGCAAGCCCCGGTACAGCGCGCGCGTGCTCAGCGCACTCACTGCGGCGATGAATGGGTCGCTCTCGAGAAAGATGCGCACCGCGGAGGGCAGGCGGAATTCTAACTCGCCCCCCGGGAAAGATCCGCGGTATTCGGTTTTGCAGAGAAGGACCACGAACAGTCCGAGGAAGAGACCCTGCGACAGCCGGCGCAGCCTGCGCAGGGTCAACCAGCTCGCAACAATCGAGCGGTTGAGCACGGGTTGTCCACCACCAAGCCCGTGAAACAAGCCTTTAGATTCAAGTATACTCCGGCGGTCCTTCCCGATCAGATCTGCCTATCGCCAACGCCTGCAATCCTTCTACAAGAGCCTTGCTCGCTTTTGAAGCCCGCCCGCGTCTCATTTCTCATCGCGCCTCTGCGTATTCGCGCGGACGGTCCACGTCCGGGGCAACAGTTCCCCCCGCAGGTCGCAGCCGGTTGCCGGCGAGGAACTGTCTCCCAGGCTCTCTTGGCTGCGGGGACCGGCCCTACGAAATCTCGATCTCCCGGTCGAACGGCGCGTATCCGCACAGGTACACACGGATCCCGGGCAGCGGCGGCATCGCGCCGCGCACCTGCGTGTATGAATGCTCGCGTGGCCCGGGACCGAAGCGCAGGACGTCGTTGCCTGCCCGGTACGCGGCGTAACCCTCTGCCAGGACCCAGGCGCCGCCGGCCTCGATGCAGCCTTCGAGTTTGCCGCCTTCGCGCAGGCCAATCTCCACCGCCACCGGCACATTTGGCGTCCCCTCCACACGGATTCGCACGCGCAAGCCGTTCCTGGTCTCCCGGATGCGGGCGCTCTGCACCAGGCGGCATACTTCGCTCTCGCGGCGCGATCCTCGCACCTCCGCCCACTCCCCGGGCTGCACCCGTCGCGGCGGGTCGAGCGGCTGATAGGAACCGGCTTCGAGCGATTGCGTGAGTACGTATGTCTCCTCCTGGTTTCTCCAACTCGCCGTCACGAACTGGCCCTTCCCAAAGAAGGCACTGGCGAAGCGCACGGCCTGGATGACGGCGGCGCCGCGCCGGAAGGAGAGGAAGCGGCTATCGCCCCGCAGCAGCACGGTGGCGCTCACGACACTATGGCGGATGCGCAGCGCCTCGACGGCCGGCAGCAGTTTGACATAATCGTCCGGCACCGCGGTTGTGTCGATCGCCGCCTGGAGTTCCGGATACTCCATAAGCGCCGTCAGGCTGGCGGCGCGTTGGGCGAAGTGCCGCGCCAAGGCGGCGTAGCGCCCGTTGCGGTCGTGCACCGCCAGGTACTGCAGCGGGAACCAGTAGCCGCTCATATCCTGCCGTTCGTACGGTGAACGCGCGATCGCAGACGGCGTTGCAGACCCCCGTGCTGCGCTCCGCGAACTGCCGCCGCGAGATTTCGGTCACCACCTCGTAGCCTGATGGGGGCGAAGTTGAAGCGCCCGGAACTGCTCGACCCGGTGCGCCGGAATCTGGACGCCATGATCCCCAGCGCCGATTCAAGCCCGGAATGGATGGCGGCCTTCGGGCCGCCTCCTGGTCAACCCGCCGCACCATCTAAGCGACGGCAATACGGCAGCTTCTCAAATCGAAAAAGTAAGAAACATCCATTCTGGCAAAAAAGCGGCGAATTCCCAGGGGGTTTGGGGGACAGAGCCCTGGGCAGAGCCCCCCATCGTGGCGATGCCCTTTTCTTTATTGACCGGCGCGGGAACAGATCTGCCGGCATGCGGTAGCCAAGGGCCTGGTGCGGACGCTGATGCTTGTAGAAGTGGAAGTAGCGTTCCAGCACCGGGATCAGATCCGCCCCACTGGCGAAGTCGCCGGGTTAGATGAGCTCGTACTTCAAACTGCGCCACAGGCGCTCGATGAATACGTTGGCTTCAGTTGTAAAATTGTAAACTACGCCTGATGCAAGCGGTCTGAATCGACGTTTCCGAATCACCGTCCATTTCATCCCTGGTCCGGCCAGCAGTTCGAACTGGTCACGTATCTCCACGCGTGGGGCGAGCACCGAGTGTACTTTCACAAAGAAGGCGAGCATTTGGTATCGGTTCCGGCTACTTGGACGGACATCATTGTCGAGGACCCGGTGGTGCAGTTGGCGGGCGGGCCCGCATTGTTCCGCGCCACGGATCTGATTGAGTTGGCTCAGTTGGTTAAGGGCTTACGTGGTCGGCATGTAAAGGAAATTACATCCTGAATGCAAGGGGTATCCTGTCCGGTTGCCTTGTCCAAACGGGTGGTTTACAGGTTGGAGATAGCCATTCTTACGCCAATATATCCGCGCAGCGGCTACAGAAAAAGCTTGACAATCCGCCATGTGTGGACGAAATTATATTTACAGGTGATCCGGAGCATGACCTCGCCACCCGACCACCAGCAAAAGCGCCAAACCCTCCGCCGGCATGGCACGCTGAATCCGCAACCCGAATCGGTCACTCACCCGCTGTTTCAAAACAGCGATTTCTTCGATCCCGACGAGCTGCTGCAGGTCAAGTGCGAGATGCTCCGCCAGGTTCACGTGGATCGGGAATCCATCAGCGAAGCTGCGCACGCTTTCGGATTCTCTCGCCCTTCCTTTTACCAAGCGCAAGCGGCATTTCAAGAGGGCGGTTTGTTCGGCCTGCTCCCTCACAAACGCGGCCCGCAGGGAGGTCACAAGCTGACCAGCGAAGTAATGGATTTTGTGATCCAGCAGCGATCCGAGGATCCAGCGCTTACTCCCGAACAACTGGCCCAAGCCATTCAGAAGCGGTTTCGAGTTCAGGTGCATCCGCGCAGCATTCAACGCCGGCTGCTGGCGGAAAAAAAACGGCGGTGAAAACCACTTCCTCGGACGCGCGCATCGATGCGTTACGTTCTTCTTCGGCGCTCAGCAAGAATGACCCAGTAGCGCTGGATTGAACTGACCCACCTAGAGAACGGGACTGGAAACAGGAATGCGCTAACGAGGGTCATCATCCACGCCGGCGTGTTCGTTGGTGGACTCGTGGGGAGCGCGCGTTATCATCCACGCCGCAGGCGTGCGGTTTGGTTTTCCATCATCCGCGCCGAGGTGCGCATGGGAGGTGCCTACCGGGTTGGCGCGATGCGTTGGAGCTTGTGGCGGAGATACTGGAAGTAGTCCGGGCCGACGCGCAGTCCTGCACTTCCTCGATGACCGGCAGGAAGTATGCCAGCGAACGGATGGTGGCCAGCGGTTGGGCATCGGCGGGCCGCACCAGCCGGCGCGTCGCCGCCAGCACGAATGCGTTTTCGATCACGCTCACGGAGACACCGCGCTTGAAGAGTTGCGCAGCCAGCACTCGGTCCGGACGGCGGATGGTTCCCATCGTACCCGGCGTTTTGCGATACGCTTCCAAGACCTGACGAATATATTGTTCAATATTGGTAGTACATTACAATCTCTTGGGTAAGGACTCTAGGGCATTGCAAATCCTCTTCCAATAGAGTGGGCTAGCCAAGCCCCAACGCTATATTCGCTGTTTATTCGCCTATATGCAAGGGGGTTGAGGTTCGCCAATCCGCACGATGAGAACCCTCATGAGGACTCGGTTCCGCGAAAACATGGGCAACTTCGCTTTGCGTTTGAGGGAACGATCGACGTTGACGTCTCAATGCGCAAAGGTGCGATGCGGGTGGAGAGGATGGAAGCGGAACCAGAACCAAAATCCGGGTAGCGGCCCGCCGAGCAGTTGGCGGAAACCACCATGAACCTCGAAAAGCGCACCCTGCTCCAGGTCCGCCAGGAGGACGCCGTCCAATGCGAGGAGATCTTTTCCACGCTGATGGGCGAAGACGTCGAGAGCCGGCGAAAGTTCATCGAAGAGAACGCGCTGGATGTGAAGAATCTGGACGTGTAACCTTCCCCGGGGTGGTATCGTAAGCCTATGGGCATCGAGACCATGCTCCCGGTCGAGGAATACTTGCGGACCTCCTACTCCCCGGACAAAGAGTATGTGGACGGCGTGCTCGTGGAGTTGAATGTGGGCGACCCGCTGCACAGCCTGGTACAAAGCAACATCATCTATGCTCTGCGCCGCAAGTATCCCGGCATCAAAGTCCTTCCGGAACTGAGGTCCAGGGTCTCGAATACCCGCTTTCGGCTGCCGGATGTTTGCGTGACGTTGCATTTTCCCGAGGCCAAAGTGCTCCTGGAAGCGCCCTTCGTGGCCATCGAGATTCTCTCCGAAGACGACAGCATGACTCGCGTCATCGAGAAGCTCAAAGAATACGCCGCCATCGGCACGCGCCACATCTGGCTGTTCGATCCCCGCCTCAAGCAGATGTTCACCTTCCAGGGCAACAGCCTGCGCGAAGTGGAATCCGATGTCATCTCCACCGGCGACCCGCGCCTCGAACTCACCCGCGAAGAGGTCTTCCAGCAGTAACGAAAGCCGCGCCTTAGGCCGCTACTCCACCACCGTCACCCATTCCGACGCCAGGCCGCTCCTGATCACGAAGTCGTCCCCTACGCGCGGAAAGCGTGCGAACCACAGGTTTCGCTCCATCGCGTTTAGCGGGCCCAGTTCCACCGGCCGGCCCTGCAACGCTCCCGGCCGGCGCGGGAGCGCATTCGGCGCACTCCTTTCCCTTTTTGCGAAGACGGGCCGGTTCCCTCCGGGCAGCGCAAAGCTCTCCAGGCGGAGCAGCAGCTCCACAAGCTGTACCGGCACCAGCGTTCCGGGTGCGCCGCTATACTTGCCGCGATAATACCGTTTGAGCCCCACAATGCGGCACAGCACCGGCGTGTCTTTCGGGACCAGCACCTTTTTCGCCCGGTCCCGCAGATCGGTGGTCAACACAGCCTTAGCCGTATCGCCGGCGGCCGCCGTCGCCACGCGGATGTCCTCCACGAGCGCCACGTCAAACCGCAACCCCGCGGGAATCGCCGCCTCCGCGCGCGGCGCCGCGGCGTTTTGTGCCGGCGTGGCTCTCTGTCCAGCCGCATCCGGCGGAGCCTCGAACTTTACCGTGGATTCCCCCAGGAACTCGTGACACGCCGCATACACGGTCCGGTTCTCCGTTTCCATTCCGTTCATGTCCTGGATGTGCAGGCGCGTTTCCCAAGGCAGCAGGAAGTCGGAACCGTTCAGCCGGAAGCGGCGGTAGTTCATGGTGGTCTCCGCTTCACAAGCCCCGGTCTCCGAGGCGATGTGGCTGGTGCGCACCGTTAGGCGAACCAGCTCCGCCGTCTCCGGGTCGGCCAGTACCGTCCCTTCATACGCTGTCGTTACCGGCTGTCCGCCGGACCGGAAGGTATAGTGGCTGGCTTCCAGCGGTACGCGGTAGCGGTATTCCATCAGCTTCCGGCCGCCCTCGGTAGTTTCCCCGGCGTAGGAAAAGATCGCCTTGTCGGAACGGAAAACCAGATCGAGAAAGCCCTGAAAATGTCCCGTGGACGAGCTCCCCTCGGTCACGATGTCGAACAGGCTTCGATTCCCAAACTGGTTCTCGCCCACCCAGGAATAGATCTCGTTGCGTGCCGCGACGCCCACGTCCAGCCGCAGCCGGTCCGCCACCACGGGCAGCAGAGTCCACCGCGTGCCCCGCGAAAGCGCCAGCTCCTCGCAATCGTTCACGGAAACGATGCGGTCGGGTTCATACTGCGTCCGGTCGATCGTCTGCGTGCACATGTATCGTGGCAGCCGGTCCACCGTGCGCAGCACGTCTTCGCGAACGCGCAGCAACAACTCGCTGGGATCCGGTTGTGCCATGACGCGCGCCGCCAGCCCGGCCAGCAGGAGCAATTGCCTGCGCATCGCCTGCACTCCTTGAACGTATTGGGACTCGCCGGTCCTGTTTCAGTCTACAACCCGCCGCCAACCGAATCCATCCCCCGCCCGTCTAACTCCTATCCTGCCACCCGGAGGCCCCATGGATTCGTTTACCCAAAACGTCCGCTACAGCCTGCGCATGCTCGCCGCCAATCCCGGCTTCACCGCCGCCGCGGTGCTCTGCCTGGCGCTCGGCATCGGCGCCACCACCGCCATTTTCAGCGTGGTGAACGCCGTTCTGCTGCGCCCCCTGCGCTACGCCGATTCCGCCCGCCTGCTCCGCGTCTTCACCGAGTTCCCCACCTTCCCCAATGGCGGACTGCGCCACTTCTGGGTCTCCCCGCCCGAGTACCTCGATCTCCGCCGCGATGCCACCTCCTTCGACGCCCTCGAGGCCTGGGCCACCCAGGGCGTGAATCTGGCCGGCGCCGCCGAACCCGTGCGCGCCACCGCTTCCTACGTCACCGGCGGCATGTTCCAGATGTTGGGTGTCTCCCCGGCCGCCGGCCGCGTGCTCTCCCTCGACGACGACCGCCCCAACGTGCCCCTCACGGCCGTGCTCTCCTACAACCTCTGGCAGCGCGCCTATGCCGGCGATCGCGGCGTCATCGGCCGCGATATCCGCCTCAACGGCAATCCCTGCCTCGTGGTCGGCGTCATGCCGCCCTCCTTCTCATTTCCCCCCGGTGAGCTCGACCCGCCCGAGCTCTGGCTCCCCTTCCAGATCGATCCCGCCCGCCCCGGCGGCCGCGGCAGCCACTTCCTCTCCGTGCTCGCCCGCCTGCGCCCCGGCGTCTCCTTGCCCCAAGCCGAGGGCGAAATGCGCCGCTATGTCAAACACACCAGCGAGATCTCCAACCGCCGCAATCACCCCTTCGACCCCGAGTTCCACCCCGTCGTCCTGGCCGGCTTCCAGGATGAGGTGGTGCGCAACGTCCGCCCCGCCATGCTGGTGCTGCTCGGCGCCGTCGCCTTCGTGCTGCTCATCGCCTGCGTCAACGTGGCCAACCTGCTGCTCGCCCGCTCCGAGGCGCGCCGCCGCGAAATCGCCATCCGCGCCGCCATCGGCGCCGGCTTTGCCCGCCTACTCCGCCAGTTCCTGGTCGAAGGCGTCCTGCTCTCGCTCGCGGGCGCGGTATGCGGCCTGCTGTTTGCTTTCGGCGGCCTCCGCCTGCTGGTCGCCACCAACGCCGGCAGCATCCCCCGCGTCGCCGAAATCGATATCGACTGGCAGGTGCTGCTCTTCACCCTCGCCGTGTCGCTGGCCACCGGAATCGTCTTCGGCCTCGCGCCCGTGCTCCATATCCGGCCCGCGCACCTATACGACATCCTCAAATCCGCCGCCGGACGCGCCACCGTCTCCGGCGCCGCCAACCGCTTCCGCGCCGCGCTGGTCACCTCCGAGTTGGCCCTCGCGCTCATCCTCCTCATCGGTGCCGGCCTCATGGTCAAGGCTTTCTGGAGACTTCAGGACGTCGCCTCCGGCATCGACCCGCGGCACCTGCTCACCATGCGTCTCTCGCTCCCCACCACCGCTTACCGCGATCCCGCCGCCCTCATCGGATTCTGGCAGGCGCTCACCACGCGCGTCCGTTCCTTGCCCGGCGTGGTCTCCGCTTCCATCGCCAGCGGCCTCGCACCCTCCCGCCCCATCAACGCCAACGATACCCAGATCGAAGGCTTTGTTCCGGTCCCCAACGGCCCCATTCAGAACGTCGACTACTGGAACTTCGTCGGCGGCCAATACTTCGAAACCGTGGGCGCGCGGCTGATCGAGGGCCGCTTCATCGACGACAACGACGGCCCCGCCGCGCCCCCCGTGGTAAACGTAAACCAAACCATGGCGCGCACGTTTTGGCCGAACCAGAGCGCCATCGGCCATCGCGTGCGTACGGGCCCCCCCACCGCGCCCTGGCAGACCGTAGTGGGCGTTATCGCCGACGTGAAGAACGCAGGCCTGGACCGCGCCACCGGCACCGAACTCTACATCCCCTACGCGCAAGCAAGCGGCGTGCGCACCGCTTACCTGCTGGTCCGCACCACCGCCGGCCCCATGTCCGCCGTCGGCGCCGTGCGCGCTCAGGTTCAGGCCCTTGACCGCGCCTTGCCCATCGCCGCCGTGCGCTCCATGGACGACGTCATGTCCGCTGCCCGTTCCCGCCCGCGCTTCCTCACCCTGCTGCTGACCCTCTTCTCTTCGCTTTCGCTCGCGCTCGCCTCCATCGGCATCTACGGCGTCATCTCTTATTCCGTGGCGCGCCGTACCAACGAAATCGGCATCCGCATGGCTCTGGGCGCGCAAGCGAACGACGTCCTCCGCCTCATCGGCGCCGCCGGCCTCCGCCTCGCGCTGGCTGGCGCCGCCATCGGGGCCATCGGCGCTTTCGCCCTCACCCGCTTCCTCAGTGGCCTGCTGTTCGGCGTGAGCTCGGTGGATGCGGCAACCTTCGCCGCCATGGCCGCCGCCCTCATCGCTGTCACGCTCCTGGCCTGCTACATCCCCGCGCGCCGCGCCAGCAAGGTCGACCCGCTGGTCGCGCTCCGCTACGAGTGAGATCTCTTCTCACTCCGCCAGGCGCAGTTGAATATTCTGCGGCATGAAGCGCAGATACTCGCGCAGCACGTTGCGGCTTTCCGCTTCGCGGCCGGCCTTCCTATAGAAACGGGCCAACCCCAGGTAGGCATCCGGCGCCGACGGATCGAGTGCCATACTGCGCTTGAACTCCTGAACGGCTTTCTCCATTTGGCCCGCCCGTTCCAGCGCCGCAGCCAGGCAATATGCGTACCGCGCGTTAGAGGGTACCTGCGCCGACGCAGCCGCGAACATCTGTACGGCCACTTGCGGCTGGCCTTGCGCCAGCAACACACTTCCCAGGTCCGCCTCCACCGTGGGATCCTGCCTCTGTTGCGCCGGCAGTTGGGAAAGGATCCGATATGCCTGCTGCAGATCGGACACGGCTTGTGTGCTCGCCGCCAACTCAAAATACGCCTCCCCGAGATCGCGGCGGACAAACGCGGCGTCCGGTTCGCGCCACGCCTTCAGCTCACGGGCGGCGGGCCCCGGTTCGGGCGCGCCTGCGATGCGCGGAATGCTGTGATCCGTGATGGCGGAATGGGCCACGTCGGTCGGCCGCAGCCGGGGCATGTGACAGCTCACGCATTCGGCGGCGGCGCGGTGCCGCCCCGCCGCGAAGAGATCGCCATGGCACGTGAGGCACGCCTGCTTCACAGCCTGCGCCCGGTTCTGCTCGCCGGCATGCGGGTTGTGGCATGTGCCGCACCACAAGCGGCCGCCACTCTTCTGGGCGCACCGGCTCTCGGCCAGCAACTCGCTCTGGCTCACCGCCCGTAGCGTGCCGCCCCCACCGGTCCTCAGGTAAGTCGCAAAAACACTCTCGGTCGCCTGGCCCGCCTGGAAGTCCCACCAATCGCGGCCCGGATTCAGTATCCGGACGTCCCCTTCCAAGTGGCATTGCTCGCATACGCTGTCGCGGCGGCTCGGGGCCAGCTTGGCTGAATTCACGATGGAACCCGGTACGGGATTCTCCAGGTGCGCGGCCGGCGAACCGTGGCACCGTTCGCAAGAGATCGCCGTGAAGGGAGGATCTCCGAACTGGTTCGCGGTTCCCCGCATGAGATTCACCGAGCCGGTGTGGCAGAAGAGGCAGCCGCTGGAGATCTCGTGCGTGAAATCCAGGTGCGCATCCGTCTCGTAGCCCGGCGTCAGGTCCCAGCTCCTGGTTTGCGTGTAGTAAGAGGCCGGAGATTGAAACAGGTATCGCCCCAGCCGAACCATGTAGCTGTATCCGACTATGCCCGCCCCCACGGAATACGCAACGGGGTACTTGGCAACCACGCCGCCCCGCTCCAACCTGTGCTCCAGCAGCGGGCCGCGCCGCTCGATGGTGACCGTGCTCCCCGAAAGTTTGTGGACGATGCGGCCCTTCTCAAAAACCGAAGGAGCGCCTACCGATCTGCCCATCGGGGATCGCTCGAACGCCGTGACTTCCGAGGGGTGGCAGCGCGCGCAGGGCTCCTCCGCGCGGCCCAACGCAAGACAGCCCAGCAGCAACGCGGCGACCCGCCCGGCATGCATAGAGACTTCCCTCTAATCCCTGTCTGGCATCGATCATACCGCAAGCTCACAAGAGCGATAGCTCAAAGTGGCCACCAGGCGCTCTTCAGGTATCATCCATACATGCTGTCCGATTTCCGCTATGCCCTGCGCAACCTGCGCCGCAGCCCCATGTTCACCCTGGTGGCCCTGCTGTCGCTTTCGCTCGGCATCGGCGCCAACAGCGCGGTCTTCACTATCGCCGACCAGGTCCTGCTCCGCCTCCTCCCCGTCAAGCACGCCCGCTCGCTTGTGTTGTTCAACACCGATGGCCCGCAGTCGGGAATGCTCTGGGGAGCCAACCGCTTCTCGCACCCCATGTTCCTGGAATTCCGCGACCACAACTCCGTGTTCGACGGCGTGGCCGCGCGCTTCGGTACCTCGCTTGGCATGACCTGGCAAAATCGCAGCGAGCTCATTCAGGCTGAAATCGTCTCCGGCACGTGGTTCGATACCCTGGGCCTCGCCACCGTGCTTGGCCGCGGCCTCACCCCCGATGACGACCGCGTTCCCGGCGGCCACCCCGTCGTGGTCCTCACCTTCGACTTCTGGAAATCGCGCTTCGGCGCCAATCCCGCCATCCTCAATCAGGCCATCCTCCTCAACGGCTACCCCATGACCGTCATCGGCGTGGCCGCCCCTGGCTATCGCGGCTTCGACGTGGGCGCCCGCACCGACGCCCTCGTCCCCGCCATGATGAAGGCCCAGATGACCCCCACCTGGAACGGCCTCGACAACCGCCGCGTCATCTGGCTCCAGCTCGTCGGCTGCCTCAAACCGGGTGTCACCGCGCAGCGCGCGCAGGCCTCGCTGCTGCCCTATTACCGCTCGCTCCTCGCGATGGAGCTCAAAACCATGCCGCGCATGTCGGCGCGCTTCCTCACCAAGCCGCTCACCCTCACTCCCGCCCACCGCGGCGTGTCCGATTTGCGCGACCAGTTTTCCGCCCCGCTGGTCATCCTGTTGGCCATTGTCGGGCTGCTGCTCCTCATCGCCTGCGCCAACGTCGCCAACCTCCTGCTGGCGCGCGCGGTGGGCCGTCAGAAGGAAATCGCCGTGCGCCTCGCGGTGGGCGCCGGCCGTCTCCGCCTGGTGCGCCAACTGGTGGTGGAGAGCGTCGCCCTCTCGCTCGCCGGCGGGGCTATCGGTCTCGTCCTGGCCCAGTGGACCAGCGGCCTGCTGATCGGCCTGCTCGCCAACTCCTCCGATTTGGCACTCAAAGCCAGCCTCAACCTCCGCGTCTTCGCTTTCAACTTCGCCCTCGCCCTGCTCACCGGTGTGGTCTTCGGCCTGGTTCCCGCCTGGCAAGCCACCTCTCCATCCCTCGCGCTAACTCTGAAAGATCAGGCCGGCAACGTGTCCTCCGGCTCCGGTCACGTGCGCCTGCGCAAGGTTCTGGTTGTTTCCCAGGTCGCCCTCTCGCTGCTGATGCTCATCGCCGCTACGTTGTTCACCCGCTCGCTGTTCAACCTGAAGAATGTGGACCTCGGCTTCCGCACCGAAAGCCTCCTGGGTTTCTCCTTGGACCCCTCCCTCGACGGCTACCCCGCGCAGCGCATCTTCCAGTTCGCCGAAACCGCGCAGCAGCGCCTCGCCACCATCCCCGGCGTGCGATCGGCCGCCATTGGAGTCAATCCCGTGCTTGCCGGCAACGACATGCGGTCCACCATCACGGTGGACGGATACCAAGCCAAGGAGCAGGAGGACATGAACCCCTACGTGGATTCCGTGAGCCCCGGCTATTTCGCCACCATGGGAATTCCCCGCATGCTCGGCCGCGAATTCACCGCGCGCGACCGCGCCGGCGCTCCCAAAGTGGCCATCGTCAACGACACCTTCGCCAAGTACTTCTTCAAGGACGAAAACCCCCTCGGCAAACGGTTCGCCTTCAGGCGCGATAAAGATTCGTTCCGCGAAATCGTCGGCGTGGTGCGCGCCTCCCGCTACGGCAACGTCGATGAAAAGCCGCTGCGCGTGCTCTACATCCCCTTCGCCCAGGACGACAATCCCAGCTCGCTAATGGTCTACGTGCGCGCCACCGGCGATCCCAAACCGCTGTTTGCAACCCTGCGCCGCGAGATTGCCGGCATCGATTCCTCGCTGCCCATCGCCAACATGCGCACCATGGACACGCAAGTGGATGAAGCGCTCTCCGCGCAGCGCCTGGTGGCCACGCTCTCGGCCTGGTTCGGCATCCTGGCCACGCTGCTCGCCGCCATCGGCCTCTACGGCGTCATGGCTTACAGCGTCACGCGCCGCACGCGGGAAATCGGCATCCGCCTGGCGCTCGGCGCCGGCCGCGGCAGCCTGCTCGGCCTGGTGATGCGCGAAGTCGCGCTTCTCACCTGCGCCGGAGTCCTCACTGCCATCCCCATCGCGCTGGCGCTCACCCGCTACGTCAAAGCGCAACTTTACGGCATCGTCCCCAACGACCCCCTGAGCATCGCCGCCGCCGCTGCTGCGCTGGTCGCCGTGGCGCTCCTGGCCGGCTACATCCCCGCCCACCGCGCCACGCGCATCGACCCCATTAGGGCTCTAGGTTATGAGTAGCTACTTCCGCGCCAGATGCTCCTGCCGCCCCACGGCGTAGGCCTCCCGCAGCCACGCGCGCACGTCTTCGTTCAAATCTTCCATCGAGCGAAGCTCGAAATGGTGCACCTGGTTGCGCGGTGAGATGCGCTCGATCTTGACGAACCGCAGGCACGATGCTTGCCAATTTCGTGTCACAAAAGTAAGAAATAGACCTTGACACAAGCACCTTGACGTGATACCAGTTTCGGAGTCGCTTCTCCTAATTGACCCGGGGGCCGTCGGCCGTGGGATCTGCGGCAAACGAAAAGAGTCGCCCATGACCGTGCGAACGAAAATAGCCTGCCAGGCGGCTCAACGTAGTTTCAACAATTTGCGGACATTTTCGAAGGAGGAAGCATGCGTTTATCGATCATTGCTACTTGTTTTCTAGCACTTACGCTTAGAGTGACTCTATTGCACAGTCAACCCGGTCCATCACCTTGTTCGACACAACTCTCTACTTGTAACGGCATAGCTGATACCGATTACAACAACTGCGTCGCGGCGTGTACGGATGATGGCTGTCGGAACACGTGCGCCGCCACTCGATCAGCCACAAAACAGAATTGCCAGAGTCAATACAGCACCTGCATCGGCTCAGAAGGTGCGGAATGTCGAAACTCTATCAACTTTTGTGGAGGGCTTAACAACAGTAACCACTGTCAATTTGATTCGTTGGGAGACGTGTACGTGCATGTGTACCTGTCTCGGCCCAGTCCCTCAGTGCCCCAATCCGACCTGCACCTCGGGTGGGTATTTCCAATGCAATAGCCCGATAGTGGTCGACACTACCGGCAAGGGTTTCCTACTCACCGATCCTCAGAACGGCGTGATTTTCGATCTCTGGGGTAAGGGAACTCCGGAGCGATTCGCGTGGACAGCGCCTGCCAGCGGGAATGCATGGCTCGCTCTGGACCGCAATGGCAATGGTATCATTGATGACGGAACGGAGCTTTTTGGCAGCAGCACTCTCCAAGCACCATTGAAGGAGGGGGAGACTGCGAATGGCTTCCGTGCACTGGCTGAATTCGATCTCAAACAGAACGGGGGCCACGAGGACGGGGTCATCGACGACAAAGATGCCATTTATTCAAAGCTTTTGTTATGGGAAGACAGGAATCAAAACGGGATCAGTGAACCATGCGAATTACGTTCGCTTCGCGAGGCAGGCATTTCGCGTATCGACTTATACTATAAGCCGCAAGCCACTACTGACAGCTTCGGTAATGTCTTCTTGTACAAGGCGCGGATGTGGGACAATGCAGGTCATCACGACGGCAAATTCATTTGGGATGTATACCTAGGAGTAGAGATCATGCGTAATTGATTAGCGGGCAGACTACGTCGCCGGAAGTTTTCGCTGGACAAATCGGCGGGTTTCGTTTATCGTAGGGTGGATGAATGGATCCAAGCCACCTCAGCCTGACGACCAACCGGAACCAGTCGAAGAATTGCAGCGGGAGATCAATCGTCTGCAAGCGGAGAACGAGGGGCTGAGAAAGAAAATCAAGGACTTGGAAGAGGAGCTCCGGGCCAGCAAACGGCAAGCGGCACCGTTCTCCAAAG
>JAIQEX010000048.1 GCA_020073615.1 Terriglobia bacterium
TGCTTCTTGCCATCGAGAGCCCGCCGATATTGTCGGCGCCCGTACGCGTAGGCGCCCGCATATCGCGGATTGTTCAGCATGCGCAACGCCGCCCAGGTGGTCAGCGGCCGGAAAACGATCGTGTCACCGACGCGGAGCCGAGACGGACAGAGAAGCCCTTCTTTCCGAAACACTTTCACCATCTGGCATGCCGAGCCGACGCGCGAGAACGTTTCGAAGAAGTAGGCAATCGTTTCCCGGATCTGTGCGTCGGGGTCGAGCACGACATTGCCAGCCTCGTCGTAGACGAAGCCTGTCGGCAGGGGACAGCGATACTCCCCACGTCGCGCCTTATTGAGGATTCCGCCCCGCAATCTGGCCTTGAGCACGTGAAGCTCGGCTTCGCTCATGGTGCCTTTGAGACCCAGCAGGAGCCGGTCGTTGAAGCTCGCGGGATCGTAGACGCCATCCTCGTCGAGAATCAACGTGTCGGCGAGGGCGCAGATCTCCAGCAGGCGGTGCCAGTCGGCGTTGTTTCTCGCCAAGCGCGAGACCTCAAGGCCCATAACGATGCCGGCATGGCCCATACCCACATCGGTGACCAGGCGCTGAAAGCCTTCACGCCAAGCTGCCGACGCGCCCGACTCGCCTTGATCATTGTCGATGACGATAATCTGATCGTCGCGCCAGCCGAGTGCGATAGCGCGACCACGCAGCGCGTATTGGCGGTTTGTGCTCTCGATATTTTCCATGACCTGCCGCATAGAGGACTGGCGGACGTACAGGTACGCGCCCCGCTCGAGATGGTGAGGCTGGACTTTGAGCGATTCATTCATGGGGTTGCTCCGTAATGATTGGCATTGATGGCCATGGCGGCAAAGATATGAACCACAGCTCTGTGCTCTTCCGGTATCTTCCAGTTCGGCGGCCGAGAGCCAGCTGGCCGCGGCGGCGCACTCATAGTGGCCACCGCCCGCGCCCATCCGCTCATGCCGCGGCGGAGAAAGAGCAGCAGCCCGGTACGAGCTTCGGGCGGCAGCGCGTCTCCGAGGACTGCCCCGCGCAGAGCTTCGTACTGCGCTACGACCATGGATGACTCCGCGAATTGTTTTTGGGATTGCTCATCGGGGAGTTTTTTTTCCGGCGACCGCTCGTTCTATCGTCCTGGGGTGGATGTTGAGGTCGAACTTCTGCCGAACCAGCTTCGCGAGCTCGCGCGCTCGCACGGGCTCGCCCGCAACGAGTTGCTGTTGGACGAACGCCAGTGCCTCCCCCCGAAACTTGTGCGGACCGCGCGGACCGCGCTTCTGTGGCACCAGTCCAGCAATGCCGGCTCTGTCGAAGCTGGCCTTGGTTTGGTAGTAGGTCGGCCTCGACACGCCGTACTCCTCGGTGGCGGCGCTCACCGACGCGTTTTCGACCGAGACACGGCGCAGCATCTCGTACTTAACCTGAACGATATCGCGCGGATCGAAGAACTCGTTGTCTTGAAACTTCGCATCGCGGACATGCTCGGGAGTCGGGTTTAACGTCCCCTCATCGCGGAGGACTTCGACCTTGAGGGGTTTGCTTTTGTTCTTCATGGGCATGGATCGCCACAATACGTATATATATTTATGCCGCATCATTAACCCCGAGTCAAGCAAAAACATACGGCCGTCTTCACTGAATAAAGCACGCACATGGCCATCCAGACCTGTCAATCGAGCGATCATGCGGCATCTTTTCATTAACATATGCGGCGAAGTTCGCTTTACACATCCCCCGCCTTCCTCGGCGATCTGCGCTCGCGCATCTGGTCCACCAGCTGCGCGAGTTCGAGCAGATCCGCCACGCGGAACAGCGCACGTTGCTTGCCTAGGACGATCTCCGGGTCGGGGGCGGCCAGATCCGTCCACTGCAACGGAACGGAGCAAACCGCGACATCATCGACCCGGAACAGGAGACGTCTCCCGTAACGGTTGTATCGCTCGCCCACGCAAGCGACCTCCCTGCCGCTGAGCGGATGGAATGGATGCGTGATGCGCACAAGACGCATCGCTGGGACCGAAGCACCTGCACTCCGGGTTGAGCTACAAACGTTTGGAGAAGGGGCGCTTCCGCTGGCCTCGGGCGGCAGCCGGACAGAGCAAAGTGGTGCTCAGCCATGAGGAACTGGCGCTACTGGTGGGCGGCATCGATTTAGCGGGCAGCAAACGCCGGGCGTGGTTTCGGAAAGTGGTCGGGGAATCAGAAGGGGAGCTTGCGGCCAAGCCGCGGGCGACAACGTTCATGCAGGAAGGGATCGCATGAAGTGGACGCCTGTAGAGTCGAGCGCATTCCAGGCAGCCGCATACGCCGAGCGCCAGACTTTGCTGTACCTGCTGTTCCGCAGCGGCGAGGTCTATCGCTATTTCGATGTTCCCCGGGGACAGTATCAAGAGTTTCTGGCGGCGGAATCCAAAGGCCGATACTTCGGGCGCAACATTCGGGGGCGCTTCCGTTACGAACGCATGCTCCGGCCGCGATGACCATCGCCCTGCGCCGAAAAATTTCTCGTGACTGAGAAACTGCCGTCCATGAGCGAGGAAATTCGGATCCAGCACGTAGAAAGACAGGGCCAATAACGAAGCGCCTCGTCCGAACCTGCGGGCCGTCACGAATGCGATCGAGAACCCCAGGATCGGGGAAATGCCGATCGCGGCCAGTCTCCCGCGCAATAGAAGATCGTCGGCGGGTACTCGATTGCGGTATAGAAACTGCGTTGCGAGCGCGGGATCCCCGCCGTCGCGGGGTGAAACCGGATAGGCGGGAGGAAGTTCGGGATTCAAACCACGGATCGCCAGGCCAAATAGCAGTTTGAGCAGCGGCGGATGCTCGAGTCCCATTGTGTAGGCGCCGTTCCTGACGTAGCCATATCCTGTGACTAACTGGAAAGATTCATCGATGGTTTGTGTCTCGCGCGAGACCGAAGATACCTGGGCCCATCCCATCCCGCCGAGCAACGCTACGCAGGCCCAACCATACCACCGGTCCAAAAACGCCGGGCGATGCGCCGGCCGGCCCTCCGGGGGAAATAGGCCGTGGACGTTCCTTCCGCGCTGCCAAGTCGCCATAGCTGAAGTCCACGCCCGGGGCGGGCCGCGTTTGCTCGCGCCTGATTGGTCAATCTCCGTGTGACGCGCCATTGTATCTTCACGCTCGCGCGGCGCCTGTGCTTTCGCGCCGGCGCCTGTTGCAGACGGCAACTTATCCTCGCCCGCTTTCAGTTGTACGCTGCCGGCCTGGATCACCGGGCCCGCCAGGTTACGCGCGGGCACAGGTGCGCCCATCCACCCAAAGCGATCTTGAAGTGGGTTATGCTGTTTTCCATGCGAAAGCTGCTGGTTGTTTTCGGCCTGTCCTGTCTCGTCCTGGCGCAGGAAACGGTTGACGAAAGTACCATCGCGAAAATCCGCTCCGAAGAGATGGAGCATTCGCAGATTCTGCACACCCTGCATATGCTGACGGACCGCTACGGGCCGCGCCTGACGGGGTCGCCCAACTACGAAAGCGCCGCCAAATGGGCCGTCGCCCAACTCACCGAATGGGGCTTCAAGAACGCCCATCTGGAGCCGTGGGACTTCGGGCATCCCGGCTGGATGAATGAGCGGGCGGCCGGATACATGGTGGCGCCGGTGCGCGAGAATCTCAAGTTCGAAGTGCTGGGATGGACGCCGTCGACCGGGGGCACGGTGATGGCCCCGGCCATCGAGGTGGTGGTGCCGCAGGGTCCGTTTCCGGCGCCCCTCCCACCGGCCACCGATGCCCCGCCCGCGGCCGGCCGCGGCGGACGGGGCGCGCCACAGCGCCTGCCTCCCACCAAAGAGGAGATGACCCGGTGGGTACAGGACACCAAGGACCAGGTCCGCGGGAAGATGGTGCTTGTCGGCAAAGCCGCGCCCGTGGCGGTCAATTTCAATCCCCCGCAGTTGCGGCGCGACGATGCCGCGGTGAAGCAGAGCTACGACCCGAATAATCCGAATGCCGGCCGGGGCGGGCGCGGCACTCCTCCGCCGCCCGATCCCAGCCGCCTTACGCCGGCCCAGGTCACCGAAATGGTGGACGCCATGCTGCTGGAGAACGGCGCGCTGCTGCGCATCAACGACGCCGGCATGGACCACGGCCTCATCCGCGCCTTTCAGAACCGCACTTACGATTCTTCCAAAGTGGTTCCGACGGTGGTGCTGCGTAACGAGGATTACGGCCGCATCGAGCGTCTGCTGCACGACGGCGAAGACGTGAGGCTGGAATTCAATATCGTCAACCGCGATTACCCCGAGGGCAAGACCGCCTACAACGTCGTGGCGGAGATTCCGGGCACGGATAAAGCCGATGAGATCGTGATGCTGGGCGGGCATCTCGACTCCTGGCACGCGGCCACGGGAGCGACCGACAACGCCATCGGCTCTTCCATGATGATGGAGGCGGCGCGGCTGATTCAGGCCCTCAAGCTGAAGCCGCGGCGCACCATCCGCGTGGGCCTGTGGGCCGGCGAGGAGGAGGGGCTGCTGGGATCCAAGGCATACGTCGAGCAGCATTTCGGGACCTTCGAGAACCCCAAGCCGGAGTGGGCCACCCTGGATTGCTACTTCAACATCGATTCGGGCACGGGACGGGTACGCGGCGCCAATATTTTCGGGCCTCCGGAAGCGGCCGCAGTGCTGCGTCCGGTGCTGGCCCGGTTCGAAGATTTCGGCGTGGCCGGCGCGAGCTCCACCAGCAGCCGGGCGACGGGCGGCACCGACAGCACCTCCTTCAATGCCGCCGGACTGCCCGGCATAGGGATGGCGCAGGACCCCATCGAGTACCAGAGCTTCACCTGGCACACCAATCTGGATACCTACGAGCGCATCGTGCCCGACGACGCGATGAAGGCCGCTTCCACCATCGCGGCGGCGGTGTGGCATGTGGCCAACCTGGAGCAGATGATCCCGCGCTTCAGCAAGGAACAGATGCCGCTGCCAGTGACGCCGCGGCCAGCGGCGCCCACGCCCACGACGGCGCGGTAGTGGGGCAGGATGAAATCCTGCGCGGTGGTTGAAAACCGCCGCACTGCTTAACCGACTGCCCCACGGAGGCAGCCAGCCCTACCGGTAGGCGAACAGCATGGCGTAGACGATCAGGCCGATCATCAGCAGGCCCAGGGTGAGCGCCGTGAAGCCCAGGCGGCGCCAGAATTTTTGCGCGCGCGCTGCGGGCGCGGGCATCAGGAATTGTTCGAGCTGGCCGCTGTCCACCATCTGCTGGTATTCGCGCGGGCGATCGCGCTTGAACTCCTCGAGCGGCATGCCGCCCGTGAAAATCACCGTGTCGATGGGGAACTTCTCCGGCCGGAAATGCGTGTTGAAGAAGTGCACCACGAAGATGAAGCTCACCGCCAGCAGAGCTTCGTCGCTATGGATGGTGGTGGCCACATTCACGGCCCATCCGGGGACCAGCCGGGTGAAGAACTCGGGGAACCACAGCAGCAGGCCGGTGCCGCCGATCACCGCGACGCCCCAGAAGACGGCGAAGTAATCGAACTTCTCCCAGTAGGTCCAGCGGCCGTACTGCGGCCGTTCGCCGCGTCCGCCGAACCACTTCAGCGAGGCGGTGAATTCGCGCCAGTCGCGCCCGTTGAACAGCATGCTCTCCGGGCCGGCGATGAAGCGCCGCCAGCTCACGCCGCTCTGGCGCTTCTGGCGGATCACATCGTAGAGATGCAGGCCGAAATAGGTAAAGGTCAGCAGGGCGCAGAAGCGGTGAATCAGCCCGGCCGCCTCGAAGCCTCCCACCAGGCGGGCCACCACTTTGGCCCAGCCGGCGTAAGAGAACTTCAGGATCATGCCGGTCATTGCCAGCCCCAGGAAGCTGGAAACCACCATGAGGTGAAGGTTGCGCTGGAAAGGCTTGAACCGGCGCACGTACTGGCCGCCGTGGCCGTGCCCGTTCTGGATCTGCTTGCGGTACTCGAGCGAACGGGGCAGCCAGGCGACGGTGTGCGCGCCCGAGACCACTAGCGTACCCACCAGCAGCGTGGTCATGCCCCAGAACGTGTAGAACAGGAACGGATACTTCTTGGGGTCGTGGTGGGTGGCGTGGGTGAGGTATCCGGCGAACTGCCGGTGCGATCCCATGTGGCACTTCCCGCACGTGTTGACGATGTTGTTCCGGCTCAGCCGCGAGCGCGGATTGTTCACCGGCAGGATGTCGTGCGAGCCGTGGCAATCGTAGCACTTCGCGGTCTGCAGGTAGCCCAGCTTGGAAACCTTGCCGTGGAAGGTCTCGAAGTACGCTTCGGTGATCTGCTGGTGGCAGCGGCCGCACTGGTCCATGATGTGCAGCCGGAAGTTGGAGAGGTCCGTACGCTGGATGCTGTGCGCCGTATGGCACTCGGAGCACACCGGCAGCTCCTTGCTGGTTTTGGTGACCTCCGGACTGTGCACGCTGGCGTGGAACATCTCATAGATCCCGCGGTGGCACTGCGCGCAGGTCTGCGCGATGTTGGCGCGATTGACGCTGGAGCGCGGGTCCTTGCTGGGCAGTTCATGATGCGCGGTGTGACAGTCGGCGCAGTTGGCGGTCACGGTGAGCCCGCTCTGCAGCAGGCCTTTGCCGTGAATGCTCTCCCGGTAGTGCTCCACGATCTGGTCCTGCTTGCCGGTGTAACGCAGGGCCGCCTTTTGGCCGGACAGGTGGCATTTGGCGCACAGCGCCGGCACGTTGCGGGAGAACGTGGGCGAGGCGGGGTCGGCCTTGCCGCGGGTGCCATGCGGGCTGTGGCAGTCCTTGCATCCGGGCGCGTCCGGGCTGCCCGCGGCCGCGAGCGTGCCGTGCGTGCTCTCGCGATACTGGGCGACTACCTTGTCATGGCAGATGGAGCAGTCGACCTTGGCGGGCATGGTGTCGCATTGCCGGCCATGGGAAGGCGTGCCGCCGGTGTGGCACTGCACGCATGCTTTTTGCGAGTGCTTCGATCCGGCGAGTTCGGCCTCGTTCACGAACAGCGACACGGTCTGGCCGGCGCGCGTTGCCTTCAGGTTCGGGTCCCTGTGGCAGCGCAGGCAGTCGTGGTCGCTCATCCCCTCGCTGTAATAGACCTTGCGCACTTTGTGCGGCTCGTGGCAATCCACGCAGGCGGGGATGAGATTCGGCCCTTTTTCCCACAATTCGCCGCGGATCACCTTGCGATGCACGGTTTCGATCTGGCCGTGGCAGCGGGTGCAGGTCTTGGCGATATTGGCTTTGGCAATGGAGGAGCGGGGGTCGGTATGCGGCAGCACGAAGTGCGCGGTGTGGCAGCTGGTGCAGACCGCCGCGATGGTGAGTCCTTTTTCGAAAAGCGCCTGGCCGTGGAGGCTGTCCTTGTAGTTCTCGAGGATATTGGTCTGGGGGATGTTGTGGGTCAGGCTGACGGGCGTGCCTTCCCGGTGACAGCCGCCGCAGAGCCGCGGAATCTCCATGGTCGAAGTGGGAGACTTCGCATTGGAGGGCCGCAGGATGTTGTGTGTTCCGTGGCAGCTTTTGCAACCCGGCGCGAGGCTGTCGCCATGCGCCGACGCCTTGCCGTGCAGGCTGGCGGTGTACTGCGTCTGCTCATCGGAGTGGCAGGAGCCGCAATCCACCTTGGCCAGCTTTTCCGGATGGGGGAAGTCCTTCTTTGCGAGATCGCTATGGCAGGCCGTGCATTCCAGTGCCGCGTGTGGCGACAGCGCCAGCGATGCGGCGTCGAAGCGCGGCGGCACGCCCGCTTCCCGCTTGCCCGTGCGGGGCCCCGGTTCGTGGCATCCGGCGCACTCCTCAGAGCCCGGCGGGGTCTTGGACTGCTGACCTGGCAAGGTCGCGGCCAGGGTTCCAGCCACCAATAACAGACGGAACAGGTTCTTCATTACAGTGGCTTGGCGCAACCCTCCATAGAAGAGTAAAAGACCCTTTGATCTTAGCAACTGTAGAATTCTACGTCAAGACGTGGGAATGTTTGTGGGAAAATCCAACAGTCGCCTGCCGGCGACGGGCGGACAAGGAGCGAGTTTCGCCTTCTGGCGGGCTACTCGCCGGCCTCGGCCACCGTGACCGGCACGGCCACGGACCGGCATTTCGCCATTGGCGGAGCTCAGTTACCCTTACCGCTGTTGGTGGTGGAATGCGCTTTCGATCGGCTACACCGCCGGTGTGATCCCCGCGGCCATCCTTTTCCAGCCGCGCCAGATCACTGCCGTTACGGCGCCGGGCGTGAGCTTCACGAGAGACATCCCCGGGCATGCGGTGTATGGTTTTGGCGTGATGCCCGCGGGATTCTTTGTGGAGTTCGCCCGAAAGCGGCGCATGCATCCGGTGGCGGAAGCCAACGGCGGCGTCATCGCTGCCACCGAGCCCATACCGGAGCGCGGCGACAATGCGACCGGCCTGAATTTCCTGTTCAATTTCGGCGGCGCCGAGTTTCTGCGCGGCCTGCAGGGGGAAGTAGGGGTTGCGCAACAAATTCGCGGGCCAGCAGCACCAGGTCCGCGTGGCCGGCTCATCCCGCCCGCTTCGGCCGCGTTTTGTTCTCGCGCTCGTTCAGCGCCCGCCAGAGCAACGTCTTGATGACCGCTTGCCGGCTGATATTGAGCCGGGCCGCCCGCTCGTCGAGGGCTCGCAGCATGCCTTGCGTCAGGTCGATGTTCACGCGGCGGACCGGCCTGACTACCGTGAACTTGTTGGTGAAGTACGCGGAAATGTCTTCACCGCGGGAAGCCATCTCGGCGATCTCGTCGGCAGTGGGTGTTTTCTTAGACGTTTTCGGCATAACTTTGCTCCTCCTCTTTGGTCGCTTTCCAGGCTGTGACAAGGTGGTAGTACTCGCCTTCAGAGTCATGCCGGACCTCGAAAACCACGGAACAGAGACCACCGCGGCACCACCCGATGGCGCGAAACTGTTCCGGATCGTCGTTCTTCTGGTCGACGAGATACACCTGGTTGAAGATGTCCCGCGCCTCCTTCAGACTAACGCCGTGCTTTCGCTTGACGTCCCGGCTTTTCTCTCCATCGAACTCGAACCGCATGGCCGTATATAACCGTTATACCATCGCCTTCCCCCAGAAATCGGCCGCGAGTGTCGTGATGCATCACACGAGAGCGTGTTGGCGTGGGCTACTTGGCATACGCGCGCAGATACTGCCGCGGCGGGTCCACGTCCACTCCGCGTTTCTGCGCGGCGCGCAGGGGGAAGTAGGGGTCGCGCAGGAATTCGCGGGCCAGCAGCACCAGGTCCGCTTGCCCGGAACGCACGATCTCGGCGGCTTGCTCGGGCGTGGTGATGAGGCCGACGGCGCCGGTGGGGAGGCCGGCCTCGCGGCGGATGCGCGCGGCGAAAGGGACCTGGTAGCCCGGCGCGAGCGGAATCTGCTGGCCGGGCGACGCGCCGCCGGACGAACAGTCGATGAGGTCCACGCCGAGCCCGCGCAGGCGGCGCGCCAGTTCCACGGCTTCGTCGATGTCCCAGCCGCCGGGCACCCAATCGGTGGCCGAGATGCGCAGAAACAGCGGCAGGTGCGGCGGCCAGACCGCGCGCACGGCTACGGTCACCTCCTGGGCGAAGCGGATGCGGTTGTCGAAAGAGCCGCCGTAGCGGTCGCCGCGGTGGTTGCTCACCGGCGACAGGAACTCGTGGATCAGGTATCCGTGGGCGGCGTGAATTTCAAGCACCTGGAAACCGGCCTCGAGAGCCCGCCGCGCCGCCGCGCCAAAGGACTCCGCCAGCGCGTGAATCTCCGCGATGGACAGTTCCGCGGGCACGGGGTCTCCGGGCTGGAAGGGAATCGCGCTGGGCGCCACCGTTTGCCAGCCGCCGTCCTGTTGTGGAATGGCCGAGCCGCCCTCCCACGGCGGGCGCGTGCTGCCCTTGCGGCCGGCATGCGCGATCTGGATGCCCGCCACCGCGCGGTGCTGCGCCAGGAAGCGGGCGATGCGCGCCAGGAAGCCGATGTGGGCGTCCTTCCAGATGCCGTTGTCGGCGGGGGAAATGCGCCCGCGCTCCTCCACGGCGGTGGCTTCCATGACGACCAGGCCGGCGCCGCCCACCGCGCGGCTGCCCAGGTGGACCAGGTGCCAGTCATTGGCAAACCCGTCGTCGCTGGAGTACTGGCACATGGGCGAGACGGCGATGCGGTTGCGAAAGGTGACCTCGCGCAACGTGAGCGGCGCGAACAGATGCGCGGCGGCGCCGCCGGTCGCTGTTCCTTGGGGGGCTTCGGTAGCGCTCATGCGCCCAGTATCGCAGACCCGTCTTACCGTAAGATAACCGCTTCATACTCCCGCGCACTCGCGGCGGGCCTCATCATGAGCGTAGTGGAGGTGGGGATGTTGATCTTGCTGGTTGCTCTGGTGGGGACGGTTGCGGCGGAGGGAGCGGCGCTCGATGCCGCAACCGAATTGAATAATCGGGGCGCGCAGCTCTATTTGCAAGCCCATTACGCGGAAGCCGAGCCGCTTTATCGGCAGGCGCTGGAGACCTGGACGCAGACCGGCGCGGCCGGCCGGCTGGGGCGGGCGCGCATCCTGGGCAACCTGGGGTCGTTGCTGCGCGCCACGGGGCGCTATGCCGAGGGCGAGACGCTGCTCGTCGAAGCGCTCCAGCAGGTGGAAGCGAGTGCCGGCGCCGCGAGCCCGGATGCCGGACTGGCGCTCGACAACCTGGCGGCCCTGTATCGCGCCAAGGGCGATCTGGCGAAGGCCGAAGAGTGCGCGCTGCGCGCCGGGCCCCTATTGGTGGAGTCCGAACGGGCCACGAACAGGCAGGTGCTGGCCTCGATTTATATCGAACAACGCCGCTTCGCCGAAGCCGAATCGATTCTCCATGCCGCCCTGGAAGGCGCTTCGGACCAGGTGGCTTGCACGGCTTACATCAATCTGACGTTCGCGGCGATCGCGCAATCCCGGTTTGCCGCGGCCGACGACTATGGACGGCGCGCCCTCGAACTGGCGCGGCGCGTTTTGCCTGCGCGTCATCCGGCCGTGGCCGTGGCGCTCAACAACATGGCGCAGGTGGACCGCTTCCTGGGGCGCTATCTGGAAGCCGAACAACACTACCGGGAAGCCATCGACCGGTGGGAGGAAACGCTGGGACCGCGCCATCCCGACCTGGCCTGGGGCCTCATGAACCTGGCGGAGTTCTATCACGTGCGCGATCGCGAAACCGGCGCCGAAGACCTGTACCGCCGCGGCATACAGATCCTCGGAGAGTCACTGGGCAAAGACGATCCGCAGGTGCTGTTCGCGCGCAGCCAACTGGCCGGCGTATTGTGCGGCGAGCGGCGCTATACCGAAGCGGCGAAGCTCGGCCGCGCCGCGTTAGCCGGCCTGGAGAAAGCGCTCGACTGGGACGACCCGCGCGTGGCGCGGGCGCGTTCCATCTACGTGCGTGTGCTGGAGGCGGCCAGGCGCCCGAAAGAGGCCGGCCGCGACCGCCAGGGCTTCCGGTAAGACGTCAAAGCAGGCGTGGCGATCCAAGCCAAAACGGCTTGGCGTGCATCGCCAACCTAGCCGGCTTGTCTGAGCACCGGGGGTGGCTTCGATCACGAGCGAGTAGCGCAAGTCAATCATCATTCACTCCTGGCTTGATTCCGGCGGCTTTCAGGATTGCATGGCACGTGCCGGTTGGCACTTCCTTTGGTCCATGGTAATCGATGCGGATCAGTCAGGCACATTCCAGTCTCTGGGAAACGGGCTCGCCGTTACTGATAGCGCAGGGCCACGACCGGATCGACGCGCAGGGCGCGGCGCGCGGGCAGATAACTGGCGAGGAACGCCACTGCGAGAAGCAGCACGGCCACGGAGGCGAAGACCCCCGGATCGTTGGGTTTCACGTGAAACAGCAGCGAGGCCATGAGGCGCGTGAGGCCGAAGGCGGCGGCCAGTCCGATAGCGACGCCAATGGCGGCCAGCAGCATGGCTTGGCGGACGATCATATTTCGCAACTGCGGGAAGTTGGCTCCCAGTGCCAGGCGGATTCCGAACTCCAGGGTCCGCTGCTCCACCGCATAGGCCATCAACCCGTACAGGCCGATGGACGCCAGCAGGATGGCGGCGAAAGCGAAGATGCCCAGCACCAGGGCGTTGAATTCATCGCGCGCCGTGGACTGGACGACAATGCGCTCCATGGTGCGGATGTGCGCCACCGGCAGGTCCGCGGCCTCCTGAAACGCGCGTTGGATCGCCGGGGACAGGGTAAACGGATCCGGGCGCGTGCGCACCAGCCAGCTCAGGGGCATGAAGCGGTTATTGAGCTTCATGTAGGAATCGCGCACTTGGGAGAGGGGCACGAAAGTGGCGGGCTGCGGATCGTTGTTCAACCCCGCGTCGCGCGCATCGGCGACGATGCCCACGATCTCGCGCGGCGCCTGCGCGAAATCGGGGCCCATGCCGGAACCGATGATGAGACGCTGGCCGAGGGGCTCTTCGTTCTTCCAGTACTGCTTCGCCATCGCCTCGTTGATGACCACCACCGGCGGCGCCGCGGCATCGTCGCGCTCCGAAAAAACGCGGCCGCGGACCACGGGAATTTTGAACACGTCGAAGAAGCGCGAGGTGACGTAATTCCACGCCGCGCCGCCGTGCGCTGGCCCATTGGTCAGGGGCCGTCCTTCGATGACGAAGCCGAGACCGAGGCCGCCATCGAGCGGCAGGTAGGAACTGGCCGCGGCGGCCTCCACGCCCGGAATGGCTTCGATGCGCTCGATCGCCTGGCGGCTCATGGTGGTAATGGCGGCGGTGTGATCGTAGTTGGTTCCGGTGAGCGCCGTCTCCATGGTCAGAACATTGTGGGGATCGAACCCCCGAGGAACGTTGTGCAGCGCCGAGAAGGTGCGGATGAGCAGACCGGCGCCGGTGAGCAGCACGATGGCGAGCGCCATCTCGGCGATCACCAGAACGCTGCGCGCCATATTCTGGCGCAGCCCCGAGCCGGAGCGGGAGGTGGCCTCCTTCAGCGTGGAGTTGATGTCCACGCGCGAGGCGTGGAGCGCCGGGACAAGCCCAAAGAGAACGCCCGTGACGAGTGAGAGCAGAAGGGTGAGGCCGAGGACGGTGCCATCGAGCGCGACCCCCGACCCGTCTTCGCCGATGCGCGGGATATTGCCCGGATTCACCGCCAGCAGGGCGCGCACTCCCACCGCGCCAATGGCCACCCCGGCGATGCCGCCCATAGCCGACAGCAGCACGCTTTCGGTAAGAAGCTGGCGGACGATGCGGCCCCGTCCCGCGCCGATGGCGGAGCGAATGGCGATCTCGCGCGAGCGTCCGGTGGCGCGCGCCAGCAACAGGTTAGCGACATTGGCGCAGGCGATGAGCAGCACGCACGCCACGGCCCCCAGCAGGATGTAGAGAGCGGTGCGGACGTTGCGCACCATGAGCTGCTGCATGGGCTCGACCGTGAAGCTGCTGCGCGGATCGAGCGCACCGGGAAAGGCGCGCCGGAACTCCCCGGCGGCGAGATTGAGCGCGGCTTTCGCGGCGCCCAGCGAGACGCCCGGCTTCAAGTGCGCGGCGACGCGAAAATAGTGGCCCTGGTTGGTGCTGTCCGGGTCGGCCTGGAAAGGCAGGTAGAGATCGGGCGGTGGGTCGAAGGAAAAGTCGTGCGCGAGGACGCCGATGACGGTGTACGATTCGCCGCCGAGCACGATGGCTTTGCCGACGATGGCCGGGTCGGAGCCGAAGCGGCGCTGCCAGATGCCATGGGAGAGCACGGCGACGTTGCCGCCCTGCGGCCGGTCTTCCTCCGCGGAGAAGGTCCGGCCGACCAGCGTACGCGCGCCGAAGAGCCGGAAGAATTCGCGCGAGACGTGGATGCCCTTGAGCTGCTCGGGGCGGTCGCCGCCGCTGAGGTTGAGCCCGGGGCCGCCGGTGTCGTACGCGGCGACGTCTTCGAGGGCCTGCGTCTGCCTGCGCCAGACGTTATATTTCGGCACGGAGGCGGCGGGACCGCTCCCCTGCGGAGAGCTGTTCATCAGCACGACGATGCGGCCCGCATCGGGAAACGGCAGTGGTTTCAGGATCACGGCATTGATCACGGAGAAAATGGCCGTGTTGGCGCCGATGCCGAGGGCCAGGGCCGCAACCGCGGTGGCGGTGAAGCCGGGATTCTGGCGAAACATGCGAAAGGCGTGTTTGAGATCGGCGGCGAATGTTCCCATAGACAGTCCTCCAGTCTGGCGCGCGGCTGTGTAGGTTAGACGGAGAAACCGGCGGAAGGTTTCCCACGGGAGGCAATCAAAGTCAATCTCGGAACAGGCGTTGCGCCAGATGCTCCGCTGCCGCCACGACTTCGGGCGAAGGCGCGCTTCCCAAATCGAAGCCCCGGCCTTCGATGCCGTAAATCAGCAATCGCGCCGGCAGCCTGCCGAGAACGCGCGCCAGCTCCACTGCTTCGGCGACGCCAAAGGCGTGCGTGCTCCGCCCGCCATCGCGGATCACCGGCGCTTCCCTGCCGTCCCAGACGGTTACTGCGCCCGGAGCAAGGCCGGTCACCACGGCGTCGATCACAATGACCGCGTCGTGTCCGCGCCAGCTCTCCATCAGCGACAGTCCTTCTCCACTGTGTTCGAGCGCATCGGCGCCCCACGCGCGCAACTGCCGGACCACCAGCAGACCCGCCGCGTCGTCGCCCCTGGCGGCGTTGCCGCAGCCGATGATCCGATGCTCCACGGCTACTCCCGTTCCACGTTCACGCGCAAGAAGTGCGTGGCGCACGAAATGCAGGGGTCGTAGTTGCGGATCGCCTGCTCGCACTTCCAGGTGGCCTCTTCCAGGGGCCAGGCCGCCACCTGCGCGGCGAACTCGCGCAAATCCTCCTCGATCCGTTTCTGGTTCTGCGAAGTCGGCGGGACGATCCTGGCCGTCACGATGAGACCGTTCTCGTCGAGAGCGTACCGGTGATACAGGATGCCGCGCGGCGCTTCGGTGATGGCCTGGCCTACTCCGCTGCGCGGCGCCGCTTCGGTGTAAGGCTTGGGCGGAGGCTCATACTCGCGCACCACCCGCAACGCCTCGACGCAGGCGAATACCAGCTCCACCGCCCGCACTACAATGCTGCGAAACGGATTCTTCACCGGCGGCGCCAAACCCGCGGCCTGCGCCGCCTCGCGCGCCAGCGCGGGCAACCGGTCGAAGTTGAGGTTGAACCGGGCGAGGGGCCCCACCAGGTAGGAACCTCTCCCCCGTACTACCGAATGCAGCGCGTTGGAGTGTTTGACGTGCTGCTCGACGAAGTGATCCTCGTACTCCGCGGCGTCGATGTTCAAGCCGCGGTTGGAAACCAGCCGCCCTTCGTTGAACGGATACTCCTCCGGATGCGAGAGTGCCACGAATTCGTAGTCCTGTTCGAAATCCGGAAATTCGAAGCCGGCAACCAGCTTCACCGTGGCCAGGGAAGCCTCGATGGCCCACTGTAGGTCCTCTTCCAGTTCCCGCAGCGCACTCTTGGCAGGGGTCTTGTAGAACCCTCCCACGGCAGCCGAGACCGGATGAATTTCACGGCCGCCCAGCAGCCTCACGACGCGATTGCCGATCTTCTTCAGGCGCAAGCCCTGCTCGACGACGGCCCGGTGATCGCGGGCCATCTGGATGGCGTCCTGGTAGCCCAGAAAATCCGGCGCGTGCAACATGTAGACATGCAGCGCGTGGCTCTCGATCCATTCCCCGCAGTAGAACAGGCGGCGCAGCAGGCGCACGGCGGGGTCGATGCGAATCCCCAGGGCCCGCTCCATGGCGTGCAGCGCGCTCATCTGGTAGGCGATGGGGCAGATGCCGCAGATGCGCGCCACGATGTCCGCGGCTTCCGAGTAGTGCCGTCCCTTCAGAAACGCTTCGAAGAAACGCGGCGGCTCGAAGATGCGCAGCTTCACGTCGGTGACGCGGTCGCCAGTTAGCTTGATGGTGAGCGCACCCTCTCCCTCCACGCGCGCCAGGGTCTCGACTCGGATGGTGCGGGTGCGGCCGTTCATGTGCGCTCACACTCCTCGCTGGCTTTGCGGAATTGCCAGGCCCAGGCGTTGAAGCTGCGGAACGCTCGCGAGATCTCCTGGCCGCTCTGTCCCAGGATGCGAAACTGGCTGGTGAGGGAGGCCGTATTGGGGCTCTCCATGGGTCCGTAGCAGCCGTAGCAGCCGCGGTCGTAAGCCGGACAAATCGCGCCACAGCCCGCCTGCGTCACCGGCCCCAGGCACGGCGTGCCGTGCGCCACGGGAACGCACACGTTTCCCCGGCGTTTGCACTCCAGGCACACGCTGTAGGCCGGGATGTTGGGTTTGCGGCCGGCCAGGGTGGCGGCGATCAGCTCGATCAACTGGTAGTGGTTGATAGGGCACCCGCGCAGCTCGAAGTCCACGGGCACGTGTTCGGCGATGGGCGTGGAGAGCTTCAAGGTGCTGATGAACTGGGGCGAAGGGTAGACCACGCGGATGAATTCGGCCACATCCTTCCAGTTGCGTAGCGCCTGGATGCCGCCGGCGGTGGCGCACGCCCCGATGGTCACCAGCGTCCTGGCCTGCCGCCGCACCTGCTGGATGCGTTCCGCGTCAGGGTGCGTGGTGATGGACCCTTCCACCAGCGCGATGTCGTACGGCCCCTTCAGCATCGCCCGGCTGGCCTCCGGAAAGTAGGCGATCTCGACCGCGCCCGCCACTGCCAGCAGCTCGTCCTCGGCATCCAGCAGGCTCAACTGGCAGCCGTCGCAGGAGGCGAACTTGAACACTGCGACTCGCGGCTTTTTCTTCTTCCGTTCAGAGTTCATATCGATCCAGCATGGCTGCGATGTGCGCGTACGAGAAAACCGGGCCGTCTTTGCAGATGAAGTGCGGCCCCCACTGGCAGTGCCCGCAGGACCCCACGGCGCACTTCATATTCCGTTCCATGGAGAGGTACACATCACCGGCCGCCAGGCCTCGGGCCGCCAGTTCCCTGGCCACCAGCCGCATCATGATCTCGGGCCCGCACAGCATCGCCGTGGTGCGCGCCGGCTGCAAGCGCAGGTATTTGAACAGAGACGTTACCACTCCCACCCGCCCCCGCCAGGCAACGCCACCGTAATCGACCGTGGAAAGCACCTGCGTATCTTTGTGCCGGGCCCACGCCGCCAGTTCCTTCCGGTAGATCATATCGCGCGGGCTTCTGGCGCCATACAGAATCACCAGCCTCCCGAACCGGTCCCGGTGCCGCAGCACGTGATAGATCACGGGCCGCAGCGGCGCCAGGCCGATCCCGCCGGCCACCACCACGACGTCCTTGCCCTCGGCGCCCGCCACCGGCCAGCCGGTCCCGAAAGGCCCGCGCACACCCACGCTCTGCCCTGCCCCATGGCTGACCAGCGCCTGCGTCGCCGGCCCCACGGAGCGCACCGTGTAGGTCAGGCTGCCCTCCTCCGCGGGGTCCCCGCTGATGGAGATGGGAAGCTCCCCGACTCCGAACACCCACAGCATGCTGAACTGCCCCGGCTGAAACCCGCCGCGCCCGGACGGCCCGCCATCGGACGGCTCCAGCGCCAGCGTGAAGGTGTCGGGCGTCTCCTTGGAGATGCGGCGCACCACCCAGGGCCGCGGCATCATGGGATCGATTTCAGCGTTTGCCATACAGGTCCAGTAACTGCATGCGCGTGGCGTCCAGCCGGTGGTTGATGATCTGGGCGAAGCGCTTCAACAGCTCGTAGCCCAGATCATGGTTCTGCTCGCATTTGTTGCGGAGGCACTTGCCATCGAGCGCGAGGGCGCGCGTCATTTCCACCGCCCGCGCGTGGAACCTCCAGGTGTAGGGCGGCAGCAGCCACGACCATCCCAGGATCTCCCCTTCGCCGACCGTCTCCACGACGATGGCCTTACGATGCGGCGGCATCATCTCGATGGCTACGCGCCCTTCGCGGATCAGGTAAAACTGGTTGGCCTCTTCGCCTTCCCGCCACAAGTACCGGCCGGCATCGAAACGAACGTTCGACGCGCATCCCACCAGCAGGCTGGTGTATTCGGGCTCCAGGCCCGCAAAGTACGGATGCTCCGCGATGATTTTCTCAAGCGTCTGTGTTTCCATGATTCACCGCTCCTCGTATGGCGTGAACCTCTTCGGTAAGATCGATCCCGGCCGGGCACCAGGCGATGCACCGGCCGCATCCCACGCAGCCCGACGACCCGAACTGATCGATCCAGGATGCCAGCTTATGAGTCAGCCACTGGCGGTAGCGGGCCTTGCTCGAGGTTCTGACGCTGCCGCCGTGGATATAAGAAAAGGCCATGGTGAAGCAGGAGTCCCACCGCCGCCAGCGCTCGGCGCGATCGCCGGTCACGCCGCTGTCGTCCTCCACGGTGGTGCAAAAGCAGGTCGGGCAGACCATGGTGCAGTTGGCGCACGTGAGGCACCGCGCGGCCACTTCGTCCCAGCGCGGATGCTCGAAGTTTTGATAAAGCAGATCGCGGATGCCGGCGGTGTCCATCCGCCGGACCTGCTGCGCGGCCGCCGATTCAACGGCCGTCCGGGCAAGGCGCAGCTCCTCATCGGTGGCGGGCCGGCGATCCAGTTCGGCGAGCACTTCTTGTCCGCGATCACCGTCCGCTTCGGCCAGGAACCAATGTCCCTCCGCGTTCACGATTTCGGTAAGGGTCAGATCGGCCGCTCCGCGCACTTGCGGGCCCGTTCCCATGGAGGCGCAGAAACACGTGGCCGCGGCCTGGGTGCACTGCACGGCGACCAGGAAAGCGGGATCGCGCCGGCTGCCATAGACCGGGTCGCGATACTTGTCCTGCAGCAACACGCGGTCCTGGACAGCGATGGCCGCCAATTCGCACGCGCGCACGCCCAGGAAAGCATAGGGCCGGGCCGGCGGGGCGGGGCCGCCGAGAATCCGGAAGAGGCCGTCTTGCCGATCCGCCTCGAACAGTTTCACTTGCGCCGGGTGGAGGTATTTCTTCCAGCTCTCCGGCCCCACCGAACAGCCGAATAGCGCGCCGTCCGTACCCGGCTTCAGCCGGTAGCGCCCGGCTTCCTGCTCGTCGGTCCAGCCCCGCGGCAGGTCCTGGGCGCCTGCGACCTCGTCATACACGATGGCGCCATCGCGGACCGTCGGCCCCAGCACCTGGTATCCCCGGCGGGCGAGCCCCCGGATCAGCTTGTCAATTTCCTCCGGCGCCAATCGCGCTTGCAGTCGCTCCGCCACGCGGTCCGCTCCTCAATCCCGACTACCGTTCTATTTTAGCGGTATTTAAGGTCCGCAATTCTATTATTATGGACTATCGCAAGCGCTCGTGATCGAAGGATTTTATACCGCCGAGGCGCCGAGAACTCAGGGTTTCCCGGCGATCTCGCCCCCCTCGGTGCCGGTACCTGTTGGGTGCAACCGCGATTGCGTGTTTCGATGCGATTCGCGCTTTTCCGGTTCTTTCGAGTTCGCGCGCCGAGCCAGCCGAGCACGCGGAGAACCGGTTGACCTGGTCTTCCTCGGCGCCTCGGCGGTGACATCCTATCGACGGATTACGGAGCGCCGGCCTGGCGGCGGTCCGGTTCGGCTACATTGGAGGCGTGGCCTCGAAACCATTGGCTTTGGTCACCGGCGCATCGGCCGGGATTGGCGCGGCTTTTGCGCGCGCCCTGGCGGCGCGCGGGTACAACCTGATCCTGGTGGCGCGCCGCCGCGCGCGGCTGGAAGCACTGGCGGGCGAGTTCGACAGCCGCCACGGCACGGAAGCGGAGATTCTCGAGGCCGATCTGGCCGACGCCGCGCAACTGGCGCGCGTCGAAGCGCGCATCCGTGAAGCGCCCGATCTCGATCTGCTGGTGAACAACGCGGGCTTCGGCATCACGGGACGCTTCTGGGAGACCGATGTGGCGGAGCAGGACCGGCTGCACCGCCTGCACGTGCTGGCTAGCATGCGGCTGGTGCACGCCGCCCTGGCCGGCATGACGGTGAGAGGGCGCGGCGCGATCATCGGCGTGTCGTCGGTGGCGGGTTTCGTGCAGAGTCCGGGCAGCACTACCTATGCGGCCAGCAAGTGCTGGATGAACAGTTTTTTCGAAGGACTGGACCTGGAACTGAAGAGCATCGGTTCCCCGGTGCGCTTACAGGCACTGTGTCCCGGCTTCACTTACACCGAGTTCCACGATGTCGCCGGAATCGACCGGAAGCGGATCTCCGCCAAGCTGTGGATGAGCGCCGAGGATGTGGTGGCAGCGTCGCTCGAAGGGCTGGCACGGGGTAGGTTGTTTGTGATTCCCGGCTGGCGCTACCGTCTGCTGGTCCGGGTGCTGCAATTTCTTCCCGCGTCGTGGCGGCGCGCGGGGGCCATCGCCTACGCCCGAAGGACGCGGCGCGACCGCACGCGTACGTAGTATGAGCATCAAGCGGCTTCTATGGTTGCCTGCCACTCCTCTTCTGCGCCCGGTAGTTCCGCCGGAGGCCCCGCGGCAGCGAGCGCCTTGAAACGCTCGGAGGCGAGAAGTTCCTTTGCCGCTTCGTCCCGCAGAGGCAGCGGGCAGCCGTGTCTCACACAATGAGAGAGCAGTTCCCCCAGGGCGTACAGCTTGTGCGCTTCCACCCGGCCCAGCCTGGTGGCCGCGCTCTCCTGCTGTGTCTGGGTCACGGAGTGGCTCAGCTCTCGTCTTGCCACATCGACCTGATCCGCGGCCAATAGGTACTGGATGCCCAGCTCGTCTCCGGCCGCACAGGTTTCCGTCGTGGTTCCGTCGTACATGCGCAATCTATCGGCGGCGGGGGCGCATGACGGCATGGGACCCGATGGGAAAGAGTACTGGAATCCATTTAGTACTCGTGGAGTACTGCCTGCCCTAAAGTTTCGGCGGGAGCCAGGCCTCGGTTACTTCGCCGGGTTCGCGGGGTGCAGGTAGTTGGCCAGAAAGCGGTACACCTCCAGGCGCGATTCCCTGGCCAGCCGGGTGTCGATGCGGTTGAAATAGTGGCCGCCCGGCGCGTCCTGGTAGATTTTGTAGTCGAACTTCTTGCCCTCGGCTTTCAACGCCTCGATCAGGTGCTCCACTTCCAGCACGTTGACGTCTTCGTCGTTGGTGGTGGTGTGGATCAGCAGCGGGGTTTGGAGTTCTTTCGCGTGGGTAACCGGCGACCGCTTGCGGTATTCCGCCATATCTTCGCGCACCGTCTTACCGATGTGGTAGGGCGCCGAGTAGAGGGCGCGATACGAATCCGGCTCATAGCCCATGCGCGTCACCAGGTCGCTCACCGGCACCCCGGCATAAGCCGCCGCATAGGCCTCGGGATGCTGGAAGATGTTCATCAGGGTGATCAGCCCGCCGTGGCTCCAGCCGATAATCCCGACGCGCGCGGGATCGAGAAAGCTGTAGGCGTCGAGCATCCAGCGCATGCCCAGGTAGACGTCGTCCACTTCGCGCCCGCCGTAGTCGATCTGTTGGTAGAAGCCGCGCCCGTAGCCCGAGCTGCCGCGATAATCGGCGGAGACGATGGAATAGCCCTGCGCGAGCAGCTCGCGGAACACGTGGACGTCGCGCGTGTCCGAGTTGGCGTGAATTCCCTGGTGGACAAAGACGATGAGCGGCTGTTTGCGGGACTTATCCAGGTTCTTGGGAATGAAGGTGTAGGCGCGAATGATCAGCGGGTTTTGGGCGCCGGGAGCCTTGGGATTGGGGATATGCGCGGGGGGCAGGCTGGTGTACTCCGCCTGGTCCACGTCGGCGATATCGCCGAGCTGGATGTGCCACATCAGGTCGTCCACGGCCTTGAGCACGCGGTCGGTGTCGGGCGGTTGCGCCGGCGGCCCGGGGACGGAACCCGCCGGTGCGCCGGGTTGCTGCGCCAGCAGAGCCAGGGCGGCGGCTGGAGTGAGCAGGAAGCGAAGCATAGGCCGGACGCGCGCTCTCCTACTGCCCCGTCTTCTTCGCCGCCTCGGAGCGCGCCGGCGCGCCGGCCACCACCTGGTATCCCAGGATCACCCCGTCGACGTTGCCCTTGGCGAAGCCGGCACAATACGGCTTCGCTTCGCTCGGCCCATAAACCGCCCACAGGGACCGCGAGGATTGCCGCAGCTCGCCGTCGCGCGCCTCCAACATGGCGAGGGCGCTCTTGAGCGGCTCCGTCCCGGAGGCTTTATCGTACTCGTCCTGGGCGGCGAAGGACGGCATCGGCTGGATGAACCACACTTCGCCCGGTCCCGACATAGTCGCCAGCGCGACGTAGCGCTCCGGGAGATTCCCCTTGCGGAAGGCCGCGGCATAGTCCGCTTCCACTTTTTCGTGGGCCGCCGTCCGGCCCTCCTTGATGGACTCGCGGAGAATATTCAGCACCGGCGCGGGCTGGGAAAACGCAGGTAGCGCGCCCATCCCCGAAAGCGCGGCCAGCGTAAGGGCAAATCTCATCACCGTAATCCTTTCCTGTCCGCCCCATGGGGCAGTCGATTTCATAAACGATACCACTTTCCGAGGAAGGGCCCGATGGAGCGGCGGCGCCAGGCAAGGCGCTACTTGAGGACGATCTTCTTCACGCCGGTGTTGTTGGCGCTGTCGGCGGCGCGGATCACCAGCAGGTGCTCGCCCGGCGCGAGGCCGGTAAGGTCGAGCGTGAACTTCTCGCGCTGGGAATCGATCACCCCGTCGGCGGCCTCCACCGGTATCCAGCCGGCGGCGTCGAGCGAGTATTCGCAGCGCCGCAGGGGAGAGGCGGCATCCACGGCCTCCCACTCCACATGGGCGGCGCCGGCCGCGTAGCGCACCGCCCCGATGGTCACCACCGGCGGCGTATTGTCGATCATCACGGGCGCGCTCAACAGTTGCGCTTCGCGGGCCGAGGCGGGCGCGTTGGCTTCGCGGTCGGAGGCCACCACGCGGAAATAGTATTTGCCGTCGGCCAGAATATCGGCATCGAAGCTGAGCGAATTGTCGTGGAGATTGCCCTTGAGGAGCATCCACCGGGTCTCGTCTTCGCCGCGGAAATAGAGGCTGAAGACCAGCCGGTCGCCATCCGGGTCCTCCGCCTGCCAGGAGACGGCGATCTGCTGCGACGCCGCGCGCGGCAGGGTCTGGGTGGGCGTGCCGGCCGATTGCGCAGCGGTGACATCGCCGGTATCGGTCACGGTCACGGTATAGGCGGCCGATGACGCCGCGGCAGCCGGCTTGGCTCCCTGCGGGGATGCCGCCTGCGTGACCACGTTGATGCTCTTCACTACCGGAGGCGAGTTCTGCGGCAGATAAGCCAGGGTGACGCTGTTGAGGACGGGCGTGACGCCGGGGCGCGCCGGCCCGCCGCCGGCCATTTCCACCTTCCATTCGATGTAGCGCGCGTTGGGGCTCGAAATGCGCGAGCCCGCCGGGTCGGTGAGCGGGCCCGACCACTCGCTCCAGGTGCGGTCCGGCTTGGACGAGTTGCCGGCGCGCGTGCGGAAAACCAGCGAGCTGCCGGCGGGTACATCGGCGCGCCAGCTCAGGCTCCCCCAGCGCGAGGCGGTGCCGCTGTCGTGCACGGGAGCCTCATAAAAGCCGCTCGCCGCCGGCGTTTCGCCCAGCCGGTAGATGCGGCCCATGTTGCCCGTGGCGGCCAGGATGGAATGCTCCGCCGCCAGCAGGCGGGTGGTTTCGCCTTCGTTGGTCTGGGCCACCAGGGTCACGCGGCGGTCCGGCGAAAGGCCGTAGATGCGGCCGTTCTCGTCGGTGGAAAAGAGAAGCTGGTTCTCGAGCGCCAGCAGATCGTAAACGTTCTCGTCTTTCGAGCTCCACAGCGTCTCCACGGTGTTGTCCGGATTGATGCGGTAGACCGCCGACTTCTCGACGCTGCTGGTGTCCACCACGGGCGTGAACTGGGTGGTCACCTGCGGGGTGGCGGCGGCGCCGGGCGTAGCTCCGGTGGCGGACTGCCGGGCATCGGGAGGCTTGATTTCGCTGCCCGGACCGGCCTGCGCGTCCACCGTGATGGTGCTGGTGGTGGCGGTCACGGCACCGGCGCCGCTCATTCCCTGGGCGGCCTGCGCCGCCGCTTGCGCACGCTTGGAGACGGAGCCCCCCAGGGCGGCCGCGTACACCGTGCCGTCCGGCATGGGAACGATGGCGCGGATCTCCGGCAGGTTGGCATCGTAGAGCACGAAGGCCTTGTCCCTCGCCGAAATCCGGTAGAGGATGCCATTGGGTTCGGTGCCGGCCAGCACGCGATTCTGGGCATCCACCGCCAGGCCGGTGACGTGCGCCTGCCCGGTATCGTAGTACAGCTCGCCTTTTCCCGGCCCGTCGACGCGGAAGACCTTTCCCTGGTCTCCCGTGCCCACGTAGAGGACGCCATCGGAAGCGATCGCCAGCGACCAGATGTAGCGCGTCTTGGGGACGAAATACTCGGCCGCCTTGCCGTTTTCGATGCGGTAGACTTTGCCGTCGGGCGAGGTCCCGGCGTACAGGGCGCCCGAGCGGTCCACGGCGATGGCGAAAACTTCGGGTTGCTCGGCGGTCCACAACAAGGAGGAATGGCCGGCGCGGTCGATGCGATAGACGCGGCCGCGATGGCCGGTGGCGGCGTAGAGGGTTCCATCGGGGGCCTGCGCCACGCTCCAGATCACGGGCTGGTCGGAGGTGAAGACGGTATCCACCTTGGGGGCCAGCGACAGGCGGCCATCGCGGCTGAGCGAGACGCCGTCGAAGCGGCCGTGCACGAAATCGGCGTAGGAATTCATCTCCCAGGCTTGGGTGCCGCTAGCCGGGGCGAGGGGGGCGAGCGCCGCCAGCAAAGCGGCCGCGCGCGCGATATGACGCAGGAAAACCTTCATTCCTTTATTTCCACCTGGACGGTTTTGACGCCGGAGACGACCATGTCGCCCACTTCGATCTCCATCCCGGCGACCTTGGAGTTGCGCGTCTGGGTCACGCCCGCGAGACTGGCTTGCGAGCCCGCCAGGATGAGGGACACCGAGGGCGGCGGATCGGGCAGATCGGCGCCCTCGAGCTGGAAGGCGGGGTCGGCGCGCCACACGCGGATATACGCCTTGGTGTTGGGGTGGAGGCTGTTCACCGTGCTGACCAACTGGCCGGCGCTGCGCGGGCTGGCGGTGAGGATCTGCCGGAAATCGGCGAGGTTCGCCGTGTTGCCGTCGGCCACGGTGAAGTAGAGCGTGCCCGGCTCGGCGCCCAGGGGCACCTGGTACTCCGCCTGGCGAATGATTTCGGAGCCGTTTTCCCCGGCCAGCACCACCTTGATTTGCACCTTTTCGCCGGGACGGACCTCGCTCCGCGAAACCGAGACGCCATCGATGGTCAACTGCTTTTTCTGGTCGAAAGCCTCCACCTGGAGCGCCACCTTTTTCAAACGGAGGGCGTCGAAGCCGCTCTGCATCACGTAGGCCACCGGGATGGCCGTGGAGAGCGAAACCAGCATGGCCGAGCCGTTATCGGCGGCGAACATGTTGTTGAGCTTGAGGGGCGCCGGCCCCTCCTGGAATTCCACTTCTCCGGTGACGCGCAGGCTGGAGGCGCCCACGGTGCGCTCGGTGGCGTCGATGGTGGAGTAAACGGCCATCTGGATGAGCAGCGGCGACAGCAGCGGATCGTTCACCATCTGCATGCGGTACTTCTCGATGGGGCGTCCGCCGCGCGACACGGCGATCGACACCGGCACCAGGGCCGCGCGCTTACCGAGCTCGCCGGCCACGGCGGTATTACCGTCCTGGCTGATGGTGCCCATCCACTCCCGCGCCGTGGACAGTTTGAATGAGGTGTTGACGCTGGGCAGCAGGGCGACCACGTCGGCGCGCGCGAAAGGCAGGGCCGTGGCCCCGATATCCAGGAAGCGGTGCCCGAACGCGTAGACGCGCGTGCCGTCGATGTAGGTGACCGTGCCATCGGCGCCCACGCTGAGGTCGCCGGCCATAAGCTGGACGCTGATCATGGAGCCGGGCTTGAGGTCCGCGGGGTTGCCCATGGCGGGCTCGATGCGGGCGCCGGCGGTGATGCCCTGGCTCGGCTCCAGGCCGAGCGTGCGCAGTTGCGGTGCGAAGGCCTCGAGCGTGGCGCGGCTGAAGCCGCCGAACGAGACCGGGGTGGCGATATCGATCATGCGCGCGCCGCCGGCCGCCGGCGAGAGCGCGCCGGGCCCGGGGCGCGGAAGAACGCGCGTCAGATCGCGGTCGGCCAGCGCGATGGCGGGGCGCCGGACGGCCGCCGCGGCCGGCCCCGCCGAGGGGCGCACCATATCTTCAATAGGACGTATGCCCGCGATGGGATCTTTCGAGAAGGGAAACGCCATGGCGACGGCGCCCGCCAGCCGGCCCTCGATATACACCGGACTGCCGCTCATTCCCTGCATGACGCCGGCATGCTCCAGGGGCCCCCCGGAGAGCCGCGCGAGAATCAGCGACTCCTTGGGCCCGACATTATCAAGCACGCCGAGGATTTCGACCTGGAATTCCTCGATCCGGTTGCCGGAAAAGACGGTGCGCCCGCTGCCGCGCATTCCCGGCTTGATGTCCTTGAGGGGGAAGAAAGCGGCCCGCTGGGCCGGCAGGGACAAAGCACCGGCGAGCGCGAGCACCGCGGCTACAAAGCGAGGCACACACCCATTGTACCCGGGCAGCGCACCGCACGGCGCGGATAATGCAGGAGCCGCAGGCGGGAACGAAACGCCCGCCCCAAAACGGCGCGGTTGTTTACTGCTTGCGCTCGTTGGCCAGGCGGACGCGGGCGTCGTCCAGTTTCTTGGCGACTTTCGCCATTTCCTCCGGGTCCGCGTCCGTCTGCGCGCCGGTCTGGAACCCTTTCAACGAAGCCTGCCATTGCGCAATGGCGTCCCGCGTTTTGCCCAGCCGGGCATAGATGTCGCCCAGGTGGTCGTGGACCGTCGGGTCCTGCCCGCCGATGCGGTCGAGCGCCCGCACCGTCAGGCCCTCGGCCTCGGTGTATTTGCCCTGGCGGTAGTAAACCCACCCCAGACTGTCGAGGTACGCGCCGTTGTCCGGGTCCAGATCGAGGGCCTTCTTGACCAGCTGATAGGCTTCGTCCAGGCGGACGCCGCGGTCCGCCAGCATGTAGCCCAGGTAGTTCAAGGTGCCGGAGCTGTCGGGGTTCATCTCCAGGACTTTGCGGAACTCCGCTTCCGCGGCATCGTATTTCTTCATGCGCTCGTACATGGCGCCGCGCATGAAATAGATGTTCTCCTTGTCCTCGTTGGAAGCCGCCAGTTTCTCGGCTTCATCGAGCGACTTGCCCATCTCGGAGTAGCGTTTACCCTTCTCGTAGATCTGCGCCAGCGCCAGGTGCGTTTCGCGATCGTGCTCGCCATGCAACAGGGCGCGGACTTCGCCGGCCGCCTGGTCGATCTTGCCCTGGTCCGCCAGCACATCGGCGTGCTCGATCACCACCACGCGCTCGCCGGGGAATTTCTTGAGCGCGGCGTCGGCTTCGCGCATGGCGCTCTCGTAATCCTTCGCCGTACGGTAGGTATCGACGATCTGTCCGGCCGCGCGCGGTCCCGCGGTCTTATCGAGGGCCGTCATCTGGCGGAAGGCTTCGACCGCCTGCGGGTATTGCGCGGCGCCGCGGTAGAACACCCCGAGCTGCTCGAACATGCCCGCGCGGTCGCGTCCCTCGGCGGCGCTATAGCTCTTCTTGGCGGTATCGTCTATTAGGGCTTTGAGCGCGGCGATCGCTTCCGGGGTTTTGCCTTCGGCCTGCAGCAGGCTGATTTCTTCATAGCGCACGGGCAGGCTTTCCGGATCGAGCTTGCGGGCCTTGTCCAGCGCTTCCCGCGCCTTGCCGTAATCGTGCTTGGCGCGGTAAATCTCGGCCATGCTCAGGGGAAGCTGCGGGTCGCGCGGCTCCTCCTCGGCCAGCTTCTGGTAGATGCCGAGCGCTTCGTCGAGCTGCTCGGAGAACATCAGATCCTGCGCCAGGCTGCGCGCCAGGTGATCGTTGTCGGGCGAGAGCGCCATGGCGCGCTTGAGCGCGTCGGCGGCATTCTTCCAGTCCTTCTGCTCCTCGTACGCCTTGGCCAGGAACACCAGGGTGCGCTCGTTGGGACTCTTCTCGGTGACCGTCTTCAGCTTTTCGATGGCGCGTTTGGTATCGCCCAGGTTGGCGTACAGCATGGCCAGGCCGGTGAGCGCGTCCTCGCTTTCGGGATCGGCCTGCAACGCGGAATTGTAGGCCTTCTCGGCTTCCGGAGACTTGCCCGCCATGCGATAGAGCTGGCCCAGAACCACCCAGCTTTCGGAATCCTTGGGATCTTTCGCGGTGATCTGCTGGTACTGGTCGATGGCCTTCCGCAGCGTACCCTCGTCGATCTTGCTTTCCGCCGAGTTGCCGAGCGCGCGCATGTAAATCCGGCCCAGCATGCGGCGCGCATCGAGGTTATCCGGGTTCTGCTTGAGCATGTCCTCGGCTTGCGAGACCGCCTCGCCGAGTTTCCCGGTCTGGACGTAGAGATCGGTCAGCTCTTCGAGAATGATGCCCGCCGCGGGGTCGAGCTTGAGCGCCGCCTGGTAATGCTGAATCGCCTTGTCGACGTACTCCCGGTTCCCTTCGGAACCCGCCAGCTCCGCGTACAGCCGCCCCATGGCAAAGTTGTAGTAGGCGCCGGCTTTGTTGTTGTCCGCCGGCTTGGTGGCGGGAGCCGGGGTTTGCGCGATGGAGACGCAGCCCAGGGTAAGAGTCAGAAAAAGCGCTTTGGCCGAACCGATCATCGAGTTTTGCCTTCTTCCCGCCGTGTGGAGGTCCCAGCCGGCCGGAGGTCACTCATACTATTGTATAACGGGGTTTCCGGTCGAGCTTCCGACAAACGTACTGTGCCCATCGAAAAACAAGCAAACGAATCCCTTACCTCTCTAGATGCGCCGGAACGCCCGCTGGTTGCCGTGGCCGGCCCGACGGGGTCGGGAAAGAGCGAGCTGGCGCTCGTCATTGCGGAACAATTCGACGGCGAAATTGTCAACTGCGACTCGCTTCAGGTCTACCGCTACTTCGATATCGGGACGGCCAAGCTGCCTCCGCACGAGCGCCGTGGTATTCCGCATCATCTCATCGACGTCCTCGACCCCGACCAGCTCTTCACCGCCGGCGAATACGCCCGTCTGGCCCGCGAAACCATCGCCGCCATTACCGCCCGCGGCCGTCTTCCGATTCTCGCAGGGGGCACCGGCTTTTACCTGCGTGCTCTATTGGACGGGCTATTCGAGGGACCGTCACGCGACCAGGCTCTGCGCGACCGCCTGGTGGCCCGCGAGCGGCGGCGTCCGGGCTCGCTCCACCGTCTGCTGGCGCGGTTCGATAGCGAAGCCGCGCGCCGGATTCATCCCCACGACGTGCCCAAGGTGACGCGCGCCCTGGAAGTGTGCCTGCTGATGCGCCGCCCTGTGACGGAGCTGTTCCGCCTGGGCCGCGACACCCTGCGCGGCTACCGCACGCTCAAGCTCGGCCTGCTGCCCGGCCGCGACGCGCTTTACGAGCGGCTGGACAAGCGCTGCGCGGGGATGTTCGAAGGCGGCCTGGTGGAGGAGGTGCGGCACATCCTGGCGCGGGGATTCGCCGCCACGGCGAAGCCTTTCGAATCGCACGGCTACCGCCAGGCGGTGCAGTTGCTGGCGGGCGAGTTGAACGCGCGCGAGGCACTGTTCTATGCGCAGCGCAACACGCGCCAGTATGCCAAGCGGCAGATGACGTGGTTTCGCCGCGAGCCCGGCCTGGTGTGGCTGAAGGGATTCGGCGATGCGCCGGAGATCCAACAAGCGGCGGTGGAATGCGTGCGGCCGTTCGTGCAGAAAAGCTGAGATGCCGGGTTTACAGACGACAGCGTCTGTCCCACGGCCCGGACGGTCTGGCGCGCGCGGTGGCGCTACGAGAAATAAGCCTCCTGGCGCTTCTTCGCCGCGGGCGCGGTCAGAAACTCCAAAAACGGCCGCATCGCCCGGAAGCGCTGCAACACCTCGCCGTACAAGGCCGGCGTGGTGGCCAGGTCCGGCGGCAGCTCGACATACAGGATGAAGCGCTTGAAGCGGAGCAGGTCCGCCGCGGGGTGGTCCGCGCAAAACCCCTTGGGCACGCGCGAAAGTTGTTCTCCCTGAAGGCCGCCCAGCAGCCGTTTGACCGGCCGCGCCCGCAGGATCTTGCGCAGCTCTTCATGCCGCGCCGCAATCTGGTTGCGAATCGCCAGCAGCGCCTCCGGCTGCGGCATATAGACGCCCCCACCGATGGCCACCTCTTTGTGCGACACCGCGACATAGTAGCCGGCGTCCCCGTGGTTCGGCGCGCGGCGGTGAAAGCTTGCCGCGATGTGCTCCTTGTAGGGCGTCTTGTCCTTGCTGAACCGCGTGTCGCGGTAGATGCGGTAGATGGCCTTGTCCGGATCGGTGACGTAGTCCGGCGCGAAGGCCATCATGGCCGCGTTCAGCTTCTCCACCAGCAGCCGCATGGGAGCCTTCACCTGCTCCTCGTAAACCGCCTTGCGCGGCTGAAACCACTCCCGCTGGTTGTGGCGCGCCAGCCTGCGCATGAAATCGATGCCCGCTTGCGGAAAGCCTGGAAATGCGGAACCCACGCGACGCCTCCCCTATAATCAAGGTAATGCCCACCACCGAAGAGACGCACGCGCGTCTCGCCGGAATTCCCAATCTAACCGTTCTCCCCGGGGCTTTGCTGGCCCATTATACGCGCTTCGGCATCGGCGGCCCGGCCGATATCTATGCCGAAACGGGCAGTGTCGAGGCCTTCATCGCCGCCCTCACGGAGGCGCGCGCGAGCGGCATGGCCACGGTGGTGATTGGCGACGGCACCAATCTCATCGTTTCCGACCGCGGCTTCCGCGGCATCGTGCTGCGGTATCGCGCCGACCGCCTGCTGGCCGCCAACGGACGCGTGGTGGCCGAGGCCGGCGCGGTCCTCCAGGACCTGGTGGATTTCACCATCGCGCGCGGCTTCGAGGGCCTGGAAACGCTGGCCGGCATTCCCGGCTCGGTGGGCGCGGCGGTCTACGGCAATGCCGGCGCCTATGGCCACTCCATCTCCGAGCGCGTGGTGAGCGTGCGCTTCTACGATGGCGACGCGGTGCGCGTCTTTACCAACGAGGAGTGCCGCTTCCAGTACCGGGAGAGCGTGTTCAAACTGCACAAGCACTGGATCATATTCTCGGCCGAACTGCGGCTCGACCCGGCCGATTCCGGCGCGCTGCGCAAGACGGCGGACGACATCCTCCAGGTCCGCAACGAAAAGTTCCCGGTGACCATGAAGTGCGCGGGCAGCATCTTCAAGAACCTGCTGCTGAAGGATCTGCCCACGCCGGTGGCGGCCGAAATTCCGCCCGCGGCCGTACGTGAGGGCAAAGTGCCCGCGGCCTGGTTCCTGGAGCAGGTGGGCGCCAAGGGCCTGGAGCGCGGCGATATTCACGTTGCCGGCTACCACGCCAACCTTATATATAACGGCGGCGCCGGCACGGCCGCGGACCTCTGCGCCCTGATACAGGAGCTCAAGGCTCGCGTGCGCGCGCGATTTGGCATAGAGATGGAAGAAGAGGTGCAGTACGTGGGCTGACCCTCATTTAACAGATCGCATCGGGTCTCGGGTCGTGGTTTCGGCGGCAGGCGGGCGCACCGGGTTCACAGTGCGCGACCTCACGGGCGTTTTGCTGGTGTGAAAGGGACTTCGCGACAGCTGTGGCGCTCCTTCAACTACCGCGGACCTCTGTCGGGCAGGCTTGGCGCGATGGTTGGCGTCACTCTCAGCGGATTGGCCAGAAAGGGCCATATCTCCCACGGCTCTTGGCCCCAGAGGCCTCACAGATCCCTGGGTCGTAATACCTGGATCCGGCGCATTCGAGCCCCACGTGAGGCGTCTGGAGGCCGTGTTGACGGGCTCGGGGCGCGCGTTGTAGAGTTTCAGCAATTCCTAACCATCGGTTAGGGATTCCTGAAATGCCGTATTCGCCACGAAATATTAGAATCGCCTGTAATCATGCGGGTCTCACGCATTACGGTGGTGTTTACCTCTTCCACGAATCCGAATTTTGCGGTCGGTCCAATGATACATCGGTCCCCAGCCTAACCATTCGCCGTCCTTGAGACCGCGAAACACTTGCTCGATCTGTTGTTGGCCGGAGTACCCTGCCACCACCTCTTCGGCGGTCCAATCCAAACGATTGGTGAGCAGCACGGTGCGGCCAAGACGTTGGGCCGCGAAAACGTGCGCGCTTCCCAGGAAATCGTCGATCCGGTCCAGGCTGCCATTGCGGTTCATGCAGATCTTTTTCTCCGAAAACAGTTTCTTCAGTTAAACAACTGGCGGGCACAAGTCAATCCCCCGCCGGTCGATCGATCGATCATTCCCTCTCGAAGTACTCTCGTGCCACCCATCCGGCGGCTTCTCGCACCGCGCGTTGAACCGGTTCGGATAATCCGGGACAGACTTCCTCGGGCAACGGACCGGTCTGGCAGGCGAGCACACGCACCTCCACGCCGGTCTGGTGCTGCAACTCGCGCAGCATGTTCGAGGTGGGCAACTGGTGCATGGAAAAATCGTCCAGTTTGACCGCGGGGATCTCGGCTGGGTCGATTTCGAACCACTCACCCGGCTCCCGGCCGAAATCCGCCGCGTCGACAATCAGCAGCCGCCGCGGGCGCACGGAGCTGATACAGAGCGTGAACAGCAATTTGCGCACTCCCGTTCCGGCATCCAGCAGGCAAACGCTGCCGGGCACGTCGAAATGCGTCTCCAGGTATTCGGCCAGCGCGCAGCCGAAGCCGTCATCGCCGAAGAAAACGTTGCCGCAGCCGAGGATCAGCGCCGGTTTCGAGCAAAAATCGGGAATCACGTCTTCTTCTATCGTTGCCATGACGGCCTCCGCTACAGTGTGGTCCTAGTTTGCGAACGTATCGAGCAAGCCGCCCTTGGCGTCGAAGATGTCCAGCTTCACCGACAGTTTCCCGTCCAGCCGGTGCGTGGCGCACGACAGACACGGGTCATAGGCGCGGATGGCCATCTCAACCGTGTTCAACACGCCCTGATCGTACTTCCCATCGTGGATCAGGCTTTTGGCGGCCTGCGTCACCGACAGGTTGATGGGAGCGTTGTTATGGGTCGTACCGACGATCAGGTTCATGTTGGTGAGCATGCCCTCGGCGTCGGTTTCGTAATCGTGAATCAGCGTGCCGCGCGGCGCTTCCGTGCAGCCCACTCCGCGCGCGGCGCGCGGCGTCACTTTCACACGGGTCTCCGGACAGGTGATGTCCGCGTCATCCAGCAGCCGGATGGTGTTCTCCGCGTTATAGAGCAGTTCGATCAGGCGGGCCCAGTGATACAGCAGGGTGAGCTGCGCCGGGCGGCCGAACTTCCGGCGGAATTCCTCGAGCTCCGCTTCCGCCAGCGGCGTGTCGATGAAGTCGCAAACGTTGATGCGTGCCAGGGTATTGGCGCGGTACAGACCGGGTGCGTTATCTTCCAGCGAGAAGCCGCCGCGTTTCTTGGCATACGGAAACTTCAGGTAGCTCCACGGCTCGATGTGCTCCGCGATGAACTCGGTGTACCGGTCATACGGAAAATCGTCGAATGATCCGTCGCTGCCCATCAACCGCAGCTTGCCGTCATAGAGATTGAGGGCACCGTTTTCCTTGACGGTTCCGATGAATCCGCTGGTGATGACGCCCAGCGACTTCACTGCGTCGAGATACTTGGGGAAGACGTTCTCCTTCGCAAAGGCAATGGAGAATTTGGCCAATTCCAGCGCCTCGTCGGCCATCTTGCGCAACTGGTCGCGTTCGTCTTTCGCCAGCGGCTTGCTGAAGCCGCCGGGAACCGCGGCCTGCGGGTGGATCGACTTGCCCGCGATGATCTCCAGCATCTTGGCGCACATGTGGCGCACCCGAACCACACGCCGAGCCACTTCGGGAGCCGTCCCCAGGACGCCGATGACGTTGCGCACCGAATAGTCGGCGTCCGGGCCCAACAGGAAGTCCGCGCCCGCCAGGAAATAGAAGTGCAGAATGTGCTCTTCCATGTAGGCGATGCTGTTGCACAGCTCGCGCAGTTTAGCCCCGGCCGGCGGCGGCTCCACTCCGAACACCGCGTCGCAGGCCTTGGCTGCCGCCAGGTGGTGCGACCACGGACAGACGCCGCAAATGCGCGGGGTGATGCGCGGCATGTCTTCCACCGGCCGTCCCATGCAGAAGCGCTCGAACCCGCGCAACTCGATGACATTCACGCGGGCCAGATTCACATTGCCGGCATCATCCAGTTGGATGGTGATCTTGGCGTGGCCCTCAATTCGCGTCACAGGTTGAATTACGATAGTTTTTCCCATGGCTCACCTCTTGACCGCCGGCCGCAATCGGCCCGCACCGGAAAATCGATTGAATGTTGCGGCCCGGTCCGGAATCTGTTTCGGATCGAGACCGATAGTAGAAAGCGCGCCCATCATGTCGACCATGGGATTGGCCTTCTCCGAGATGGGTCCGAAGCACCCTTCGCACGGCATATACGCGCGGATGCAGCGCGGCGTGCCGTCGCTGCCGCCGCAGCCGGAGCGGGTCGCCGGACCGTTACACAGAAATCCCTGTTCCATTAGGCAACGCATCTGGTTCAGCGGAGCGCCGGGAGTGAATTCGGGCCCCTCCAACCGCCGCCGCAGCGTCGAGGAGGCTTTCTTCTCGCGGATGGTGGGGCACTCGTCGCATACGCTCTTCGTCGATAACGTAAACGGGCGGCCTTCCAGCAGAGCGGTCAACGCGCCGGCGACCATTTCCGGCGTAGTCGGGCAGCCGGGCAGCATCACGTCCACTTTCACCACTTCGCTGATGGCGTACACGCGATCGGTCAAGGCCGGGACGTCCTCGTGGGGGAATCCATTCTTGTCGGTGGTGACGCTTTCGCGATAGACCTTAGTAAGCAATTCCTCGGTGGAATACAGATTGGCCAACGCGGGGATGCCGCCATAACAGGCGCACGACCCCAAAGCGATCAGCGTCTTGCACTTCCGGCGCATCTCCTGCGCCAGCAGTTTGTGCTCCTCGGTGCGGATGCCCCCGGAGATGAGCCCTACCTCCGCCTCCGGAATCTCCATTTCCGTTTTTTCGCCGGTCTGGCCAAACAGCTTGTGGTCCATCAGCACCGGCATATGGACAATCTGTACTTTCTCCAGCAAGTCCAACAACGGTTCACCGATATCGAGGATTGTCACCTCGCATCCGCCGCAGATTGTAAACCACTCTTCGGCTAGTCGAGCTGCCATGTTATGAATCCTTTCTCGTAACGTTCGATTTCTGAGAGTGCGCGCATTGGGCCTCCGCTAGGATCTGTACGGGCTGGGACCCAGCCGCTTGATTTGCTCCGTAAACTCGGTCATCAGTTTGGCAAACTGCGGCCCTTCGGATGCCGATACCCACGCCAGTTTGAATCTTTCCTCCTCAATTCCAAAATCCTGGAGCATAAGCGTGATGGCCTCCGCCCGCCGTTCGGCTTTGAGATTGCCTTCCTGGTAGTGGCAATCGCCGGGGTGGCATCCGCAGATGACCACGCCGTCCGCTCCTTTCGTCAAAGCGTCGATCACCAGGTTGGGATGCACCATTCCCGAACACATCACCCGGATGATCCGCACATTTGCGGGGTACTGGCAGCGCGATATGCCCGCCAGGTCCGCGCCCGCGTACGAACACCAGTTGCATGCCAGCGCCAGAATGACCGGCTCAAAATCCTGCTCCCCGGCCGAACTCATACCACCTCCAGCGCGGCGGCCACTTGCGCCGCCAGTTGCACCGGCTTGAAGCCTCTCACCACAATGCCCCCCTTGGGACAGGTCGCCTGGCACGTGCCGCAGCCCTTGCACAGGCTCTCGTTCACTTCCACCCTTTTCTTGATGGATCCGTTGACCGTGTATTCGACCAGCGTGATCGCCTTATAGGGGCAGGGATCGACGCAGTAGGCGCAGCCGTCGCAGTTTTCGGCCACGACGGACGAAATCGTGCCCTCCAGTTCCACGTACTCCTTGCTCAGAATTGCGCTCGCCCGGGCCACCGCGGCCTGCGCCTGGATGATGCTTTCCTCGATGGACTTGGCGGCGTGCGCCAAGCCGCAAACGAAAACGCCATCGGTAGCGAAGTCCACCGGCCGGAGCTTCATGTGAGCTTCCAGGAAAAAGCCATCCTGGTTCCGCGGGATCTTGAGAAGTTGCGCAGTCTCCTGGTTTCCGGGGTCGGGCACAATGCCGGCCGAGAGCACTACCAGGTCGGCTTCAATCCGGATTTCCCGCTCCATCAGCGGCGAGTACACGGTCACGTCCATGCGCCCGCCGTTTTTCGCCACTTCCGGCTTGCGGTCTTCCTCGTACCGCAGGAAGACCACTCCCTGCTCCCGCGCTTGCGAATAATAGGATTCCCGGAAACCGTAGGTGCGGATGTCGCGGTACAGGACATAAACATTCGTGTCCGGACTCTGCCGCTTGATTTTGAGGGCGTTTTTAACTGCCTCGCTACAGCAGACGCGAGAGCAGTAGGGTCTTTCCTTATCGCGGGAACCCACGCACTGGATCATTACGACGGTACCGGACATTCCATCCCGTCCCGGGTCGCTCAACCTGGATTCCAGATCCAGTTGCGTGATGACCTGCGAGTTGCCGTTTCCGTACCCATACTCTTTAGGCTGGTATTGGCCGGCGCCGGTGGCGACGACCACCACGCCATGCTCGACCGTTTCGACGCGATCGCCGCTCGAAATGGTTGTTTTGAATTTGCCGATGGATCCGTCGATCGCCGTGATTCTGGACTCGGTAAAGAGGTGAATATTTTCGTCGCCACTCACTTTCCCGATCAGGTTCCGCAACTCCTCTTGCGGACTCTCCCCGTTAAACAGGTAGCGGATGTGCCGCAGGTTGCCACCGAGCTCCTTTCCCCGTTCCACCAGGTACACGGGAACTCCCTGCGAGGAAAGTTCCGCGGCGGCCGTCATGCCTGCCAGCCCACCACCGATGACCAGGGCCGCTTTCCTGATTGACAGCTTGCCTTTCTTCAGAGGATCGAGCAGCCTGGACTTGGCGACCGCCATACGGACCAGGTCCTTGGCTTTGCGAGTGGCTTTCTCCGGCTCGTGCATGTGCACCCAGGAGCATTGATCGCGGATGTTGGCCATCTCGAACAGGTACGGGTTGAGCCCGGCTTCGCGGCAGGTGTTGCGGAACAGCGGCTCATGCGTTCGCGGCGAGCAGGATGCCACGATCACGCGGTTCAGAGCATGCTCCTGGATCTTCTGTTTCATCCGTTCCTGGGTATCGTTGGCGCAGGTGTAAACGTTGTTCTCCGCATACACCACGTTGTCCAGCGTCCGCACATACTCCACTACCCTGGGCACATCCACCACGCCGGCGATATTGCTCCCACAGTGGCAGACGAACACTCCGATGCGGGGCGGCTGCCCGCTGACGTCGATTTCGGGAGGGTATTCCTTCACCGCAATCTGCGAACCTCGTGCGTCGTTCAGGAGCGCCAGCACCTTGGCCGCGGCCGCCGACGCATGCATCACGGTTTCCGGAATGTCCTTGGGCTCGGCGAAAGGCCCGCCCACATAGACTCCCTCCCGCAACTGCGCCGGCGCGAACACCGAAGTCTGGCAGAAGTTGAATCGGTTCAGTTCCGTGCCGAACAATCCCGCCAGGCGCTTGGCGTCGCGGGGTGGCTGCATGCCGGTCGAGAGCACCACCAGGTCGTATTCGCCGGTCTTCTTCCGCTCCCCGTCGCCGAGATACTGGATGGTCAGATTCCGCGTGCCCGGGATCTCCTCTATGGATACCGGCCTGGACCTGATATAACGGACGCCCCGGCCCTTCGCCCGCTCATAATACGCCTCGAAGCCCTTGCCGAAGGCGCGCAAGTCCATGTAGAAGATGTCGCACTCCACTCTGTCGCCGATATGCTCCTTGGCCATCAGCGCTTCCTTGGTGGCGTACATGCAGCACACGCTGGAGCAATAGTCGCGCTCACAATCGCGCGAACCGACGCACTGAATGAATGCAATCCGCTTCGGCTCCCGGTGGTCTCCGGGACGCTGGACATGGCCGGAATATGGACCCGACGCCGACAGTATCCGCTCGAACTCCAGCGCCGTGATGACGTTCGGGAATCGGCCGTAACCAAGGCGCGGCAGTGCTGCCAGATTGAAGGGCTCAAACCCTGGAGCCAGCACCACGGCTCCGACCTTCACCTCGCGGAGTTCTTCCAACATGCCAAAGTCGATCGCGTGGGCTTCGCAGGCGTCGGCGCACATATGGCAATCGGAGCAGATGCCGCAACTGAGGCAGCGGCGCGCTTCCGCTACCGCCTGCTCCTCGGTGTAACCGGTCTCCACCTCGTCAAAGGACTTTGCCCGTTGAGCGGGATCGAGCATGGGCACCGGGATCTGCCGCTGGGTCTGCCAGCCAGCCGTATCGATCACGTACTGGGTGGGATACGGACCTTCCAACTCTCGACCCGCCCGCAGGTCTTGCCCGTTGAGCCAGCGATCGATCGAAATCGCCGCCTTCTTGCCGGCCAGCATGGCCGTCACCACCATGTCCGGACCGGTCACGCAATCGCCGCCGACGAACACGCCCGGAACAGCAGTCTCGAGGGTGACAGGGTCCGCCCGGAGAGTACCCGATTTAGTCGCATCCAGTCCCAGCCGCTCTCCCAGCGCGGCCACGTCCGGCGTTTGTCCGATGGAAACAATCGCCGTATCGCATGGGAGAACGAACTCCGATCCGGGAATCGGCTGCGGGGCCGGCCGTCCGCTGGCATCCGCCGCGCCCAGTTGCATCCGAATGCACTGCAAAGCCTTCAGGTGGCCGTCGGCCGCTTGAAATTCGGCCGGCGCGGTGAGGAATACCAACTTCACGCCCTCGCGCTCGGCATCTTCGATCTCGCGCGCAGTGGCCGGCATTTCGGCCCGCGTGCGCCGGTACACCAGGGTGACGTGTGCGGCTCCGCAGCGCAGGGCCGTGCGCGCCGCGTCCAGGGCGGAGTTGCCGCCGCCGATCACCAACACACGGCGGCCCACCTCTTGCGGACCTTCCACGTTCACGCGCCGCAAGAACTCCAGGCCACCCATTACGCCCGGCGAATCTTCCCCCGCCACCGCAAGCCGGCGCTCCACGTGGGCCCCGATGGCCACGAACACGGCAGCATATTGCCGGCGCAGTTCGTCGAAGCGGATGGCCCGTCCGACAGGCGTATCAACGCGGATTTGGATGCCCAGTGCGGACAGCCGTTCCAGTTCGGCATGCAGCACCGGCCGTGGCAGGCGGAACGTGGGAATGCCCACCGCCAGCATCCCACCTGCTACCGGCAGGGCTTCAAAGACCACGGGCTGATAGCCCTTCTGCCGCAGATGGTAGGCGCACACCAGCCCCGCGGGTCCGGAGCCGACTACCGCAATCTGCTCCGGCCGCTCCACGCTTGGCTTGGGAAGCTGGTAATCGGGACGCCGGTCGGTCACGAAGCGCTTCAGCGCCGGCATGTTGATCCGGTCGTCCAATAAACGGCGAGTGCAGGCCGTGCCGCATGGATGGGTACAGATCCGGCCGCAGATGGACGGGATGGGATTGTCTCGCAGAATGACCGCGAGAGCCTCGTCGAAACGGCCTTGCGCCACCAGCGCGACGTATCCCTGGGCGCTCTGGTGGATGGGGCACCCTGCCTGGCAGGGAGAGGCGCCGCGCCGGGAGATCGCAAAGACGTTGGGAACCGCTTGCGGGAAGGGCCGGTAAATCGCCTTGCGCTGGCCCAGGCCGAAATCGAATTCGGAGGGCAGCGGCACCGGGCAGGCGCTGGTGCACAATCCGCAGCCCGTGCACCTGCTCTCGTCCACGTACCGGGGGCGACGCCGGACCGTGATCGTCAAGTTCCCCGCCTGTCCCTCCACTCGTTCCACATCGCTCAGGGTCAGGATCTCGATGTCGCGGTGCCTGCCGATCTCCACCAGCCGCGGGGCCATGGTGCACATCGCGCAGTCGTTGGTTGGGAACGTCTTATCGAGCTGCGCCATCCTGCCGCCGATGGCGGACTTGGTCTCGACCAGAAAAACCTTGATGCCTGCGTCCGCCAGATCGAGCGCGGCCTGCATGCCCCCGATGCCACCGCCCACCACCATCGCGGCGCCCACTGCCGGGTTTCTCCCCCCTGGATTCATGCTGTCTTCTCCTCCTTCACCGCCTGAGCTTCCAGGGCCCTTTCCTTCACGGCAGCGAAGTAGAGAGCCAGGGGACGATAGATCATGTGCGACGAACTTCCGAACGGCACCTCCACCAGGAGCATCGGAACCGCGATCATGAGATGTACGGCGTAGGCATAATGCGCACCTAACCCCAGTCCCACGTAGCGGAGAATGTGCACCGCCATTCCGCTCAACGCGGTCAGGAGCAGGAGCACCGGCAGGATCGCCTCTCTCAATCCGGCCTTCCTGGTTCGCTCGATCAGAATATCCAGCGAACCCACGAGCAGACCGGCAAACGCCAGGTAGCCGAGCCATCTTTGCGGATTATAAAGAGGGTATATCTTGTCGGTTTGGAACCACCTCAAGAAAAAAAACTTGATTACGAACATGAGGCTGCAGCCAAACGCGAGACACCAATGCATGGCCCAACGCCGCTTCTGCATGCTCGCGGGGCACTTCAGTATCCGCTCGTGTGTGACCATCTCCAGAAAAATGGTCTTGGCCTCGGCCAGATAGAATTTCAGAGGGATGGCCTCATTGGGACCGTGGCGCATGGTGAGTGGAAGCATTCGTGCCACGTTGGAGGCCATGAAGAATGCCGGTATCAGGAAAACGGCCACCGTAAAATACGTGATCCTGCCGAACATGTGCTCCATCCCCATGGAGGTAGAGCGTAAGACTGAAATTTCCACGTGCTCGACATAAAGATGATAGAGAACGATGAGTGCCAGCACGAAAACCGCTACCGAGGAGAGCGCTGCGATTTCCCGCGCCGGGGAACGGCAGATTCTGCGTGACAGGCCGGTCCAGTCGTATTGTGCCGTCAGGTAGCGGCGCAGCGTCTTCATCGACTCTCGCGGTTTTGCCTCTCTCGGACAGGTAGTCGAGCAATCTCCGCAGTCGTGACAGAGCCATGGGTCCAGGCTCTGGTGCACTGAGTCCTTCAACCCCAGCACCACGGATTGCATGCTTCTGCGGGGGAACGAAGCCGAATCGTTCGCGAGGTCGCAATCGATTGTGCAGCTTCCGCAAGCGAAGCAACCGCGCGCATTGAAAACGCCGTATTTGCGGACTTCAGATAATAGGGAGGGATCGGATGTTTCTGTCATGTCAGGACCCTGCGATGCTTCAGGAGAGTCGGCTCCCAGTCGTCTGGCAGCAGGTAATATGTGTGTTGAGCGGGAGTGCGGTCTACGGCCGACGACAGTGCACATCCTGCCGGGGCGCGATCACCGTGGAAGGAGGCGTTGCGGGAGACCGTTTGCAGTTGGGCGGGAAACAAATCTTTCCCGCCAATGACCGGCTGCGCCATGAGCTTTTGCTCTCCTCAGGTCCCCAAAGCTCCCGTAGTGCCGGCCCACCCCGGGTTCCGGGTAATGTAATTACCCCGGTAGAAGGTTCGCCTCAACTATTTCACCGGGCATCCTGCAAGTCAACAGTTTTTTCCACATATTGAAGAATTTTACGATAATCGGACTTTTATCACTTTAATTGTCTAGTTTGTGAAGGCAGCCCAATTCAGGTCTTTCGGACACTATTTACGGATGATCAGAATTCTGTAAAGCGGTTGGGTGGAGGGTCGAACCGGCAGACAATGTGTGGACTTGGTGGAGCACCGCCGGTCCGGCACTATCCGACGCAGTGATGCTAGTCCCCACGAAAGTCCCCACGGCGAACGATGTCCCCAATTTCGGCAGGTTGCTATTGCTTTGATTCTAAGGGGATTCTCGAAGCACGGGCCGATACAACCTTTCGGTAGCTGGCCGAAAACGGCACATTGGATGTAGAATCAATAACTTACAGGCCTATTCTTGGCAGGAGCGCTCCCCAAGGCTGGATCTTACAACGAGATAAGTTATTGAAAATAAATTGGCTCCCAAAAAAGCGGCTTTCCAACCGGCTCTCCACTCACAAGTAACTGAAAAAGAAGAACAAACGAAGAGCTACTTGGAGCCCCGCACCCCATGCGAGGCGATATTCATCAGAAAAGTGGTTGCCGGGCGGCCCGCCTACCATCGCTCGATTTCACGCAAGTGCAGCCCAACATTCTGGTCGCCGATAGAGGCCACCGTATCCAGAACACCCTTCACGCGCACTTCACTTCCAGCGAGCGGGGCCTCACGAGCTGTCCGAACATTGATCTCGCCGGATTCGTCCCGCACGGAATACAGCTTAGTCGCGACGAATGGGAGCTTGAGCACGTTCGTCACTCCTCCTTCGGATACGAACCTCCCTCGCCGAATACTTTTGCGGATTTGCAAGAAGATCGCTAATGTTCGTGAATCCAATGTCCAATTGGCTGCACGCCGGCAAGATGAGAGCTAACGGCATCAGAATCGTGAGTCCAAATGCTCTCCACATCGTGCGAGGTAGGCCTACCTTTCAACCTCCTGGAAGGCCCTGGCCGATGATGACGTGACGAGTTTCCAGGATTCCCCAAATATATCACGCGGCAAGGACTTGACTTGCCGCTGTCGCCGCAAAATGATAATGTCCTATTTGCGCAAAGTAGAAATGTCCTATTGACACCATCCAGGCTGGGGAGGTGCAAGAAGGACAACTACTGATGACACAAGCCGAACGGGACCGCCTGGTGGCCCTGAAGAAGGCGAAGAAGAAGCTGATCACGCAGAAGGAGGCAGCCGAAGAGCTGGGGATCACAGAGAGGCACGTGAGACGGCTGCTGTGGCAACTGAAGCGGCGCGGGGACAAGGTCGTTG
>JAIQEX010000049.1 GCA_020073615.1 Terriglobia bacterium
TTCAGGGCGAGCTGGCGGAAGCACAGGCGGCAAATGCCGAATTTGCGCAGGAAGGCGCGCGGGCGCCCGCAACGCCAGCAGCGGTTGCGGTGCCGGCACTGGAGCTTGGGAGTCTTGGCCTTGCGGGCCGCTTCCAGCTTGATGTCTTTGGCGATCTTGGCGGTGGTGGCCATGTTTCTATCTGTCTCTCCTCTTACTGCCGGAACGGCATGCCCATCTGCTTGAGCAGCGCCACGCCCTCCGCGTCGGTGCGGGCCGTGGTGGTGATGGAAATGTTCATACCCTTGGTCTTTTCCACCTTGGCGTAATCGATCTCCGGAAAAATCAACTGGTCCTTGATGCCCAACGTGTAATTGCCGCGGCCGTCGAAGCTCTTGGTCGAAACGCCGCGAAAGTCGCGCACGCGGGGCAGGGCCACGTTCACCAGCCGGTCGAAAAATTCGTACATGCGGTCGCCGCGCAGCGTCACCATGCAGCCGATCGACTGTCCCTCGCGCAGCTTGAACTGCGCAATCGACTTGGTCGCCTTGGTGATCACCGGCTTCTGGCCGGCGATCTGCGCCAGCTCGTTCACCGCGCCGTCCATCAGCTTGGCGTTCTGCGTGGCCTCGCCCAGGCCGATGTTGATCGAGATCTTGTCGATCATGGGCACCGCCATGACGTTCTTGTACCCGAACTCTTTGGTCAGCGCCGGGACCACCTTCTTGTGATAATGCTCTCTCAAGCGTGCCATGGAATCTTTCCTTTACTTCCTGTCCAGCACCTGCCCGCACTTGCGGCAGACCCGCGTGCGCCGCGACTTGCCGCCGGGTGCGTGGTCGATGTGATGCGCGATGCGCACCGCCTTGTTGCAGCCCGGGCACACGATCATCACGTTGGAGGCCGGGATGGGGCTCTCGCGCTCGGCGATGCCGCCCTTGATCTGCTTGGCGGGATTGGGGCGGGTATGACGCTTGATCATCATCACGTGCTCCACCAGCAGCTTCCCGTTCTCGCGGTCCACGCGCAGTACGCGGCCGGTCTTGCCCTTGTCGCGTCCGGTAATGACCCGCACTGTATCTTCTTTCTTCAGATCGACGCGCACCGGCTCAGCCGGCTTCCTCTTTGCGATTGCCATCAGATTACCTCGGGGGCCAGGGAGACGATCTTCATGAATTTCTTTTCGCGCAGCTCCCTGGCGACGGGCCCGAATACGCGCGTGCCCACCGGCTCGCCGACATCGGAAATCAACACCGCGGCGTTGGAATCGAAGCGGATGTAGGTCCCGTCCTTGCGCCGCGTCTCCTTGCGCATGCGCACGATCACGCAGCGCACCACTTTGCCTTTCTTGATCGCCGAATCGGGCGCCGCCTCCTTCACGCTGGCGGTGACCACATCGCCCAAGCCGGCGCGCAGGCCGAGGTCGCCGCCGCGCGGCAGAATACACGACAGCCTCCGCGCGCCGGAATTATCGGCCACCTCGAGAATCGTTCGCATGCCAATCATAGTCGCTTCGCTCCTGGGACCGGGGGCCGGGGGCCGGGGGCCAGGGAAAGGCGGCTCGCTTCGCTCGCGTCATTTCCAAACAACGCCGCGCGCAGCGCAACCTTTCCCTAGCCCCCAGTCCCCAGCCCCCAGCCCCCGTTCCTCACACCTTCACGTCCAGCTCCGCCGGCTGCGCGCCCACCTGCGCCGCCCGCCGCACAATCTCCGCCAGGCGCCACCGCTTCAGCTTGCTGAGCGGGCGGCACTCCACGATGCGCACCACGTCGCCCAGTTTGGCGGTGCGCTCTTCGTCGTGGGCGTAGAACTTCTTGCGCTTGCCGATGATGCGCTTGTACAGCCGGTGCGGCACGCGGCGGCTCACTTCCACCACGATGGTCTTCTGCATCTTGGTGGACACCACCTGGCCGATCTTTTCGTTTTTCAATCCCTGCGGGGCCTTCGCTTCGGCCATACTATTTCTTCTCCCCCAGCGCTTTTTCGCGCAGGATGGTGTGCATGCGCGCGCGGTCCTTCTTGATGGCGCGGACCTTTTTCAATCCGTCCATCTGCCCCATCGACATCTGAAACTGGAGACGGAAGAGCTGCTCGTCCATTTCACCCAACTGGTGCCGTAATTCGTTTTCGTCGAGATCGCGAACCTTCTGCGCTTTCATATGCCTTACTCCGCGTCCTCCCGGCCGATGAACTTGGTGCGGATGGCGAACTTGTGCGCCGCCAGGCGCATGGCGGCCTGCGCCGTGGGCCGGTCCACGCCTTCCATCTCGAACAGGATCTTGCCCGGGCGAATCACCGCCACCCACTGCTCGGGAGCGCCCTTGCCCTTGCCCATACGGGTTTCAGCCGGCTTCTTGGTGATCGGCTTGTCCGGGAAGAGCCGGATCCACACCTTGCCGCCGCGCTTGATGGAGCGCGTCATGGCCACGCGGGCGGCTTCGATCTGCCGGTCGGTGACCCAGCCGCATTCCATCGCCTTCAAGCCGAAATCGCCGAAGGAGATGGACGACCCGCGCCACGCCTTGCCGGCCATGCGCCCGCGCTGCTGTTTTCTGTACTTGACCTTCTTTGGCATCATCATGGCGGTATGCCCTCAATCCTTACGGTTTCTCGCCGGAACCGGGCTCCGGGGTTTCGCCGGCAGGCTTCTCTTCGGCCGGCTTCTCGGCCGGCGGCTCCTGCCGCGCCTCCTGTTTCCAGGAGGGCTGCTGCTGCTGGGGCGACATGAGCGGCGGCAGGATGGGCGTGGCCGGACGAACCGCCGGACGCGGCAGATCCGCCGGCGGCGTCTGCGTGGCCGGGCCGGTGGCTTCGGGGGCGGCAGCGATGGGCAGAGCGGCGGGGCGATCCCCGCGGTCGCGCCCGCGGCCTCCACGATCGCGGTCCCCACGGTCGCGGTCGCTGCGCTCGCGGCGCTCGCGGCGCGGCTCCGGCTCGGGCAGCAGCCCGCGGCGCTTGGTCAGATCCAGAATCTCGCCCTTGTACAGCCACGCTTTGATGCCGATCACCCCGTACGTGGTATGCGCCTCGGCGAAGCCGTAATCGATATCCGCTCGCAGCGTGTGCAGCGGAAGCTGGCCCTGCAGGTACCATTCGCTGCGCGCGATCTCCGCGCCGTTCAACCGGCCCGAGACGCGCACCTTGATGCCCTTGCAGCCGAAGCGCAGCGCCGAATCCACCGCCTTGCGCATGGCGCGCCGGAAAGCCACGCGCTTCTCCAGTTGCAGGGCGATCGATTCCGATACCAGTTGCGCGTCCAGCTCCGGCTTGTGCACTTCCTGTATGTCGATGAAGACCTCGCGCTTGGTCTTCTTGGCCATATCCTGCTTGAGCTTTTCGATCTCGGCGCCCTTGCGCCCGATGATGATGCCCGGCCGCGAGGTGCGGATGGTGACGCGCAGCTTGTTGCCCGGCCGGTCCACTTCGATCGAGCTGACGCCCGCCGATTTCAGCCGCTCGCGCAGGTTCTCCTTGAGCTCCAGGTCCTCCTGCAACAGCTTGGCGTACCCCTGCTTGGCGAACCAGCGGCTCCGCCAGGGCTTGTTGAAGCCCAGGCGGAATCCGTACGGATGAACTTTCTGTCCCATCTATGCTTCCTTCTCCGTCACCTTGATGACGATATGCGACAAGCGGCGCTGGTACCGGTAGGCGCGGCCCATGGGCGCCGGCCGCACGCGCTTCATGCGCGGGCCCTCGTTGACGTACGCCTCGCTCACGAATAGCCGGTCCACATCGAGGTCTTCGATCCGGTTGGTGGCGTTGGCGATGGCCGATTCCAGCACCTTCAGAACCGTGGGCGCGATGCGTTTGTTGGTGGTGCGCAGGGTGGTCCGCGCCGCCCCCGCCTGCTGGCCGCGGATCAGGTCCACCACCAGCCGCGCTTTCTGCGGCGAAACGCGTATGTAGCGGGCTTCCGCTTTGACTTTAGGTTTGGCTTCGGTTTTAGGTTCCATGGCTATACCCTATGCCGGCTTGGCGGTCTTCTCCGTCGCCGCTTTCACCGAATGGCCCCGGAAGCTCCGCGTGGGCGAAAATTCGCCCAGCTTGTGTCCCACCATGTTCTCCGTAATGTAAACCGGAATGAACTTCTTGCCGTTGTGTACGGCGACGGTCTGCCCCACAAACTCGGGCAGGATGGTGGAACGCCGCGACCAGGTGCGCACGACCTTCTTCTCGTTGCTAGCCGCGAGCACCGCCAGCTTCACTTCCAGGTGCGTGTCGGTAAACGGCCCTTTCTTGACGGATCTGCCCATTCCCTTACCTCTTCTTGCTCTTGTGCGTCACGATCCACTTGTCGGTGCGCTTGTTGTTGCGTGTCTTGAACCCGCGCGTGGGCTGGCCCCAGGGCGTCACGGGGTGACGGCCGCCCGAAGTCTTGCCTTCGCCGCCGCCGTGCGGATGGTCCACCGGGTTCATGGAAACGCCGCGATTGTGCGGCGACTTGCCCAGCCAGCGCTTGCGTCCCGCCTTGCCGAGCGACACGTTTTCGTGGTCCACATTACCCACCTGGCCGATGGTCGCCATGCAATCCAGTTGTACCCTTCGCACTTCGCCCGAGGGCAGCTTCAGCAGAGCAATGCCGCCTTCCTTGGAAACCAGTTGCGCCTGCGAGCCCGCCGAGCGCGCCATCTGCCCGCCCTTGCCCGGCTTCAGCTCAATGTTGTGCACAATGGTTCCCGCGGGCATGTTCTTCAGCGGCAGCGCGTTGCCCAGCAGGATGTCGGCTTCCGGCCCGGAGGCCACCTTCTGCCCCACCTTCAGCCCGTCGGGCTGCAGGATGTAGCGCTTCTCGCCGTCGGCGTAGTGCAGCAGGGCGATGCGCGCCGAGCGGTTGGGGTCGTACTCCACGGCCGCTACCACCGCCGGGATCCCCGCCTTGTCGCGCTTGAAATCGATTACCCGGTACGCCTGCTTGGCCCCTCCGCCGATAAACCGCGAGGTGACGCGGCCCGTGCTGTTGCGCCCTCCGGTGCGTTTCTTGGACTGGACCAGCGACTTCTCGGGCCGCTCCTTGGTGATGTCTTCGCGCGAGGTCACCGTCTGGAAGCGCCGCGTCGGGGTCACCGGCCGGTATGTTTTGATGGGCATCTTATGGCTCCCTTGTGGCTCCTGTTAAATCGACGCGAAATCGGGCACCTTCTCGCCCGCCTTCAGTCTCACGTACGCCTTCTTCCAATCCGGGCGGTAGCCCACGAACCGACCGCGCCGCCGCAATTTGCCGTCGAAGGTCGCGGTGCGCACTTCCGCCACCTTGACTTTGAAAAGTTTTTCCACGGCGGCCTTCACCTGCGTCTTGTTGGCGTCGAGCGCCACCTCGAAGCACAGGGTGCGGTCCATCTCCTTCTTCTCCACGCCCTTCTCGGTCACGAGCGGGCGGCGAATCACTTCGTAGAGTGTCATTTCGCCAGTGCCTCCGAGAATTTGCGGGCCGCCGCCTCCGACAACAGCACGTTCTGATTGGCCAGCAAGTGATAGGGGTTCACCGCGCGCGTAGCCATCAGCGTGACGCCCTTCAGATTGCGGATGCCCAGGGTGAGATTGCGGTTTTCGCCGTTGTCCACCACCAGCACCGTCCGGCCGGAAACTACATTGGCCAGCGCGTTCATGGCATTCCGGGTCTTGTGATCGGGCAGGTCGAAGGCCTGCACCACCTTCAATTCTCCGTCCCGCACCTTGGCCGACAGCGCCGAGCGCAACGCGCCCACCAGCATCTTGTGCGGCAGTTTGTAGCTGTAATCGCGCGGCTGCGGACCATGCACCGTGCCGCCATGCCGCCACAGCGGGGAACGGACCGAGCCCACGCGCGCGCGCCCGGTGCCCTTCTGCTTCCACAGCTTCTTGCCCGAGCCGGCCACTTCGCTGCGCACTTTGGTTTTGTGCGTGCCGGCGCGCCGGCCCGCCTGGAAGTGCCGCACCGCTTCGTAGAGCAGCGCGTCGTTGACCTCGGCGCCGAATACCTCGTCGGCCAACTCGAGCTCCCCGACCTTCTGGTTATTCAAATCCACTACATCCAATGTCGGCATGGCCGTTACCTCTTGGACCTCCGCACCAGCACATAGCCGCCGTTCGGCCCGGGGACCGCGCCCTTCACCACCAGCACGTTGTCCTCGGTATCCACCTCGACGACCTCCAGGTTGCGCACCGTCACCCGCTCGTGCCCCATATGCCCGCCCATGCGCATGCCGGGCAGCACGCGCGACGGGAAACTGGAAGCGCCGATCGAGCCCGGAGCGCGATGGAACATGGAGCCGTGCGTGGCTTCCCCGCCGCGGAAATGATGACGCTTCACCACCCCGGCGAAGCCGCGGCCCTTGCTGATGCCGATGACGTCCACCTTGTCCTTGGGCTTGAACTGGTCCACCAGCACCTGGTCGCCCTGCTTCAGGTCGCCGTCGCCGGCCGCCAGCGGAAACTCGCGCAGGAACTTCGCGCCCTCTACACCGGCCTTCTTCAGGTGGCCGGTGGACGGCTTGTTGATGCGCTGCGGCTTGATGAATTCCACCAGGCCCAACTGCACCGCGTCGTAGCCGTCGGTGGAAGGCGTCTTGCGCTGCACCACCATGCACGGCCCCGCCTTCAGCAGGGTCACCGGCACTGCCTGGCCGTCCGCCTGGAACATCTGCGTCATGCCAATTTTCTTGCCAAGGATTCCTGGACTCATCGTAAACTCCAGGGGCCGGGGGTCGGGGGCCAGGGGCCGGGGATAACCCCGCACTGCCCGGCTCCGTCCGCCAAAGCCCAAAAATCAAAATCAAAACCGAACCCGAGGCGCGAAGCGCCGAGCGCCATTCCCTGGCCCCCGGCCCCCGGCCCCTGGCCCCGGCGTTCGGCAAATTTCATTTGCCGAACGCCTTGATTTCCACATCCACGCCCGCCGGCAGATCGAGCTTCATCAGCGCGTCCACCGTCTGCTGCGTCGGCTCCAGGATGTCCAGCAGCCGTTTGTGCGTGCGGATTTCAAACTGCTCCCGCGATTTCTTGTCCACGTGCGGCGAGCGCAACACCGTCGTAATGCTGCGCGTGGTGGGCAGCGGGATGGGACCGGCCACGGTGGCGCCGGTCCGCTTCGCGGTATCCACAATCTCGGTGGTCGATTGATCGAGTATCCGGTGGTCGTACGCTTTCAGACGGATGCGAATGCGTTCTCTCAGCGCCATGGTTTGCCTATTTCACGATCTCGGTAACCGTGCCGGCGCCCACCGTGCGGCCGCCCTCGCGAATGGCGAAGCGCAGCCCCTTGTCCATGGCCACCGGCGTGATCAGCTCCACCTTCAGGACCACGTTGTCCCCCGGCATCACCATCTCGGTGCCTTCCGGCAGCTCCGCCACGCCCGTTACATCCGTGGTGCGGAAGTAGAACTGCGGCCGGTATCCCTTGAAGAACGGCGTGTGCCGCCCGCCCTCTTCCTTGCTCAGCACGTACACCTGGCCCAGGAACGTGGTGTGCGGCGTGATCGAGCCCGGCTTGGCGATCACCTGCCCGCGCTCCACTTCGTCCTTTTCCACGCCGCGCAGCAGCAGCCCCACGTTGTCCCCGGCGCGCCCTTCGTCGAGCAGCTTCTTGAACATTTCGACGCCCGTGACCACCGTCTTGCGGGTATCGCGGAAGCCCACGATTTCCATTTCCTCGCCGACTTTGCAGATGCCCCGCTCGATGCGCCCGGTCACCACCGTGCCGCGCCCCTGGATCGAGAAGATGTCCTCGATGGGCATGATGAACGGCTTGTCGATCTGCCGCGGCGGAATGGGCACGTACTCGTCCACCGCCTCCATCAGCTCGATCACGCCCTTCTCCCACTGCGCTTCCCCGTTCAGCGCCCCCAGCGCCGACACGCGCTTCACCGGCAGATCGTCGCCCGGAAAACCGTAGCCCTTCAAAAGCTCGCGCACTTCCAGCTCCACCAGGTCCAGCAGCTCCGGATCGTCCACCATGTCCACCTTGTTCATGCACACCACGATGCACGGCACGCCCACCTGCCGCGCCAGCAGCACGTGCTCGCGGGTCTGCGGCATGGGTCCGTCGGTGGCCGCCACGACCAGGATGGCGCCATCCATCTGCGCCGCCCCGGTGATCATGTTCTTGATGTAGTCGGCGTGGCCGGGGCAGTCCACGTGGGCATAGTGCCGCTTGGGCGTTTCGTACTCCACGTGCGCCACCGCGATGGTGATGCCGCGGGCCTTCTCTTCCGGCGCGTTGTCGATGGAATCGAAGCTCCGGAACTTCACTTTGGGGTTGTTCTTGCCCAGCACCTTGGTGATCGCCGCCGTCAGGGTGGTCTTGCCGTGATCGATGTGTCCGATCGTCCCGATATTCACATGCGGCTTGCTGCGGTCGAATTTTTCCTTTGCCATAGGAAATATAATCTCCTTATCTCGTGATCTTGCCCTGGACCTTGCTGACGATCTCTTCGGCGATCCCGCCGGGAACTTCCTCGTACCTGCCGAAATGCATGGTGAAACTGCCGCGGCCCTGGGTGCGCGACCGCAGTTCGGTGGCGTAGCCGAACATCTCCGACAGCGGCACCGACGACTTGATGATCTGCGTGGTCCCGCGCAGCTCCATGCCCTCGATATGCCCCCGCCGCGAGTTCAAATCCCCCATCACCGTGCCGTTGTACTCCTCCGGCACCACCACTTCCACCGCCATGATGGGCTCCAGCAGCACCGGCTTGGCCCTCCTCACGGCTTCCTTGATGGCCAGCGACCCGGCGATCTTGAACGCCATTTCCGACGAGTCCACGTCGTGATAGTCGCCGTCGTACAGCGTCACCTTCACGTCGGACATGGGATAGCCCGCCAGAATCCCGCCCTCGAGCGCTTCCTTGATGCCCATTTCGGTGGGCCCGATGTACTCCTTGGGCACCCGGCCGCCGGTCACTTCGTTGACGAACTCGAATCCCCCGCCCGAAGGCAGCGGCTGCACGCGGATCTTCACCACGCCGTACTGCCCATGGCCGCCGGTCTGCTTCACGTGCCGCCCCTCGGCCTCGGCCGGCTTGCGGATGGTCTCGCGATAGGCCACCTGCGGCTTGCCCACGTTGGCGCCCACCCCGAACTCGCGCATCATGCGGTCCACGATGATCTCCAGATGCAGCTCGCCCATCCCCGAAAGAATCGTCTGGCCGGTCTCCGGGTCGGTGTTCACGCGGAAGGTGGGATCCTCCTGCGCCAGTTTCTGGATGGCCATGCCCAGCTTCTCCTGGTCGGCCTTGGTCTTGGGCTCGACCGCGAGCTGGATCACCGGCGTCGGGAAATCGATCGATTCCAAAATGATCGGCTTCTTGTCGTCGCAAATCGTATCGCCGGTCGAGACCGTCTTCAGACCCACGGCGGCGCAGATATCGCCCGCCAGGATCTCCTGGATGTCCTCGCGCTTGTTGGCGTGCATGCGCAGCAGGCGCCCGATGCGCTCCTTGCGCGCCTTGGCCACGTTGTACACCGACTCGCCCGATTTCAGCATGCCCGAGTAGACCCGGAAAAACGCCAGTTGGCCCACGTACGGGTCGGTCATGATTTTGAATACCAGCGCCGAGAACGGCTCGCTGTCGGAAGCGTGGCGCACCAGCGTCCGGTCCGGATGGTCCACGTCCAGGCCCTCGATGGGCGGCACGTCGAGCGGCGATGGCAGGTAATCCACCACCGCGTCGAGCATGGTCTGCACGCCCTTGTTCTTGAAAGCCGAGCCGCAGATCACCGGGAAAATCTTGAGCGCGATGGTGCCCTTGCGGATGCCGGCGCGAATTTCGTCGTTCGAGATGGGCTTGCCCTCGATGAACTTCTCGAACAGGTGGTCGTCGTGCTCGGCCACCGTTTCGATCATTTTCTCGCGGTATTCGCCGGCCTTCTCCACCAGGTCGGCGGGGATCTCCACGGTGTCGTACTCCGCGCCCAGGGTCTCGTCGCGCCACAACAGCGCCTTCATCTCCACCAGGTCGACAATGCCCTTGAACTGGTCTTCGGCGCCCACCGGGAGCTGGATCGCCACCGGCTTGCACTTCAGCCGGCTGACGATGGTCTCGACCGAATGGTAGAAGTCCGCGCCCACGCGATCCATCTTGTTGATGAAACAGATGCGCGGCACCGAGTACTTGTCGGCCTGCCGCCACACGGTCTCCGATTGCGGCTGCACGCCGGCCACCGCGTCGAACACCGCTACCGCGCCATCGAGCACGCGCAGGCTGCGCTCCACCTCGGCGGTGAAATCCACGTGGCCCGGCGTATCGATGATGTTGATCTGGATGTCGCGCCATTCGCAGGTGGTCGCCGCCGACGTGATGGTGATGCCGCGCTCCTGCTCCTGCTCCATCCAGTCCATGGTGGCCGTGCCTTCGTGCACCTCACCCAGTTTGTGCGTGCGTCCCGTGTAATAAAGGATGCGCTCCGTGGTGGTGGTTTTGCCGGCATCGATGTGCGCCGCGATGCCGATATTCCTCATCCTTTCGAGCGGGACCGTTCTTGCCATAAAAAACTCTCAGCTACCACCGGTAATGCGCGAAAGCCTTATTGGCCTCCGCCATGCGGTGGACGTCGTCTCTCTTCTTAATCGCGCCGCCGCGCAAATTCGCGGCTTCGTTCAGTTCGTTCGCCAGTTTCTCCGGCATCCCTTTTTCCGGACGCCCCCGCGCATTCAAAATGATCCAGCGGATGGCGAGTGAGGTCCGCCGATTCTGCGGCACCTCGATGGGCACCTGGTAGTTGGCTCCGCCCACCCGCCGCGTCTTCACTTCCAGCATCGGCTTGGCGTTTTCCACGGCCTTCTTGAAGGCCTTCAGCGGATCGTCGCTGGTGCGCTCCCGCAACTTGTCCATGGCTTCATAAAAGATGCCTTGGGCGGTGTTCTTCTTGCCCTGCCACATCATGGAGTTCACGAACTTCTCCACCAGGGTCGAGTTATAGACCGGATCGGGCACTACTTCACGAATTACCGCTCGTCTTCTGCGTGGCATAAAATTCCTACGATTTGGGCCGCTTGGCTCCGTACTTCGACCGGCTCTGCTTCCGGTTGGCCACCCCCGCGGTGTCCAGCGCGCCACGGATCACGTGATACCGCACCCCCGGCAGATCCTTCACGCGGCCGCCGCGGATGAGCACGATCGAATGCTCCTGCAGATTATGCCCCACGCCGGGGATATAGGTGGTCACTTCGATCCCGTTGGTCAGCCGCACGCGCGCCACCTTGCGCAACGCCGAATTCGGCTTCTTGGGAGTGGAGGTGTACACGCGCGTGCACACGCCACGCTTCTGCGGGCAACTGTTGAGCGCCGGGCTGGAGGTTTTCCAGCGCGGCGGCTTCCGCCCGTTTCGCACAAGTTGGTTGAACGTCGGCACGAACCTTCCTCTTCGCGTTGTAAATCAAAAATTCGCGTTCTAAATCAAAAAACGGTGCAGCCCAATGACGGCCAGGACCCGCTCGCGGATCCCAGAAAAACAACCGGTCGCTACAGCGAGGATTCCCTGCTTTGGACAGGCCCATGTTCGAATCGGCGTAACCGGTCGAACCTCGGGGCCTCACCCCTGGCCGGACCTCGCCATTCGAGGTGGTAGCGCAGGAGCAGAAAGCTTATTCTCGCGAAACCATTAAATGATAACCGATGCAAAAGAGGAGCGCAACTGGGGGTGCGGGCGGCAGCCTGGCGTCCACTTCTCTGTCGCCCAGGCGAACTACACTACGTCCATTACGTCCACTACGTCCACACCCATGCTGCGCGCCGTGCCGGCCACCGAGCGCATGGCGGCCGCGAGGTCGAAGCAGTTCAGGTCGGGCATCTTGATCTTGGCGATCTCTTCCACCTGCTGCTGCGTGATTTTTCCGACCTTGATCTTGTGCGGCTCGGCCGACCCCTTGGCCAGGCTCACGGCGCGCTTGATCAGCACCGGAACCGGCGGAGTCTTGGTGATGAAGGTGAACGAGCGATCGGAGAAAATGGTGATCACTACGGGGATGATCAATCCCTCCTGGTCCTTGCCCGAAGTCTTGGCGTTAAAGGCCTTGCAGAAATCCATGATGTTGACGCCCTGCGGGCCGAGCGCCGTGCCCACCGGCGGAGCCGGCGTGGCCTTCCCGGCCGGGATCTGTAGCTTCACCTGAGCGGTAACTTTTTTTGCCATCGTTCCAATCCTCTCGCGCGCGCCGGGCCGCCGCGCGGCCGGCTGGGGCGCTACACTTTTTCGACTTGCAGAAACTCCAGCTCCACGGGGGTGGCGCGGCCGAAAATCGTGACCATCACGCGCAGCGTGCCGCGCTCGGTGTTGACTTCATCCACCTTGCCCGAAAAATTCGCGAAGGGGCCGTCGACGATGCGCACCGAATCGTTCTTCTCGAAGGTCGTCTTGGGGCGCGGCCGCTCCGCCGAGGACGCCTGGCGGTAGAGAATCTGGTTCACCTCGTCGGCGCTCAGCGGGACCGGCGAGTTGCCGCCCCCGACGAAGCCCGTGACGCGCGGCGTGTTCTTGATTTCATGCCACAGCGCGTCGTTCATTTCCATTTCCACCAGCACGTAGCCGGGATACACCATCCGCTTGCTGGTGACCTTTTTGCCGTTGCGCAGCTCCACCACTTCCTCGGTGGGGATCAGAATCTGGCCGATTTTATCGGCGAATCCGAATGCCTCCGAGCGGGTGCGCAGAGACTCCTGGACTTTATGCTCGAAGCCCGAATAGGTGTGGATGATGAACCACTTCTTGGGCGACGATTCGTCGTAACCGGCGGCGGCCGCTTCCCCGGATTCCGGGGCCGCGGCCTCGGCGGCGGGCACGGCGCTTTCCTCGATGGCATGCTCCTCGTCCGGCGTGTCCTCGGGGCCGCCGGCGGGTTCCGCCGCGTCTTCCGCGACGGACCGGTCGTCGAACTGATCGTTCTCTTCGCTTCCCATATGGCGCCTACTTCGTGAAAAACCGCAGGACCCCGGTGATGCCTACCGTGAGGAAGTGATCCACTACCGCGAAGTATCCCGCGAAGGCAAACACGGCGAAAATCACCACCGCCGTGGTCCCCTCCACCTGCTTCCGGTTGGGCCAGGTCACGCGGCGCATCTCGAGGCGCAGCTCGTTGAAATAGTCCTTGGTGCCCTGCAGCCAGTTCGTCACATCGGCCATAAATCTTCCTTCACCTGCTCCCAATTGTATGCGGGATAGCTGGCAGGGGCGGAGGGATTCGAACCCCCACTCGCGGTTTTGGAGACCGCTGGTCTGCCGTTAAACCTACGCCCCTGGGTCGCACCCCGGCATTCCGGGGGCCATCCATCATTCTACTTGATTTCCTTGTGCGGCTGGTGCTTCCGGCAGTGGGGGCAGAACTTCTTCATCTCCAGGCGCTCGGTGGTGGTTTTCTTGTTCTTGGTCGACGAGTAGTTGCGGTTCTTGCACTCCGTGCACTGGAACGTGATGATGTCGCGAGGCATGCTGGTCTCCTTAGCGATCCTGGTTAGAGGAGAAGAACGGGAGCCTCCCGACGGGGAGGCTCCAAACTCTGGAGCCGTTGACCAGGATTGAACTGGTGACCTCGTCCTTACCAAGGACGCGCTCTACCAACTGAGCTACAACGGCCCGGCACACACCAACTCTGGTGGACGGGGGAGGATTCGAACCTCCGTAGCTCGCAAGGAGCGACAGGTTTACAGCCTGTTGCCATTAACCGCTCGGCCACCCGTCCCAACTGTTCAGCCGCAAGGCTCCCTCACCAAAGCGAGACGCGCATTACGGGGAAACTATTAGCATACAAAGAGAACGGGTGGCTTGGCAACTGCGACTCGGTCCCGATTGCGAACGCGACGGTCTCCGTTTCATGCCGGGATCTCGACTTGCTCGACCAGCGTCGTCGGCTCCGGAATGGTTTCGCCATGGAGTCGCATGGCTTCCATGTGGAATCCAATTCCTTCGCGGATGAGTTGCCTCGTTTCTTCGAGCGTCGCGCCAGCGGCAACACATCCGGGAAGGTCGGGAACGTGCGCGCTGTAGCCAGTATCGGTTTGTTCAAAGAACACGGTGTTCTGATTGTTTGGATCGGGTCGCTCCCGATCAATGCCGGCGGTTCTCGCGGGCGGGAGCCCATCTCTTCCGCCCACCGCTGCCTCTACGCCGGCGTCGCGCCCGCGCAACATGGTCCGATACAGCAATCACGGCATCCTGCCGCGTGCGGTTGCTCGCTTGGGCAGGTGCTTCCGCGCCGTGCCGGCGGGCTTCTTGGCGGACTTCTTGACAGCCGCGGCCGTCCCAACGCCGCCGTCCGGCGACCAGTCGTGTTCCGCCGGATTGTGCTTCCCGTGCGCCAGATCGCGCAGGTGTTTTTTGAAATCCTTTTCATCCATGTCAGTCATGTCCGTGATGCTTCTTATGCCGGTCGTACAACGCACCCGCCCCCGCACCGGCGGCCGCTCCGATGGCAGCGCCTTTCCCACCGCCTGCCAGGGCGCCGATCGCGGCCCCTCCGGCGGCGCCGATGCCCACCCGCTTGGCCGTTTTCATATGACGACGGTGCGCGATGTACCGGCGACTGTGGTGCACGTGCCGATGATGAATCCGATGCTGTACCACCGCGGAGCCGGGAACCGGGGTGCCGAGTAGCAGCCCTATGGAGATGACGCCGCTCAAAAAGAACTTCTTCATACACTCACCCTCGCAAAGAGGATGTGCACGATTACGGCCAACGCACAAAAGGCCACTACCGCCCGCTGCCTGATTTTTGGGACATTTTGCGCAAATCGGCCCCCCGAACTCGCTGATTCTAAACATCGAAGCTTCGATCTTTTGCGCATTTTGGCCGAGACCGCTGGCGCAGGTGGTTTTCGCCTACAGTTCCTCGTAGCGTTGCTGTCGAAACGTCTCGTTCACCCAGCCGTATACCTCCTCCCGGTTCCGCCCTTCGAACCGGACCTCAACTGCACTCCAAAAACACCTGGATCTGTTCCAGGCTCAACTTCTCCGATGCTTGCACGCTGATGATCAACTCCCAGCATGCCGGATCGCTCCTCCAGGCTCATCTTGAATGAGAAACGCTCCTCAACTCCAGGCTCATCTTGTATGAGACAAGACTCGCGGTTGCCATCGGCTGCGCCAGCGATTAAGATCTCTATGTCCCCTAGATCTGGAGGTCTTAGACATGATCCGAAGAACTGTGTTCGCCCTGGTTGCCTTGCTTCTGCCCGCGCTCGCGCAAGCCCAGGTGAAGCTGCTCCGCCATCCCGACTATTCCAGGGGCAGAGTCGTCTTCAGCTACCTGGGCGACATCTGGATCGCCAATGAGAATGGCTCCGCGGTCGAGCGTCTCACCGACAACAAGGCGCGCGACCAGTTCCCGCGCTTCTCGCCCGACGGGCAGTGGATCGCGTTCTCCTCCAATCGCGAGGGCAATTACGACGTCTTCGCGATGCCGGTGGCGGGCGGCAAGCCCCGGCAGCTCACCTTCCACAGCGCCAATGACGACGTGGTGGGCTGGTCGCCGGACGGAAAGTGGATACTGTTCACCTCGTCGCGCGGCAATGGCGTATTCCCCGGCGTCGCCACCCTGTGGCAGGTCTCCCCGGAAGGCGGCATGGAGCAGCCCGTCCCCACCGATTGGGGTTCGTGGGCCAGCTATTCCCCCGACGGCGGCAAGCTCGCTTTCACGCGCCATCCCGGCAACTGGTCGCGCAAGCACTACCGCGGCAGCTTCGCAGCCGACGTCTGGCTGATGGATGTGGCGTCGAAAAAATTCACCAAGGTCATCGACGACGACTACAAGGGCAACCGCCTGTGGCCGATGTACGGGCCGGCGGGCGAGATCTACTTCGTCTCCAACGAACTGGCCAACGAGAAGAACATCAAGTTCGGCGGCCCCGAGGTCATGAAGAGCGCCAATAACATCTGGAAGGTCTCCGACAAGGGCGGCAAGGCCACGCAAGTGACCCGCCACGCCGACGGCAACCTCTTCTTCCCCAGCATTTCGGCGGACCGCAAGACCATCGTCTACGAGGACAACTTCGGCATCTGGAAGCTGGATACCGCCAGCGGCAAGAGCACCGAGATCCGCATCGATATCAAGAGCGACTCCAAGGAGAACGATACCGAGCTGGTGACTCTCACCGAGGCCGAAGGGTTCAGCCTGTCGCCCACCAACAAGCGCGCGGCCATCGCCGCCCACGGCGAGATCTTCACCATCGCCACCGATCGCGGCGAGCCGCAGCGCGTCACCGAGACGCCGTGGCGCGAGCAGGACCCACGCTGGTCGCCCAATGGCAAGGCGGTCGCCTTCGTTTCCGACCGCACGGGGCGCCAGGAAATCTACCTCTCCGACGAGCTCGGCAAGAACGTCAAGAAGCTCAGCGACGTCGATTGCGACAAGTCGGCGATCGTCTGGGCGCCGGACTCCAAGTCTCTGCTGTATGCCGGTTCGGACCACAAGCTGCGGCAGGTGGAGGTTGACACCGGCACGACCGACGTCCTGGTTTCGAGCGACGTCTCGGGCATCGAGGGCCCGCAGTTTTCGCCCGACGGCAAGTGGATCTCCTACGGCAAGCAGGACAAGCTGCTGCGATCCAGCGTGTATCTCATGGAGCTCGCCACCCGCCAGGAGCACAAGATCGGCGGCGACGAGTTTTTGCTTTCGCGCGGCGCGCGGTGGACGCCGGACGGCAAGAAACTGGTGTTCCTGGGCGGCTACGGCGCGCCCGGCATGTCCTCTTTGAACCGCACCACGCTGGGCCTGTTCAACGTGGCGTTCACTCCCGCGGATAAGGACCCGAGCTCCACCGGCGACCTCGACACCGAAGCGCAGGCCGAAGCCGCGGCCGCGGAAACGGCGGCGGCGGGGCGCGGCGGCCGGGGAGCGGGCGCGCCGGCGGCCCCGGCCAACGTCCAGGTCAAGATCGTATGGGACGGCCTGAACCGGCGCATCAAGAGTTTCCCCGCGGCCGGATCGGTCTCCCTGGTGGTTCCGTCACCCGATAGCCGTACCTACCTCATCATGGCCACGCCCACCGCGGGCGGCGGCGGCGACACCGGCGGCGCGGCGGGCGGCGGCATGTACACCATCGCCGAAGACGGCACACATCTGACGCACCTCAACACCACGCCGGCCGACGCCACGGCGGGCGGGCGCGGGCGCGGCGGGCGCGGCGGCGGCTTCGGAGGCGGCGAGCCGCAATGGGCGCGCGACGGGCGCAGCATTTACTTTATGTCGGGCGGCGGCCTCTATACCCTGGCTATCGCCCCGCCGCCTGCCGCAGATGGTACGGCGGCCCCGGCTACCGGCGGCGCCGGACGCGGCGGACGCGGCGCGGCGGCGGCCCCGGCTCCGGCGGCTTCCACCACCACCGCCGGCCCTTCGCCGCGGCGCATCAACTTCACCGTGCGCATGGAAATCGATCTCGCCCAGGAGCGCAAGCAGGTCTTCGAAGAGGCCTGGCGCACCATGAAGAACCGCTTCTACGACCCCGCCATGCACGGCGTCAACTGGGCCGCGGCCAAGGACACCTACGAGCCGCTGCTGGGCCACGTCGCCGATGTCGACGAGCTCCACAACGTCATCATGGAGATGATCGGCGAAATGAACGCTTCGCATACCGGCATTTCGGGCGGCGGCGTCATCCCCGGACAGCCGCAGCCCGCCGAGCGCGTGCAGACGCGCTACCCCGGCTTCGAGCTGGAGCCCGACGCCTCCGGCTATTACAAGGTCTCGTACATCTACCGCAAGGGGCCGGCCGACCACGAGTACCTGAAGATCGCCGCCGGCAACTATATCCTGGCGGTCAACGACAAGGAGCTGAAGACCAGAGACAACTACTGGAAGCTCTTCAACATTCTTCCCGGCCGGAAATTCGAGTTCCTGGTGAATTCCAAACCGGCCGCCGACGGCGCCTGGACGGTGAGCATCGAGCCCCTGACCGCCGCGGCCAAGACCAACCTGGACTACGACCTGTGGGTCCAGGGCCGCAAGGAGATGGTGGACAAGCTCTCCGGCGGCCAGATCGGCTACCTGCACATACGGGCCATGGATGCGCCTTCGTTCGAGAAGTTCCAGCGCGACCTGCTGGAGAACCTGGACAAGAAGGCGCTGATCATCGACGAACGGTTCAACGGCGGAGGCGGCATCGACCAGGAGCTGCTCGAAATCCTCAACCAGCGCAAACAGTACGAGTCGTACCGCACCCGCGAGTCGGTCGTGGTGCCGCGCCCCTTCCAGGCCTTTTATGGCCCCATGACGGTCTTACAGAACGAACGCTCCGCCAGCAACGCCGAGATGTTTCCGGCGGGCTTCCGCGCACTCGGCCTGGGCAAGGTGATTGGCGTGCCGACGTCCGGCCAGGTGATCGGCACCGGTTCTTACACGCTGCTCGACGGCTCCGCGCTGCGCACCCCCGGCGTGGGCGTCTACGGGCCCAAGGGCGAAAACCTGGAGAATTTCGGCGTGCCGCCCGACGTGTGGGTGGACAACGGCCCGGCCGACTTCCTGGAGCATCGCGACCGGCAGATCGAGAAGGCGGTGGAAGTGCTGAAAGGGGAAATCAAGTAAAGCAGGGGCCGGGGGCCAGGGGCCAGGGGCCGGGGGCCAGGGGAAGGAAGCTCGCTTCGCTCGCGGTTTTGTCAGAATGATGCGAGCGGAGCGAGCCGCCTTTCCCCGGCCCATGGCCCCTGCTTTTCAGCTACTCCTGGCGCAACGCCTGCATGGGATCGATGCGGGTCGCCCGCCGGGCGGGCAGAAACGTGGCGGCCGCGCCTATGCCCAGCATGATCGCGAATACCACCGCGAAGGTCAGCGGATCGCCGGGCTTCACGCCGTAGAGAATTCGCTCCAGGAATCGCCCGGCGGCTAGAGCCATTCCCAGGCCGAGAACCAGCCCCGTACCGATCAAAGTGGCGGCGTTGCGGGCCACCGACGCCAGCACCTGCGCCTGGGTTGCGCCGATCGCCATGCGGATGCCGATTTCGCGGGTGCGGCGCGAGACCGCGTAGGCCATCACGCCGTAAATTCCCGTGGCGGAGAGCACCAGCGCCAGCATCCCAAACGCACTCAGCATAATCGCGGCGATGCGGGGCGCGAAGAAAGTCCACGTTAGTTGATCGTCCACGCTGCCGGCGGCGAACAGCGCGATATAGGGATCGAGGTCGCGTACCGCGCGGCGGATTGACGGCAGAGCAGACGCGGGGGGAATCGCTCGCGTGCGAGCCACTAAACAAGCCTTCGATTTATACGAGATTTCCAGCGGCGTCCAGAAGGCCGCATGGGCCTGTTCGGTCAGATTGAAATATTTCCCGGTCTCCACCACGCCCACAATCTCCATCGGTTTCTCAGTTGGGCCGGTGGAGAAGCGGCGTCCCAGCGGGCTGCTCCCATCCAGCAATCGCGCCGCAAATGCGCTATTCACAATGGCCACCGGCCGGCCGCCCTGCTTGTCCCGGGCGTCGAACTCGCGGCCGGAAATCAAGCCCGTTCGCATGGTGTGGAAATAATCGGGGCTGATCGTAAAGGCGTAAGCGCTCGGCACCTCGGAGGCGCGTTTGGGAACCGGCTTGCCTTCGATATAGATTGAATTCCAGGGGACGCTCAAGGTCAACGGGATATTGTCCACCAGTGCGGCCGACCCCACTCCCGGCAGTTGCCGGACCTTCTCCAGCATGCGCCGCTGGAACTCACGGCCGCGCGGCTCGTCGTAGCCCTGCATGTTCAGATCGAAGGAGACCGTAGCGAGACCATGGGATTGGAATCCGATGGGCGCTTCCAGCGACCGTCGCAAACTCTTGACCACCAGCACCGAACAAAAAAGCAACAGCACCGACAGGCAGACCTGGGCGGCCACCATGTAATCGCGCAAATGCCAGTAGCGGAATCGTGTTGTGGCGGCATCATTCTTCAATGCCGGGACCAGGTCCGTTTTAGTCGCCTGAAGAGCCGGCAGCAGACCGAATAACAGCGCCGTGACGGTGGAGACACCCAGGGCGAACAGGAACACGCGGATATCTGCGGGAGCGCTGACAATCATCGGGAGATCCACCGGAGGATGCCACGCCGCCAGCGCGCTGGTAATCCAGAGAGCCAACAGCGCGCCCGCGGCGCCTCCCAGCAGAGCGACCATGAGATTCTCGATCAGCAGTTGCCGGATCAGCACGCCTCGTCCGGCGCCCAGAGCGAGCCGGATCGCGGTTTCCTTGCGTTTGTCGCCGGCGCGGGCAAGCAACATGCTGGCCAGGTTGGTGCAGGCTACCAATAACACCATACAAGAAATGCCGAACAGCGCAGCGACGAATCCGATGATGGGACCCCGCAGGAACGCTCCCGCCAACCCCGGAGGACTGAGCGCGATCTTCATACCGCCGTCGTCCTGTGGATACTCCTCCGCCAATTGCCGTCCGATCCCGTTGAGGGCCGACTCAGCCCGTGCCATGCCGATACCCGGCTTCAAGCGCCCCACCGCGAAAAAGGTACGGTTGCTCCGGCGGTCCAGATCGTTGCTGCCGCCCTCCAGCTCTTTCTCCATGGCCATGGAGAAGAAAACGTCCGGAGCGAAGAAAAGCTCGGTACCGAAAAAACCTTTCGGAGTTACGCCCAACACCGTGAACTCCCGGCCGTTCACTTGAACCTTGGCGCCAATAATATTGGAGGCCCCTCCAAAGCGCTTTTGCCAACCTGTGTAGCTCAGAACCATCACCGGATGACCGCCGCGGACTTTGTCGTCCTCAGGCTGGATCAGGCGGCCGGCCAGCGGCTTGACTCCCAGGAGCTCGAAGTAGTTCCCGGTCACCGTAAAGCCCCACATCCGCTGGCTGTCGCCTTTTTGACCGACGCTCGCCGGGACAAAGCCGATACCGGCCAACCCCGTCAGCACGGAATTGCGGTCGCGAAAATCGCGGTAGTCCGGGTACGAGACCAGAGGGAGGGTATTACCGCCCACGTTCTCGTTGAGCGAGACCACCTCCGAGCCGCGCTCCACACCGGGTAAAGGCCGTAAGAGAATCGCGTTGATCACGCTGAAGATGGAAGCGTTGGCGCCGATACCCAGGGCCAGCGAGAGCATGGCCATGGTGGCGAACAGCGGGCTCTTGCGCAAGCTGCGCCATCCATATCGAAGATCCCGGCCGAGCCGTTCGAGCGAGCTCCAGCCCCACATTTCGCGAATGCCCTCCTTGAGCAGCGGCACATTGCCAAAATCGCGGCGGCTGGCCCATTCGGATTCCTGCCGCGTGGCGCCCGATCGAATTCGCTCCTCGGCGTCCAGCGCCAGATCGTGGGCGATCTCATCGTCGAGGTCGGTCTCGCGCCGTTTCCGCCGCCAAAAGTCCCACCGCATCGTTGCTCCCCCCTCACGCCGGACGCATCACCCGCGCGATCGTTCTCACCAGAAGCTTCCACTTCGACTGCTCGGCCACCAGTTGCTTTCTGCCCGCCGCGGTGAGCCGGTAGTACTTCGCGCGCCGGTTCAGATCCGAAGCCTTCCATTCCGACGCGATCAGGCCCCGAGCCTCCAGCCGATGCAGCGCGGGATATAAGGACCCGCGTTCGATCAGCAGCAAATCCGCCGAACTCTGCCGGATCGCCTGGCCGACACCGTGCCCATGCTGCGGTCCCCACTGGAGAGTCCGCAAAACCAGCATGTCGAGCGTGCCCTGGAGCAGCTCGATACGATTTTCGCCGGAGGTGTTGTTAGGCGTTGCCACTAGAAGACATTCTAGTACAAGCGTCGTCTCTTGTCTACTAGAATGTCTGCTAGTGTGTAAGGCCGCGCACGGAACCGCCAAAGCGGTGACCGGCCCCTGGCCCCCGGTCCCCAGCCCCTGTTTTGTGTACCATGGAGGACGTGGCAAGCCGCTCCCTCCAAGGCATCGTTCCCGCGCTGGTCACTCCGTTCCGCGCCGACGAGCGCATCGATTACGGCGCCTGGCAGGCGATCGTCGACGCCATGATCGCCGCCGGCGTCGATGGCCTGCTGGCCGAGGGATCGCAGGGCGAGTTTTTCGCGCTCGATATGGAAGAGCGCCAGGTGGCGCTGCGTTTCTGCGCGCAGGCCATCGCCGGCCGCGTCACCCTTTACGGCAACGTGGGGTGTGTCACCACGCGCGACAGCGTCGCCCTCGCGCGGGCGGCCGAATCCATGGGCGTCGATGTGGCGGTGGTCGTCACCCCCTACTACATCCGGCCATCGCCCGACGAGTTGGCGGAGCACTATATCGAAGTCTGCCGCGCGGTTCATCTGCCCGTGCTGGGCTACAACTTTCCGCTCCACGGCGGCGTCGAGCTTACGCCCGAGGTCGTCGCCCGCATTGCCACAAAGTGCGAGAACTTCGCCGGGCTGAAGGATTCCAGCGGCGCGCTGGACCGCGCGCTGGCCTTCGTCCGTGCCGTTCCCGAGCGGCCGTTCGCGGTCTTCGTCGGTTTCGATAACCTCATCCTGCCCGCGCTCGAGCAGGGCTGCGCCGGCTCGATTTCCGCTTCCGCCAACGTGGCGCCGCGGCTTTTCGTGGATCTGTATCGCGCGTTCCGCGAAGGCCGCAGGAATGACGCGGCACGCCTGCAAACGCTCGCCTCCGAGCTCGGTGGCGCCGTGATGCTGCACACCTTTCCCTCCGTGGTAAAAGAGGCCATGCACCTCGCGGGCCTCCCCGCCGGACCCTGCCGCAAGCCGGTGGGACCGGTGCCGCCCGAGGCGCGCGAGCAACTGGCGCGCGTGGTGGCGAAGCTGGCCCAGGAAAACTATTTGCCCAACGCTCCCAAGACCACCGCCGCATAGCCCCGCACCACCACCATGCCCACTAACCGCCTGGCCAACGAGAAGAGCCCCTACCTGCTGCAGCACGCGCACAACCCCGTGGACTGGCACCCCTGGGGGCCCGAGGCGTTCGAGAAGGCGCGACGCGAGAACAAGCCCATCTTCCTTTCCATCGGCTACTCCACGTGCCACTGGTGCCACGTGATGGAGCGCGAGTCGTTCGAGAACGACGGCATCGCCGCCCTGCTGAACCGCGATTACGTGGCCATCAAGGTGGATCGCGAAGAGCGTCCCGACGTGGACCGCATCTACATGACGTTCGTGCAGGCCACCACCGGAGGCGGCGGCTGGCCCATGTCCGTGTGGCTCACGCCCGAGTTGCAGCCCTTCTTCGGCGGCACGTACTTCCCTCCCGAAAACCGCTTCGGGCATCCCGGTTTTGCGTCCGTCCTCACGCAGATCGCCGACGCCTGGCGCGCCGATCGCGGCCAGATCGAAGATTCCGCGCGCGACGTGGTGGCGCAGCTTCAAAAACAGGTGGCCGTCGCGCCCGCGCACGCCGGTGGCGCCGCCATCGACGCCGCCATCCTGGACACGGGCTACTTCGTTTTCCGCCGCACCTTCGACAGCCATCTCGGCGGCTTCGGCGGCGCTCCCAAGTTCCCGCGCCCCTCGGTCCACAATTTCCTGCTCCGCTACTACGCCCGCACCAAAAGCGACGAAGCGCTCGAAATGGTGCTGCTGACGCTCCGCGAAATGGCCAAGGGCGGCATGCACGACCAGCTCGGCGGCGGCTTCCACCGCTACTCCGTGGACGACCGCTGGTTCGTGCCCCACTTCGAAAAGATGCTGTACGACCAGGCGCAGCTCGCCATTTCGTATCTCGAGGCCTTCCAGATCACCCGCGAACCGGAGTACGCCGCCACCGCGCGCCGCATTTTCGATTACGTGCTGCGCGACATGACCGATGCCGCGGGCGGCTTCTATTCCGCCGAAGACGCCGACAGCGTCATCGACCCCGCCGAGCCAGGCCGCAAGGGCGAGGGTGCCTTCTACATCTGGACCGCCGCCGAAATTCGCGCGCTCCTCGCGCCGCCCGCCGCCGATTGGCTCTGTTACCGCTACGGCGTGGCCGAGGGCGGCAATGTGACCCACGATCCGCACGAGGAGTTCACGGGCCGGAACATCCTGTATCAGGCCAACGATGTGGAAGACGTCGCGCTCCATTTCGAGCGCCCGGTGGAGGAGGTTCGGGCCCGCCTGGGCGAGGCGGAGCGGGTGCTGCTCGAGGCGCGCGGCCGGCGCGTGCGCCCGCACCTCGACGACAAGGTGCTCACCTCCTGGAACGGGCTCATGATCTCGGCCTTCGCGCTGGGCGGGGCGGTGCTCGAAGAGCCGCGCTGTGCCGAAGCAGCGCGCCGCGCGGCCGAATTCCTCATCGCCCGCATGTACGATCCCGCGGCCGGCGCGCTGCTGCGCCGCTATCGCCAGGGCGACGCCGCCATCCCCGCGTTCCTCGACGATTACGCCCTGTTCACGCAGGCCCTGCTCGATCTCTACGAGGCCCAGTTCGACCTGCGCCACCTGGAGCTGGCGGTGCGCCTGGCGGAAAAACAGAGCGAGCTGTTCGAAGACCGCGAGCACGGCGGCTTCTTCAGCGCCGCCGCCGGCGACGCCAGCCTGGTGATGCGCGTGAAGGAGGATTACGACGGCGCGGAACCCTCGGGCAACTCCGTCGCCGTGATGAACCTGCTGCGCCTGGCGCAGATGACCGGCCGCGCGGCGTTCCGCGAAGCGGCGGACCGCGCACTGGCCGCCTTCGCCCCGCGCCTCAACGCCGCGCCCGTGGCGCTGCCGCAGATGCTGGCCGCCTGCGAGTTCCTGCTCGGCGCGCCGCGCGAGATCGTCCTGGCCGGCGACCGCGACGGCGCCGACACACGGGCGCTCCTGCGCGCGCTCCGCGGGCGCTTTGTCCCCAACCGCATCGTCCTGCTGGTGGATTCTCCCGAGGCCCGCCGCACCCTCGCGGCCTTCATCCCCACCATTGCGTCCATGGAGAAACAGAACGCCCGTGCGGCCGCGTACGTCTGCCGCAATTACACCTGTGAACTGCCCGTTTCCGAGGCGGACCGTTTCGCCGAATTGCTACAATAATGAATCGCGACAAAAACAGGAGGAGTCATGGAAAGAGCAGGAGCAACCACTCTGAAAGGCAATCCCTTCACGTTGATCGGCCCCGAGCTGAAGCCCGGTGATACCGCGCCCGATTTCAACCTGGTGGACAATAATCTGAAGCCGGTCACCCTGCACGATACCGGCAACCACGTGCGCATCATCAGCGTGGTCCCGTCGCTCGATACGCCGGTCTGCGACGCCCAGACCAAGCGCTTCAACGAGGAGGCGGCCAAGCTGCCGGGCGTCGATATCATTACCGTCAGCATGGACCTGCCGTTCGCGCAGAAGCGCTGGTGCGGCGCGTTCGGCGTGGATAAAGTCAAAATGCTCTCAGACCACAAGGACGGTTCCTTCGGGTCCCACTACGGCACGCTGATCAAGGAGCTGCGCATCGAAAGCCGCGCCATTTTCGTCCTGGATCCGCAGAACCGCGTGCGGCACGTGGAATACGTGAAGGAAGTGGCCGACTTCCCCAACTACGAAACCGCGCTGGCCGCCGCCCGGAAAGCCGGCGCCGCCACCGCCTGAGGGCGGCCCGGCCATCCCGCGCGCGCGCTGAGGTCTTCCCTGAGTTCGACCGAACCAACTCCGCCAGTGACGGCTGAGACCACATTCACGCGCGCGGTGGAAAGCCCGCTCGTGCGCGGCGGCCTCACGCTGGTGGCGGGCGTCCTGATCGGCAACATTGTGGGCTTCGGCCGCGTCGCGTTGACCGCCTACTTCCTGGGCACCCACAGCCGGGCCGACGCGCTGGCCGTGGCCATGGGCCCCACCGACACCATCAATTCGATGCTCATCAACAGCATCGTATTCGCCTTCGTCCCTTTGCTCGCAGCCGCCGGCAGCGCGGAGCGCATCGCGCTGTTCCTCAAGCTGAGCCGCGGGTTTGCCTGGGTGTCGTCGGCACTCTGCGCGGCAGTCGTCCTCAGCGCTCCCTGGCTGATGCACGCGCTCGCGCCGGGTCTCGATGCGGGACATTTCGCCACGGCAGTCGCCATCCTGCGCATCCTGTCGCTGTCGACCATCGCCGCCGGTCTCGCCGCCGTGCACTGCGCCCTGCTGTACACTGGCCGCCGCTTTCTGCCCACCGCCTTTTACCAGGCCGCGCTGAACGCGTTCACCATCATCGGCGCCCTCAGCCTGTGGAAACTGCTGGGCGTCTATGCCTTCGCCATCGGCTACACGGCGGGCGCCTGGGCGCAGCTTGCCATCGTCTGGTTCGCCGCGCGCTCGGGCTTGAAAACGGGCGACGCGCCGCGCTGTGAAATCCGCTGGCGCGAGATCCTGGCCAAGCCCGCGTTCTTCGTGGTGTACGCCGCCGGCCTCGGCCTCAACATGATCTTCACGCGCGCCTACGCCACCGACGCCGGGCCGGGGATGGCCGCGGCGCTGGACTACTGCATGCGCGGCGTGGGCGTGCCCCTGGCCATCCTGGTGAATCCCATCTCCAACTCGCTGCTGCCCGAGATCGCGCGTTTGCGCAGCCTTCTTCGCCTGCGCGAGGCCTTCCGCCTGATCGACCGCACCGTCGTCCTGGCGGCCATGGCGGCCATTGCCGGCTGCGCGATCGGGCTCGTCTTCCGGACGCCCGCCATCACCCTGCTGTTTCAGCGCGGCAAATTCACCGCGGAATCCACCAGGATGGTTTCCGCCGTCTTTCTGACCCTCGGGCCCGCCCTCATCGGCTGGAGCCTCATCGAGATCACCTCGCGCTCCCTGTTCGGTCTCCGCCGCCCCTGGCCTCCCGTCCTCGCCGCGTTCCTCCCCGTCCTGTTCAACGTAGCCTTCACCCTGCGCCTGCATTCCACCGACCCGCGCCTGATCGGTCTGGGCGCCTCGCTCGGGCTGCTGCTCGGATTCGCGGCGCTGTTTCTGATGCTGCATAGCAATCGGGGACGGTGGCTGGAGCAGGGCTGAGCGGCGTACGCTGTTACTCATGGGCTACCTTCCGATCGAAAACTACGCCGTCATTGGAAATCTCAGGACTGTGGCCTTGGTTGGGATCAATGGATCCATCGATTGGTTCTGCTTTCCCAATTTCGATTCGCCAAGCGTCTTCGCAGCCATTCTCGATGAACGCAAGGGCGGCCGCTTCCGGATCGGACCGGCTTCTGCAGACGGCGTGGTCTACAAGCAGATGTACTGGCCCGATACGAACGTGCTCATCACGCGTTTCTTGTCCGACCAAGGGGTGGCAGAAATCGTCGACTACATGCCGGTAAGTGCGCCGCGGGCACAAACGGGCTTTCACGGCCTGATCCGCCAGGTCCGTGTGGTGCGGGGCCGCGTGGCGTTCCACCTGGAATGCTATCCGGCATTTGATTATGGCCGCGATCGTCATGAGACGGAACTCGTGACCGGTGGTGCAAGATTCCGGTCGAGCCAACTCAGCCTCGCGTTAGCGTCCGATCGGCCCCTGACTCAGGACGGCTCGGGCATCGTCCTTGATTTTAGTCTCGGAGCAGAGGAAACTCTCAGCTTTGAATTGCACCCGATCGAGCCGGGGAGTGGCGATCAGCCGATTGGCATCAGCGAAGAGAGGTGCGCGACGCTCTTTGCGCAGACCGTTGATTACTGGCACTCCTGGATCGGGCACTGCACCTACACGGGCCGCTGGCGGGAGATGGTCCGGCGGTCGGCCCTGGTCCTCAAGCTTCTGGTGTTTGCCCCAACCGGCGCCATCGTTGCCGCACCTACTTGTAGTCTGCCCGAGGCGCTCGGCGGAACGCGGAATTGGGACTATCGCTACACCTGGCTCCGCGACGCCGCATTTACGGTATACAGCCTGATCCGCATCGGATTCACCGAAGAAGCAGCGAGGTTCATGGAATGGGTGGAGGCGCGATGCCGCGAACTGGATGGGGACGGCGGGCTGCAGGTTCTCTACCGAATTGACGGCCGCCGCGAGGTCGCGGAGGAAACGCTCGCTCACTTCGAAGGGTATTGTGGCTCCGCGCCAGTGCGCATAGGAAATGGCGCCTGCAAGCAGCTTCAGCTCGATATTTACGGCGAACTGATGGATTCGGTATACCTGTACAACAAGTACGGAATGCCAATCTCCTACGAGATGTGGTCTTACGTGCGGCGCCTGATGAACTGGCTATGCATCAACTGGAAGCGGGAGGACGAGGCGATCTGGGAAGTGCGAAGTGGCCGGCAGCACTTTGTCTACTCACGTGTGATGTGCTGGGTAGCGCTCGACCGCGCGCTGCGGCTGGCAGACAAGCGGTCTTTCCCGGCCGATCGCGCACGATGGCTGGAGACTCGCGACGAGATCTACGACGAGATTCAGAAATGTGGCTGGTCTGAGGACCGGAAGTCCTTCGTTCAGTACTACGGTAGCGAGTCACTGGACGCCTCTGCGCTGATCATGCCGCTGGTCTTCTTCATGGCACCCACCGATCCCCGGATGCTATCCACGATTGAGGCAATCCGGCAACCGCCGAGCCAGCGTGGTCTGGTATCGGACAGCTTTGTCTACCGCTACAACGTGGAGGAAACTCCCGACGGGTTGAAGGGGCGGGAGGGCACTTTCAACATGTGCACCTTCTGGCTGGTGGAGGCACTGACCCGGGCGGGGAAGGTGGATCGCGGCCGGCTTGCCGATGCGCGTCTGATCTTCGAGCGCATGTTGGGCTATGCAAACCATGTCGGTTTATACGCAGAGCAGACTGGCCCCCGCGGCGAGGCCCTTGGCAACTTCCCCCAAGCGTTCACGCATCTGGCCTTGATCAGCGCCGCGTTTAACCTGGACCGCGCTCTAGGCGGCGAGAAGTGATCGCGAGAAGCTCCAGGTGAGGGAACTCAAGGGCAGGGATAACGAATGGCGTCCGGCACGCCGGCCTCAGTCAAACAGTCAAACGCCTGTCCGGCGGGTCTCCTCCCGGCTCGCCAGAGTCTGTCGCAGCAAGTGCTGTACCATAGTGTATGGTCGACATTACGGCAGCGCACTGGTGGCAACCCAGCGACCCTGACAAACCCTTGCCCGGGATACTGCTAAAAGACGACGAACACGGTTGGGTCTTGCAACTCGACGGTACTTTCCAAGAATCGGTCGTTCCGGATGCGACTACGGATGGGGAACCAATAGTAGTGGAATTCGGCCTTCCAGATACCTTCCCCATCTTAGTTGGAATAACTAGCCATGGCCTGCTGATATCGCTGGTCGACTGCCAAGTACTGGAAGCGTCTTTTCCTTTTGCAGGGTCGCGAGGGTCATTGAAGGTTTGGCCAACCCTCCTCATTTACGACGTCCATTTCGAAAGTGCTGATGATTTTCGGTTGGCCTCGCTCTCAATCCGCTATTCAAATCTCGACACGTGGGTGGCAACCTCGGGCTTCTCGGTGCAATTTGGTCCCAACCTCTACCCGGCGGAGGTCAAATACTCCATACCCGAATCGATTGAGGGCATGCTTTCAGACGGTCTGATAATTGGTGTCAAGTTCTCGGCTTCGGGCCCATCTGTTCCAGCAGTCACGAATGTCCACATCGTTCAACAGAGTTGGCTTACGGTCACTTCTACGCAGGACCTCCTATACAAAGATCTGTTCCGCCATATCAACAACTTGGCCAATTTCGTTTCCCTCGGTGTAGGCGAACCGCTGATTCCCCTCGAAATGACCGCAATGTGCACCGCCCTAGACCGCTCAGGTGCTGAACACTCAGTTCGTGTCAGGCTAGTTTCGAACCGACAGCCAATCGTTGCCTCTTCACGCGACGTTCCCCATTGGGACATGCTGTTTACCCTCCCCGATATCCGGTTTAGTGATTTGGTTACAGCTTGGTTCTTGCGCGACGAGGCACTACAGTCGCTCTGTGATCTGTACTTCGGCACGCTACGTAGCCCTTCAATGTATGTCGAGCACAGGTTCATCAATATGTTTCAAGCACTCGAGTCCTATGATCGCCGAACATTCAAACCTACGCCCGAAAAGATAAGAAAGCACCAGGAGCAACTCGACCGTATTCTGAATGCAGTTGGCGTCAGTGACCAGCGGTGGTTGAAGCAGAGCCTTCGGCATAGCCACGAGCCGGCGGCGGCCGACCGGATAAGACGCCTTGCTAACAAGCTCGATGCTGGTTGGTTGCTTAGTAATGAAGATATTACTCTCGCAGGCAGTTTGCGTAATTACTATACGCACTTCGATCCCGAGGTGGACCAGCGCTTGCCCCTAAAGAAAGACCGGTATCGAACCATGCACAACCTAGCAGTCCGCCTGCGTGTCCTATGCGAATTGGTTCTCTTAGATGCGATCGGTTTCCCAAAGGATGAGGCGCGGAATAGAATGCAGAAGACTCGGCGGGTGGAGCGACATCTCGTTACATAGGTCCCAGGTCCTCGCTGTTTAGACACAATTCCCTGGAAACGGCGATCGGGGAAGCGTCATTATGCCGTCATCAGGTGAATGTGAACAATGTGAACAGTATTGGGTCAGATCCCGGTCTAAACCCGTTGACGCGATGCGCATCGCGCCCCGGCGCGAGGTCTCCGGCTGTAGCCCCTCACGCCACGTTGAACAGCATCTTGAAGCCGTAATCCATGTGGAGCTGCTGGTGGCAATGGAACAGGCTCAGGCCTTCTATGGTGGGTGCGAAATCCACCGCCACCTTCGTGAAGCCCTTTACCAGCACCACGTCCTTCATCACGCCCGCGGTGGCTTTCCCGTGCACGTTGGTCAGCTCGAAGCTGGCGCGGTGCAGGTGGACGGGATGCGCGTCGTCGGTCTGGTTGTCGAAGACCAGCCGGTAACGCCGCCCGCGGTGCAACAGGCGCGGCTCAGTCCGTTCGTCGAAACCTCGCCCGTTAATGGTCCAGCGGTTGAAGCCCCCCGCGCCGCCGTTTTCCTTGCCGAACGTCAGCAGGATGGACTCTTCGGGCTCGGACGGCGGCCGCTCCTCGCCGAAAATCGTGTAGTCCCAGGCCGCCTTCGCGGGCTTCGTCCAAACCGGCTTGCCTTTCTGGTTGGCGTATTCGACGACGATGCCCAAGCCGTTCTTGCGGTCGTCGTCGCGGGGAGTGCCCAAAATCCAGACGCCGGGGTTCTTCATCTCCACCACCGCGTCCACGCGCTCGGCCGTGCCCAGTTCCAGCACTTCGACCGGCTGCGGATGGGGCACCGCGTTGCCGTCGAGCGCCACCACCTGGAATCGATGGCCGGCTAGCGCCAGCTGGATGTTTTCCGTGGCGCTCGCGTTCAGGATGTGAAACAGCACCCGCTGTCCCGCTTTGACGCGCACCGGTTCGCCATGCCCCAGGCACTTGCCGTTGATGGTGAAGCGCTGGTAGCCGATCTCCCAGCCGTTGGCTTTGGCGTCCCGCTGCGGCGCCGGCCGGGTGGCGCCCGGAGCGGGCTCCTCTTCTTCCTCCATGGTGGTGAAGTAGGGCTCCCACTCATGGGTGGCCAGGAAGACTTCCTGGTCGTATTGCCCGGGGTTGCTCCTGGGCTCGATGTAGACGAAGGCGAACTGCCCGGTGTAGGTGCCGCGGCTCAGGTCGGACATGGGCATGGCGTGGGTGTGCACGAACCGCGCCCCCGCCGGCTGGGGCGTCAGCCGGTAGCGCAGGTGGCCGTGGACCGGCACGATGAGGCTCTTTTCTTCCGTGGCTCCGTCCACGCTCGCGGGGATATTCTGCCCGTGCCAGTGCACCAGCTCCGGCGAGTCCGTTTCGTTGAACAGGTCCACCGTCACGGCCACGCCCTCGCGCAGGCGAATCAGCGGGCCGGGCACCGTGCCGTTGTAGCCGATGGTGCTGATGGTGTGGTCCGGGGCGATATCGGCCAGCACCGGCGCGATCCGCACCGTGACGTCGGCGGGCCCCTCCGGTGCGGCCGCATCCGCCGGCGCGGCTCCCTCCGCCGGTTCGCCGCGATGGCAACCCGGCAACAGCAGCCCGGACCCGATGGCGAGGTCGCAAAGAAATTTCCGGCGTGTCCGGCGCGCATCGTCCATAACCGTCAGTGTCGCATTAGCGTTCCATCAGGCGGTTGGCTTCCGCGTGCGTCAACACACCCTCGCCGAACGAAGCGTACGTTCCGTCGCGCTTGAGCTCACTGGCGAGGCGGCGCGTGGCGCTCATGGCGGCCCGCATGGGCCCCGAGCCGGTGCTCACCCGCGCCACGCCCAGACGCGCCAATTCCGCTGCCGCCGGTGTGCCCGGCGTGGCCAGAATATTGATCGGTCCGTGGATCGCGCCGGCCAGGGCGGCGATGGTCTCGGCATCGCGAACCCCGGGAATGAACAGGCAGTCGGCGCCGGCCTCGCGATAGGCGTTGGCGCGTGCGATCGCCTCCGCCAGCCGCGATTCGGGGGCGCCCACCTGCAGCAGGAAGACATCCGTACGCGCGTTGATCACCAGCGGCACGCCGGCTTCGTCCGCCACCCGCCGCATGGCGCGGACGCGCCCGGCATGCTGCGCGGTTTCCAGCAGCCGGCCGCCGCGGGCATCTTCGAAGTTCAACCCGATGGCGCCCGCTTCCAATACACCGCGCGCCGTGGCTTCGGCATCGGCCACCGCGGGGCCATACCCGCCCTCCATGTCCGCGGTCACCGGGATCGCGACCGCCGCCGCGATGCGCCGCACGGCCGCCAGCATCTCGTCGCGCGAGATCCGCTCGCCATCGGGATAGCCGAGCGCATACGCCACCCCGGCGCTGGTCGTGGCCAGAGCCGGAAACCCGGTTTCTTCGAAGATGCGCGCGCTCGCCGCATCCCAGGCATTGGGCAGCACCAGGATGCCGGGCCCGGCATGCATCTCGAGAAACCGCGCCGCTTTACGGGCAAGCTCCGCCCGCCGGGCCGCATCCCCTCCGCTAGACGTCATGACCTCAGTTTCGCACGAGGTCTTACCGTTTGTGCGCCGTGAATCCCCCGGTTTGCGAATCGTAAGTGAACGTGTATAGCACGCGGGTGGCGTTCAGAATCATGATTCGCTTCCAGGCCGCTTCAATGTCATGGACCAGCGACGGGTCCAGAGCCACAAACCGGCCGGAAACCTCTTCGGGCATGTCGCGGATGGCTTCCGGCAGCCCGGCGCCGCATTCCACTTCGGCCAGGTTATGGGTGGGTGTCAGGGCGTTGTTCAGAAAGATCGAAACATCTTGAGGCACAGGCATGGCCGGCCTCCTTCGCAAGGAGTCTACCACGAATCTGGAGCAAAAAGTCTGAAAACCGTGTGGCACACTGGCGTTGAGGACAACTCTAAATGCCCAAAGACGAGGCGCTGCGCGAACAATTGATCCAGTTGCTGCGCGGCGGTAACGCACATATCACGCTCGATGCCGCGGTTCGCGGCATGCCGCTGGACCGCACCGGCATCCGTCCCGCCGGAGCGCCCCATTCGGCCTGGGAGCTGATGGAACATATGCGCATCGCGCAGAACGACATCCTGCGCTTCAGCCAGTCGGCCGATCATGTTTCCCCGAAATGGCCCGAAGGATACTGGCCCGCCTCGCCAGCGCCGGAGCGGGAAAGCCAGTGGAAAAGCTCGCTTCGCGCCTTTCGCAAGGACCTTGCCGAGTTCGAGGAGATGGTGCGCGATCCGGCCCGAAACCTGCATCGCAAGTTCCCGTGGGGCGAGGGGCAGACGCTGCTGCGCGAAGCGTTGCTCATCGCCGATCACAACTCGTATCATATCGGCCAACTGGTTCTGGTGCGGCGGCTGGCCGCGGAATCAACCCCCCGCAAATCCCGTGGATGAAGCGGCCGGCAACCGTTGCGGCGCCGGCCGCCAGAACGTCGATGCGAGCGCGATGGTCAGGGCCTGCACGGCAGCCACCAGCAGCACGCAGGCCGGCCATCCGCCGCGGCTCCACAACAGGCCGGGCAGGAACGAGCCGATGCTGCCGCCCGCATAGTAGAACATCACGTACAGGCCCACGGCGGCCGCCCGCGGCTCGTACGCCACGGTCCCTATGTAGCTCGATGCCGAGGCGTGCGCAATAAACACGCTGGCGCAGGCCAGCCCCAGTCCGAGAATCACCACGGGCAGACTGTGGACCACGGTCAACAGGATTCCCGCGATACCGCCGGAAAAAGCCGCCGTGAGCGTGAAGCGATGTCCCAGGCGGTCGATCAGGCGGCCGGCGAAGGGGGTCAGAAACCCGCCCGGCAGATAGACCACGAACAGCAGGCCCAGCGCCGCCGTGCTCAGGCCAAAAGGCGGCGCCGCCAGATAGAAATTGATGTATGTGAACGTAGCCAGCAGGGTGAACAACACGCAGAAACCCACTGCGTATGTCGCCAGCAGCCGTGGATTCCGCAAGTGCCTGGCCATGGACCGCGCGATGGACACGTGGCGCCGCGCACCCGCGAATGGCCGGCCCCGTGGCAGCCACGCCCAGATCGCCACGGCGGCCAGCACATTGAGGATGCCCAGGGCGGCGAACGCCCATCGCCAGGAAAGCCAGGCCGCCGCCAGCGCCGCCACCATACGGCCGCTGAATCCCCCGAGCACCGTCCCGCCGACATAAGCCGACATGGCCGCTCCCCCGCCCCGCTCCCATTCCTGGTTGATATAGGCGATGGTCACGGCGAAGATCCCGGGCGTAAAAACGCCCTGCCAGAAGCGCCAGAACAGGAGCTGTCCGAGGCTGGCCGAAGTGGCCGCCAGCAGCGTCGGGACGGCCAGCAGAAAAGCCGCCCACACAATCACCCGCTTGCGCTCCAGGCGGTCGGCGACGATTCCCGCCAGCGGCGCGGTGATGGCCACGGCAATCGTGGATATGGTGACCACCAGGCTCATGGCCTTCACCGGCCGGCCGAACGCCGCGGCCAGCATGGGCAGAAGGGGCTGCGGCGCAAACAGCGTCAGGAACGCGCAAAAGCCGGCGAAGGCGACCGCCAGGGTGCGCGTCCGCGATTGCCTTTCGACCGCCTCGCGCGGTTTCGCCGCCTTCAATCCCACAGAATCCGCCATCTACTGTATTATGGCGGTTTCAGACCCTTTCTTCTCGCTGCGCGGCCTGGAACCGATGAAACAGTTGCCGCCGCCGGAAAGCTGTTGGTGCGCGCGCCTCGCGGTCATCGTCATGCCGGCCAGACAGCCGAACAGGTGGGTGGCAAGGGGGGCGCTGCGCAATCCGTGGGGCTGCCCTGCTGGCTGCCGCCGGCTTTCGGCGTGTCTCGCCCCGCGGCTCTTGCCGTGCGAGCGCTTACTGCGTGTTGATTTCGCGCACCAACGCGTAGGCGGCGCTGGCCTGTTGGATGGGGATAGCGAATTTCGAGGTGCTGTAAGGAGCCAGATTCTCCAGCTTCGCGGTGACCGCGCCCAACTGCGATCCGCTCGCTTCGGTCAGCACAAACACGACTTCCGCCAGGCGAATGGAACGGCCCGTGTTGTTGGTGATGGTGCCCGCCAGCCTCGTCCCGGCGGTGTGATCGACGTGCACTTCGACCACCTGGATGTCCTTGTTGCTCTCGATGCTGATGTTCTTGGCCAGGTTCGGCAGGATCTTCGCGGCCACTTCCGCGGCAGTCAGCGGCTTCGCCGGGGCGATCTTGGGCTTGAACATGTTGCTCGTCGAGAGGATCACGCCGCCCGCCAGAATCAGGCAGGGCACCGCGATCACCACCATGAACCGCACCCTCTGTCCCAAGGTCCGGTTGGTGAGATAGAGGGGATCGGTGGGCGCCGGCCCGCCGTTAATGAAGCGTTCGACCGGCCCCCGCAGCGGGCCGAGCCACCGCATGCGCTTGGGCTGTGCGCCGCGGCCCGCGGGTTTCATACCTGCGTAAACAATGGATTCAATGAAGCTGCGAAAACGACTTGGCATAGCGACCGCCGAGGCTTATTATAGCGCGGAAACCCGCCGCGCACAGGTGTTTGGGGTCGGTTTGGGTTATTTTCGCGCCGCCCGCGATTCCGCCAGCAAGGCCTCGAGCGCCCGCAGGCTCTCCTGCCGCCCCATCACGATGAGATAATCGCCGCCATCCACGGCGGTGTCGGCCGGCGGATTGAAGAGCATGCGCCCGTCGCCCTTGCGGATGGCCATGACGATCACCCCCACGTCGCGCCGGAGTTGCATCTCCTTGATGGTCCGCGAGACCACCTCGCTCGACTCCGCGACGCGGACCTGCTCGATGCTGATGTCCATGCCGATATCGTGGGTGGTGAAATCCAGGAACTGGACCACGTGCGGGCGCAGCAGCGATTGCGCCAGGCGGTGGCCGGTGATGACGTAGGGCGCGAAAACGGCGTCGGCGCCGGCGCGCCGCATCTTTTCCTCGGCGCCTTCCTCGGCCGCGCGCGTGGCTACATAGATGCGCGGATTGAGACCCTTGGCCGAGAGCAGCACGAAAAGGTTGTCGGCATCGGTGGCCAGCGCCGCCACCAGCCCGCGCGCGTGTTCGATCCCGGCCTGCCGCAACGTCTCGTCGCGCGTGGAATCCGCCGCCACCGCCAGCATGCCTTCGAGGATGGCCCGTTCCACGCGTTCCGGGTTGTTGTCCACCACCACGAAGGGCACCCCCGCGTGGCGCAATTCCACGGCGGCGCCGTGCCCCACGCGCCCGAAGCCGCAGATGATGTAGTGATCCTTCAACTTGTCGATCATGCGTTTGTTCCGCCGCTTGCCGATGGCGTCGCCGAACTCCAGCTCGATGATGGTCTGGGTCATGGCGCCCATGGCGATCAGGATTGTGGTGACGCCGAAGAAGATGAGAAACGAATTGAACACCCGCCCGGCGTGCGACAGCGGATGGATCTCCCCATACCCGACCGTGGTCATGGTGGTGAGGGTCATATAGAAGGCATCGAACGGCGGGTAATGGTCGATCAGGGTAAACCCCACCGTTCCGGCGGCCAGCGTCGCCACGATCGCCACCAGGATCAATAGAAAACGCCGCGTGAGCCGGCTCATCGCTTCATCTGGACCAAGTATAGCCGGGCGCGCGGCCCGCCAGGAGGCGGAATCGGAGGCGAGGCCGCCGGGCAAATAGGAATAATAGATAAACAGGACGGTTTTCTATGATGGCGGTATAATGATGGTGTCAAGGGTGGCTCGACTGATGAGAGCGGGAGGACCCCGATGGAAACTTCTCCGACGCTGAAATCCGATTTTACCTACTTTAGGTACTTGGCCAAGGCCGTGTTGGACGGCGTCACCTCCCCTCCCAAAGGAACCGGCAACGGGCCGTTCAAACCGGTGTTGCGCGGTACCATCTGGACGTCTACCGCGATCGGTGCCGCCATTGGAGTATTGAACGCCAGTCTGAGCCGCAGGCACAAATCCGGATACAGGGTGGCCGCCGAAGGCATGGTCGGGAGTGCACTCGGTTTCGGCGCCGGCGTAGCATGGGCATCGCGTGACTTCACCGGAGCCGTTACGCGCAGTACGATCCAGAAGGTCAACAGCGTCCGCGACGCGCGCTGGCTGGAGAAGAATCCGATCACCTACGCGTGAACCGGAATTCAGCCGCCAAGTCCGTCCCGCAATCTACACACACACCGATCCACCCTGCGTCACCTGCCAGGCCGTAGACCCGGATTTGCGAGCGAGCTTGACGAGGCGTGGCAGCCGGGGTACGCTCTCTGGAGGATTGGTATTGCCGCCGCTGCGAGGCCGGCGGGCAGACCGGGAGGCACATGAGAACCGCGCTAAAACTGGGGAGCATCTGTTCGTTCTTGGCTGTTTTACTCTTCGCCGCCGAAGTGACGGGGACCTGGAAAGGAGCCTTTGATTTCCAGGGTGACAGCGTTCCCCTCACGTTTAATCTGAAGAGCTCCGGAGGGGCCCTTACCGGTACTGTGGAAGGCCTGCCTACGACCCCGGTGGACATCCACGACGGGAAGTTGGATGGCGACACCGTCACGTTCTGGCTGACCACCGATTACCAGGGACAGACCTACAAGCTGGTGTACAAAGGCAAAGTCTCAGGCGACCAGATCCAGTTCACATTCGGTACCGACGACGGGAGTTGGGGCGCCGAGCTGACCGCCAAGAAGAGCTCGTAACCGGCAGCGACCCTGCGGAGGACTCTCCGAGCCGGCGGCTCCTCGGCCGGCACGCGGAAAGCAGCGCGCAGCCGATCGGGCCGGCCGGCGACCGCCACACCATGCCTGTTATGATGGTCGGGTGAGCGGGGCGATATCGCCCCGCGGAAATCGCTCCTCATAAACTGTTTTGGGCCGGTAGCTCAGGTGGTAGAGCATGTGCCTTTTAAGCACAGGGTCGCGGGTTCGAGCCCCGCCCGGCTCACCAGATCGTTTATCAGAATCAATGGACACGTCCTGCACTCACGTTCGATCCTGCCGCAATCGTGGGTGATCGTCCCTCTTGAACTCGCACCACATCTTCCTCAACTTTTTGAACTGCCAGAGTAGGAGCTCAGCCGCACCGAAAAGGGAAAGCAAAAGCCCAACGAGCTCACCGAGGAACTTGTGGAGTTCTGAAAAGGACGGGATATGCAATTGTCACCTCTCCGGGCTTCTGCCTTGGCGAGTTTACGCCTTTAGCAGATCTCAGAAGGCAACAAAAACAGGATTGATGTTATTTGGGGGGTTGTCAAGAATATTATAAGTACTAAATGCGTCAATAACATAGTGGCAACATTTCCTAAGGTTCTTGTATTGGGAACAGCCACACGCTTTTCTGTCTCGGCGAAACGCATCGCGCGCTGTGGAAATCCGTCAGGGACGCTCTCAGGATTTGAGGTGATTGGTGACGGACGTTCTATGTGACCGTTTCCGAGAACTGCGTCATCTTGACCACCCGTCCATCGGGAAACACAGCGCGAATCTCCAGTTCCGCTCCAACCGCCTGGAGGAAGCCTGCCAGGATGCTGACGTACATATCGGTGCGGCGCTCCAGCCGGGAAACGTCGCCCGCCCGATGTGCAGTTCCTCGGCGATCTTCTCTTGCGTCCTTTCCCTGGCGCTGCGAAGCTGGTGGAGCGACATCTCTTCCACCAGGCGGCGGTATTCCACGTCGCTCGCCGCCTTGCCGCGGCGGGCATTATGGCCCGCAATCCCTTGAATTTCTTAGCCACGACTTCGCCTTAACGCGTGCCCTCCGGACCCCACGTGCACATCTCCACTCTGCCCAGCGTGCCTCTCCGGACAACCGCCCCAATGTGCTCCGGTCCTACCGCCAGGCTGGCAATTACCCACGGGTTTTCGCCGTCGCCCTCCAGGTGAATCGTCGCGATGGCGCCGCCCATCGCCGCCCCGACATCGAATGACTGCAACGGCGCCGTGATTCCCTGGCCCGTCGCTTTCACCACCGCCTCCTTGCAGGTCCAGCACCGGAGAAACGCCTCGTCGCGGGCTGCCCCACTCGCTGCGGCGATCAGCCGGTATTCGCCCTCGGAGAACATCCGGCGCGCGATGTCGCAGGCTTCCGGGACAGGCCGCTTCCGCTCGATGTCCACTCCCACCGGCTCGTCCCGGGTAACCGCCAGCACCGCCAGGCTGCTGGCATGCGAAAGGTTCTGTCTGATCCCGCTGCCCGGAGGGTATGTCAACTCCGGCTTGCCGGCTTCGCCGTAGCCAAACACCAATTCGGATGGGGCGGCATCCACGTACCCGGAGAGGATCGAACGGACCGCATAGTGCCGCGCCACATACCATTGCCGGTCGGCCTCGAAGTGAAACCGCTCCGCTCGGGAGCGCTCGTGGGCGGAGAGTATCGCCCAGGAATCGCAAGCGGCCGGCAGCGGCGGAGCCGGCGAGATCATCCAAACGTGCACGTCGCCGGGACCGCACTGTTGCGCCGCCATGGCCGTTATTGCGCCGCCACTACCCGCAGCGGCCGGTCGAGCTTGAACGTCAGCACACTTTCCACCGGCACCTTGATGGAGCTGCCCTTGGTCAGGATTTCGGTAACCGCGCCCGCGCCGGCGCCCGAGCCGGCTCCGATGGCCGCGCCTTTTCCGCCGCCCGCGATGGCGCCGATGATGGCTCCCACGGCCGCGCCTCCTCCGGCGAATTCGCCGGTCCGCTTGTTCACGCCAATCCCCTGCCTGCCGCGCTTGGCGAGATCGGTCGTGCTCAGTTGATAGCGCCGCCCGTCGATGGCCACCGAGTCCAGGTCCATCACCAGGTCGGAGGAGCCTCGGAAGCGTCCGCCCTTGGATGCCGAACGGATGACGATCGTGGCGTTCGATCCGCGCGGGATCACCACGCTGCCCTCTTCGTCGAGCACGTCCCTGGTCACTTCGGCCGCGAAGGTCTGGCCTTGCGTCGCCTTGGCGGAATCGATGGTCTCTTCGTTGCGCACCGAAATGGCGGTCCCCACCGGCAGCCGATAGCTCTTCGTGGTGATGGCCGATTCCGGCGGATGATAGTGCTTCTCGTGAAGCGCTTCGGACGGCGGCGCGGACCCCGCGGCGGCCGAGCCTTCCCCGGCCGGCGCCGCGGGCGCTGCCCCGGCGGCCGGCGCTTCGCCATAATCCACCGCCCGGACCTGGCTCATCGGAATCGTGCGCGTGACGTTGTCGTCTCCGGCCAGCTTGATCTGGGTGGCCGAACTCTCCAGCACGTTGCCCGTCACCGTCGTGCCGTCGCGCAGCAGCACCGAGGCGTGCGGCGCGGCGCTCTTATTGGCGCACGAGACAAGAAACAGCACAGCTACGCACGGCGTTAGAATCCATCCCCGGACTGTCATTGCACCCCTCCTCTGCCGAGGTTAACAAAATGGTCAAGCGAGATGCCGGGCCAGAAACGGCAGGCCGCGCTTTCCCCAGAAGCTGTGCGGGCCGTCGAACACCTCCTGCTCAGCCAGGTCCCCGGCGCCGAACACTTCGTAAATCTTCTTCACCCGCGCGAAGCTGGCGCGGCTCGCCGCAATGGGAAAGATGTCGTCGCGCTCGCCCGATTCGGCGAACAGGGGCCGCGGCGCGATCAGGCCCGCCACGTCGTACAGCTCCGCCCAGTTCAGGATGCCCGGCACGTAATTGTCGATGCAGTGCGAGAGGCTCATGATGCTGTCGCGGAAGGTGTTCAGGTAGCCGCTAACCATGGCGGCCCGGATGCGCGGCTCCAGCGCCGCGGCGAACGCGGTGACCGTGCCGCCGCCCGATATCCCCAGGCAGCCCACCCGGCCGGCGTCCAGCTCGTTGCGCGTTTCGATCCAATCCACGGCCCGCATCGCGTCGTACACGCGCCAGCCGATCATGGTCTGGCCAAGCAGCAGCGCGGCGCCCGCCACCGGCTGGCAGGCCGTAGCCTTGAGCCCATTCTTCGCGGTGACGGCATCGCGCCGGCAGCCGATCGCCATCGGCTCTATGGCCACCGCCGCCAGGCCGTGCTCCACCACCTGGATCGCGAAATCGTAGGCGTAGTCTTCCTTGACGGTGCGGTCGCGGCCCTGTTCGTCGACGCCCACGATGTCGTCCACGCCGCGTCCGTGGCCCGGCAGACAGATCACCGCGGCGTGCGGAGCCGGCGCCGCCGCCTTGGGCGTGAGCAGGTATCCCAACACCCACACCCCGGGACGGCTTACGAAAACGAACTTTTCCCGGCGGTACGCGGGAAACTCGCGCACTTCGAGCGTCTGCGCCTGGAGCGGCGCGCGCCCCGAGGGAAAGCCGCCCAGCAATTCGGCGATCTTCCCGCGCAGCCCCGTCTGCCACTCTTCGGCCTGCTGGCGGCTCCGCGCGCGGAAGGTCATGCGCAGCGGCGCCGCTTCATACAGCGCGCGGGTGTACCGCACCGGATCGAAGCCCGCCATGTCCACCTTGCCTTCGAAGCCATCGAGCGCCCCGGCGTACTTCGCGGCGCCTCGCGCCGGCCGGTTCCGCAGCAGCCCTGCGCCGGCTACGGCAAGTCTGCCCAGATCGCGTCGCGTCATGACCGCAATCATACCGCCGTCCGGATCTGTGAAAATCGGGCATGGAAGAGATTCGCATCCGCCCCGCGGATATCCTGGACTTGCCTCACATTCTGCAACATCGCAGGGCCATGTTCGCGGAGATGGGCTGTCAGGACCGGACGCTGCTCGATCGCATGCTGGGCACATCGCAGGCCGCTCTCCGCGAAGCGCTGCCCAATGGCGCATACCGCTAGTGGCTGGCCGAGACGGGTGCCGGGCGCGTGGTGGGCGGAAGCGGGGTCCTGGTGGTTCCCTGGCTCGGTTCGCCCACCGATCCGGCGCCGCGCCGCGCATGGATTCTCAACGTCTACACCGAGCCGGAATTTCGCCGCCGCGGCATCGCCCACCGCCCGATGGACACCGCCGTGGCATGGTGCCGCGCCGCGGGTTTTCGCACCGTCTCGCTTCACGCCAGCAGCGAAGGACCTGTAGCGAGGCTGCCCATGCCGGCGGCTATACAATGGACCGGAGGATTTCCGCCATGCATCGAGCCGCCATGACGTTCGTCTCTCTCGTCCTTTCGGTCGCGCTCCACGCGCAGCCACCCGGCGCCGGCGCGCCGCAACGGACCCCGGGCGCCGCGCCCACAGGTGGGCGCACGCCGCCCATCGAGGAGCGTACCAGCGGCATGCACAAGCTGGACGGCTACTTCCCGCTTTATTGGGACGAGCGGTCGGGTAGCCTGTGGCTCGAGATTCCGCGCTTCGACGCCGAGTTTCTTTATGCCACCGGTCTCGCCGCCGGGCTCGGCTCCAACGACATCGGCCTCGACCGCGGGCAGGAAGGCGGCGGCAGAGTCGTCTCCTTCCAGCGCGTGGGGCCGAAGGTGCTCCTGGTGCAGGCCAATGAGTCGTTCCGTTCCTCGAGCCCCAATGCCGCCGAGCGCCGCTCGGTCGAGGACTCGTTCGCCAAGTCCGTGTTGTGGGGCTTCACCGTGGCCGCGGAGAGCGACGGCCATGTGCTGGTGGACGCCACCGATTTCCTGCTCCGCGACGGGCACGGCGCCGGCAATGCCCTGCCCGCCGGGGCCGGTGCCGCCGGCGCATACCGTGTCGATCGCACGCGTAGCGCCTTCTACCTGCCGCGCACCAAGGCATTTCCGAAAAACACCGAGATCGAAGTGACGCTGACCTTCACCAACGATGCGGCGGGC
>JAIQEX010000050.1 GCA_020073615.1 Terriglobia bacterium
CCGCGGCACAGATCCGGATCGGGGAAGGTGCGGGCCGCGCGCCGCAGACGCCACAGCCCCACAGCCGCCAGCAGCATTTGCGCCATGGCCGCGGCTGCTCCAGCCGCCCACAACAGCAGCAGCCACAGCCGGGCATCGGGCTGCCACGCCGCCGGCTGGGCCACGCGCCGCGAGCCGCCGGGTAGCGGAGGCGGCGCCGGCTGTTCCCCGGCCGCCGCGGCCTCGGCGTGAAACCAAACGCCGATGCTGCCCGGCAGAATCGCCGCGGCCGCGGGAACCGGCAACGCCGGCAGCGTCACCGAAAGGAAGGGCAGGGCCAGCAGGGCCGCCGCCGCCCCCGTCCACACCAGGTGGCGCGCCGCCGCCGACCGCCGGCCGAGAGCCCACGCCACCAGTCCCGCCGCGGCCAGCACTACCGTGCCCTTAACTGCCGCTCCCAGGAGAATCGCAAACCACGTCGCTTCGCTGCCGCTCGACATTTATTTCTCCTCCCTCCGGGCCTTCTCGATCATTTCCGACATGCGGTCCAACTCCGCCCGCGTCAGACGCGTCGCCGAGACATCCAGCAGCGCCGCCACGATCTGTTCCGGCTTGCCCGCAAAAAAAGTGTCCAGCAGATGTTTCACCGCCGACCGCTTGGCCTTCTCGCGCGCCACCGTCGGCAGGTACACGTATTTCAGGCCTTCCGCCTGGTGGCGCGCGTGGCCCTTTTCCTCGAGCACCCGCAGCATGGCGCGCACCGCCGAGTAGCCCGGCGCGTCTTCCATGGCTTCCCGCACCTCGGAGGCCGACGCCTTGCCGCGCTGGTACAGAATCTCCATGATCTGCCGCTCGCGCCGGCTCAGACCGGTCATCGCGCGCGCCCCATCTGCTGGTTTTCTAGCATCATGCTAGAAAAATAGCACCTGTCGTGGCCGCCTGTCAAGGGGGTTTCCGAGTGCCGTGTGGAGGACGGCCGCGCTTCGGGATATGATAAAGCGGAATTGCCCGATGACCACCGCATCCACCGCCAAATCCGTACCGTTCCGCAACAACCGTGTGCTTCAGGTCCTGTGCCTCCTGTTTCTGGCCGTCTGGATCGTTTCCGCCATTCATCCCGTGATGGTGGACGACTGGATACTGGAAAACATGCTGGTGTTCGGGTTCGTGGGACTGCTGATCGCGATCTACCGCTGGGTGCCGCTTTCCGACCTGTCCTATCTGCTGATTTTCGTGTATCTGAGCATGCACGAATGGGGGGCGCACCACATGTATGCCAACGTGCCGCTGGGCGAGTGGATGAAGCCCTGGCTGCACACGTCGCGCAACCATTATGACCGCGTGGTGCATTTCGCCTTCGGGCTGATGTTGGCCTACCCGGCGCGGGAAGTTCTGCTGCGCAAGGCCCGCCTGGGCGGCCTCTGGGCGCTGTCGCTGCCGGTGGTGTTCGCCCTGGGATTCGGCGCGGCTTTCGAAATCCTGGAAGCGGCCGCGGCGGTCACGCTCAGCCCGGACCTGGGGGCCGCCTACATCAGCCTGCAGGGCGATCCCTGGGACACGCACAAGGATATGTTCATGGGGTTCGCGGGTGCGGTGGTGTGCATGAGCGCGGTCGGTTTTTATACTTACCGCAGGGCGGCCAATGGATCGGGCCGGCTGGGGCGCCGCGCGGGCGCCTGACACCTACTGGTCCCTGAGGGTCCGCATGGGATCGACGCGCGCCGCGCGCCAGGCGGGAAGGCTGCTGGCCGCGAGCGAGATCGTCAGCAGAATGGCCGGCACCACCAGGAAGGTAGCGGCGTCGAGCGGGGGCGTGCGAAAGAGCAGGTCCGTGAGATAGCGCGTGAGGATGGCGGAGACGCCGAGGCCGATGACGAGTCCGGCGGCGGCGAGCAGGATGCCGCGCTTGAGGACCATGGCCAGCACGTCGGCCCGCTGCGCCCCGAGGGCCATGCGCACGCCGATTTCGCCGGTGCGCCGAACCACCATATAGGAGAGGACGGCATACAACCCGACCGCGGAAAGCAGCAGCGCCATGGCGGCGAAGCAGGCCAGCAGGAAGGCCTGAAAGCGCGGCTGGGCGGCGGCCTTGTAGACCGCGTCTTCGAGCGTGCCCACGCGATACAGGGGAATGTCGCGGTCCATGGCGGCCAATTGGGCGCGCAGTGCGCCGGCCAGCGCGGATGCATCGCCGGCGGTGCGGATGCACAGCGTGGGCGAAAGGATCACGGCCTGCGCCCAGGGCAGATAGTACTGCGGATCGACCGCCGCGGTGAGCGCCTGGCTCTTCACATCGCCCGCGATGCCGACCACTTCGCGCATGGGCGATTTGATCACGCCATCGCCCAGATCGGACTGGATGTGTTTGCCGATGGGGTTTTCGGCGGGGAAATATTTTCGCGCGAAGCTCTGGTTGATTATGATGACCGGAGCGCCGCGGGTATCGTCGCGCTCCGTGAAGGCGCGTCCCGCGAGGATCGGAATGCGCATGGTGCGGAAGTAGTCCGCGGTGACGATACTGAGCGCTTCGCTTGGTTCATCGGCACTGGCCACGGGGCGACCCTCGATCTGAAACGAGATCCCGATGCTGGCGCCCGAAAGCGGCAAGGGCCAGCCGGCGGCCGCCGATTGCACTCCCGGCAGCGCGGCCAGGCGCGGCAGCAACCGGCCATAGAAGCGGATGCGCTCGTCGCGCGAATAGCGATTGTCCGGCAGGTTGAGGCTGGCCGTCAGCACCTGCCGCGGATCGAAGCCCGGATCGACCGCGAGCACTTGCACAAAGCTGCGGATGAGCAGACCGGAGGCCACCAGCAGGACCAGCCCGATCGCGGTCTCGGCAATCACCAGCCCATCGTGGAGGCGGTGCTGGCCGCGCCCGCCGGCCACGCCACGGGAGCCCTCGCGCAGGGAGGCGGCCGGATCGAGTCGGGACATGCGCCACGCCGGCAGCCCGCCGAACAACAAGCCGGTCAGCAGAGAAACCAGGAGGACGAAAGCGAGCACGGGGCCGTCGATCGAAACCTGGTTGACCCGCGGCAGAGCTTCGGGCACGAAGCGCGGCAGCACTTCGATGATCCAACTGCAAAGGCCCACGCCCAGCGCGCCCCCGCAGAGCGACAGAAAGACCGCTTCCACCAGGATCTGGCGCGTGATTTCGAAGCGGCTGGCGCCCAGGGCGGCGCGCAAAGCGATTTCGGGACGCCGGTGCGAGGCGCGGGCCAGCAGCAGGCCGGCCACGTTGGCGCAGGCGATGAGCAGAACCAGGGCGACGGCGGCGAACAGCAGGCGCATGGCGGGGCGGAAATCTCCCGCCAGGCGCTCCAGGACGGGCAGAGCGATAGTCGCGGTATAGGCCTTGTTCGTGTCCGGGTACTGCGCCGCCAGGTTGCGCGCCATCACGTTCAATTCGGCGCGCGCCCGCACCAGGGAGACGCCGGGTTTCAGCCGCGCGACTACGTCCAGCAAATTGGCGCCGCGCTGCTCAGCCATGGATTTGCCGGCGTCGGTGACGGCGTCGTCGGCAAGCGTAGTCCACAGGGCGGGCGCTGGATTGCGGATGGGGAAGGTGAACTCCAAGGGCATAACCCCGGCTACGGTGTAACGATGGTTGTCCAGCGTGATGGCGCGGCCGGCGATGTCGCGCGCGCCGCCGAAGGTGGACTGCCACAAGCGGTAACTCAGCATGGCGACGCGCGCACCCGGCTCCTCGTCGTCGGAGAGGAAGTCCCGGCCGAGCACGGGACGCATGCCCAGCACGCGGAAAAACTCCGCCGAGACGATCTCCGCGTCGAGATGCTGGGGTGCACCGCTGCCGCTGAGGGTCACGCTGTCGTTACGGTAGGAGGCCATGGCGGAGAACGACCGGGTCTGTGCGCGCCAGTCGAAGAAATCCGGGTAGCTGAGCATCTCCGGCTGTTGGGCGGCGGCCGCGCCCAGGGTCTGGTCGAGCTGGCGCATCCACACCAGGCGATCCGGTTCGGGAAACGGCAAGGGGCGCAGCAGGACGGCGTTGACCAAGCTGAAGATGGCGGTGGTGGCGCCGATGCCAAGACCCAGCGTCAGGATCGTCGTCATGGCAAAGCCCGGGCTCTTGCGAAGCTGGCGGAGAGCGAAACGGAAGTCCTGGAACAGGGTTGGCATCGCCCGCGAAAGGGGCACTTCGCCATCCGTTCGCGGCTGGCGCGCAACCTCTTGAGGCGGCTTGGGATGGCGCTGGCGGTTCCGCCCCCGAGTGTCCGGATTCAAAAACCTCCTGTCCAGAAACGGGACGGGCATAATGCGTGACGTTTCGATCACACGTGTGGCGGCATTGCGGCGGGCGGCCGGTGAGAAAGCGGCGAACACCCGCGGCGGCGAAAGTGGAAGGAAACGCAGGCCTTTCAGGCGCTGCATGTGAGGAGCGGGGAGGGCGTGCGCGAAGGCCTGCTGCGCACGCAGCGGTCCGACGGCTCGTGGGTCAACCCGCAGAACCTGGTGAAGGAGGACGACCCGTTGATCGCCACGGGGTTCGCCGTGCGCGCGCTGGCGGGGGATGCCGTCAGATGACCAGCTTGCGTTCGTTGCGGACTTGCGCGCGCAGCACGTCGCGGATGAGTTGGCACGCCTGCTTCACTTCCGGAATGGTGAGCGAGCAGTAGATCTGCTTGCCGTCGCGGCGCGTCGTCACGACGCCCGCGGCCTTCAGGATGGCCAGGTGCTGGGACACGTTGGGCGTCGAGATCTCGAGCGCCGCCTGCAGGTCCGAGACGGTGTGCTCGCGTTTAGCCAGCAGGTCCAGCATGTGCAGCCGGGTGGAGTTGGCGAAGGCCTTGCAGATCCGGACTTGCATCTCATAAATCTGGTCGCTTTCGCTCTTGGGCGCTTTGGGCATGACGGCTGTAGCCTGCATTGTAACGTATCTCCCAGTTTCTGTTTTTGACGTACCGGCGTCCGCGTTCGGCGCTCATCGGCTGAAGCTGCTCAACTGTCCGGCATAGACAAAGATGTAACGCAAAAGGTACCCGCCGCAGACCACCAGCACCGCGGCCAGCGCGGCGAGCCTCCGGTTATGGTGGAGGGGCGCTCCGGAGCCAAGCGCGGGAGCGATTTCCCACACCTCGATGGCCAACGGGACCAGCAGGCCGGTGCCCATGAACAGCAGCCAGAACACCAGCGTGTAGGGGCCGCCGAGGATGAGCGCGAGCGAGTTGCGAACGGCCTCGACGGACAGTTCGCCGTGAAGCAGGTACGGCAAGACGATGAAAAATTCGAGCGTGATCAGGCAGATGTCGAGGGTATAAAGAAAACGAAGCTGGGTGGCGTCGAGGCGCTTGCGGTTCAGCGAGAGCGCCAGGATCAGGACTCCGCAGCCGGTGGAGAGCGCGGAGAACAGGAACATCTGCGCCACCAGGTTGGTGTTCCAGAAGGGACGGGCCTGCACGGCGCCGAGCAGCACACCGGTGTAGATGGCCACGCCGACCGAGAGCGGGAATCCGGCGGCGGCCAGCAGGCGGCGCGAGCCGGCAAGATCGCGGTCCAGCCAGCGCGGCAAACGGAGGCGCGCCACCAGCGCCGTCCTGCGCTCTTCCGGCAGCCAGGCCCAGAAATTCACCAGCGTGAGCGCGGTAAACAGCAGCAGCAGCCAGGAGCCTATGGACATGGGGCTCTGCCAGCGGAAGTGCACGAACAGCTTATAGAAGCGCCACCAGTTTCCCAGGTCGAAGATGAGCAGCAGCGAACCGAGCGCTACCGGCCAGGGGGCCATCATGGCGCCATAGCGGGCGATGCGCGCGTAGGCCGTCTCGTCCTTCTCCTGGAGGTAGGTGGCGAGCGCGGCGATGAAGTAGATTCCGGCGGACAGCCCGCCCAGGAAGAGGTAATTGACAATCAGGATGCCCCATTCGATTTTCGGCATAAGCGCGCTCCTTAAAGCAGGTAATAGATCTGCGGGTCGTTGCCGGTCTGCGGCTTCATGACGTGGAACTGGCGGGTGGCCAGCAGTTGCTGCAATTTGCCCGCAGGATCGGCGAGATTCCCGAAAACCCGCACCTTGGAAGGGCAGGTCTCGACACAGGCCGGAGACTCGCCGCGGTCTACGCGGTGCGCGCAGAAGGTGCATTTTTCCACGACGCCTTTGTCCTCGCGGAAAAAACGGGCGTTATAGGGGCAGGCGATCATGCAGTAGCGGCAGCCGATGCAATCCTCTTCCTTGATGAGCACCACCCCATCGTCGCGCTGGTACGAGGCGCCGGTGGGGCACACCCGCACGCACGATGGGTTTACGCAGTGGTGGCACTGCTCGGGCTGAAAGGCGGCCAGCAGCCTGGGCCACGTTCCGCGGTGCTCCTCGCCGATCCAGTCGCGGCTGGCGCCCAGGGGAACCTGGTTCTCCGCTCGGCAGGCCACCACGCAGGCCTTGCAGTTGATGCATTTTCGGGAGTCGATGACCAGGGCGTAGCGTTTGTCGTGCATGGCGGTCTCCTCACACCTTTCGGATCTTCACAAACGTCTCGTGCATGGCGGCGTTGCCCGAGACCTTGTCCCAGGCGGTCTCCAGGATGGCGGCGTCGGATCCTCCGCGATGGTACGCGCGCTTCAGCCAGGGCGACTGCTTGCCGAAGCCGTGCAGCATGTACACACAGTCGGGGCGGATCTCCTGCGTCAGCCTGGCACGCAGCCGCACGGCGCCCACGCTGCTCGACACTTCGACCATATCGCCGTCGGCCACGCCCACCGACGCGGCCGCAGCCGGGTTGATCGACAGGTGGTTCTCGGGAGCGAAATCGAGCAGCCAGGGATTGCTGGTGCTGTTGGCGTGGGTGTAGTACGCCTTGCGGCCGAGCACCAGGCGGAACCGGCCTTCGGGCGGACCGAGCGGCGGTTGATATACCGGCAGCGGGTCGTGGCCCGCCTCCTGCAGCCGCTCGGAGTAGAGCTCGATCTTGCCGCTCTTGGTGACGAAGCGGTGCTCCGGATTCAGCGTAGCTCCGTACTTCGGCCCGCCGGGAGGAGTGTACACGCCGTGCTTCTTCAGGTATTCGAGGGGCATCTCGAGCGGCAGCTCCTTGACCGCGGCATCGTTCCACTGCTCGATGGTGTAGTCGAAATACTGTTGCAGCCCGAGCCGCCTGGCGAGCCCCTGCACGATATCGAGGCACGGCTTGGTATCGTACACCGGCTTGACCACCGGCTGGCGCAGGACCACCACGGGCCAGATGCCGGAGAGCACCTCGATGGGGTCCAGACGCTCCAGGTAGGTGGATTCCGGGAAGACCACGTCGGCGTACCAGGTGGTGTCGCTCATCTGAATGTCGATGGCGGCGATGAAATCCATCTGCTCGATCATGCGCATGGTCTTGGCCTGTTCGGGCAGGGCGTTGAGCGGGTCCTGCTTCAGGATCATCCAGGCCTTGACGGGGTAAGGCGAACCCGCGAGCACGTTTTCGCGCAGCTTCAAGTAGGCGCCGTCGCCTTTGGCGGCCAGCGGGAAGTTCTTCTCCATTTCATCGACGCGCGGGGCCTGCGGGTCGTCCCAGGGGAGAAACATGTACTCGCCGAGCGCGATTTTGGCGTTGGGCACCATGCCGCCTTCGCGGTCCCAGTTGCCCACGACAGCGTTCAGAATGGCCTGTGCGCGGCGCATCTGGAAATCGTTCTGGTACGTGGAAGAGCGGCGGCCAGCGTAGAAGACGGCGCGCGGCGCGGCGTCGGAGAATTCGCGCGCGATGCGGACAATATCGGCGGCGGGGATCTCCGTCTCCTTCTCAGCCCACTCGGGAGTGTACTGCTTCACCAGCTCGGCGAGCTGTTCGAAGCCCTGGCAATAATTGGCCACGAACTCCTTGTCGTGGCGCCCCTCGGAAATGATCACGTGCAGCATGGCGAGTATGAACGCCATGTCGGTGCCGGGCTTCACGGGATACCACTCGTCGGCTCTGGAAGCGGTGACGGTGAAGCGCGGGTCGAGGCAGACCAGGCGCGTCTTCCGGTTCATGGTGGACTCGATCAGGTCCATGGTGTCGGGCGTGATCAGCGCCTCGAAGCGGTTGGCGCCGGCCATGATGACGTAGTTGGCGTTCAGCAGGTCGAAGGAGGGGACGGTGCCGAAAGTCATGGAGTAGGCCAGATTCACCGAGGCCAGGCAGAGCGTGGGGTGGCGCACGATGTTGGGCGATCCGAACGCCATGCCGAGATTCTTGAAGAACACCTCGGCGAACGCTTCTGTGGACGACCAGAGGACCCCCTGCGGTCCGTACTTCTCCTTGACCGCGGACAGCCTCTGCGCCGTATAGTCGAACGCTTCGTCCCAGGAGACCTCGCGCCATTTGCCTTCGCCGCGCGCGCCGGCGCGGATGAGCGGCCGCTTGAGGCGGTTGGGATCGTAGACCTGCAGCAGGCCGGCGTTGCCCCGCGCGCACAGCATGCCGCGCGATTTCGGGTTTTCGGGGTTGGGATTGAGCTTGCGGATGAGACCGTCCTCGACCACCGCAATCACCGAGCACTTGTTGGGGCACAGTTCGCAGGTGGTCGGGATTTCGCGGCGCTGCCCGAGCGCGATCTGGTGCCGCCCGCACCCGATCTGGGTAGCGGCCACGGCGCCGGCTCCGGCAATTTGGATAAACCTCCGGCGATCGAGGGAACTGACTGGCATGGTGCGTCTCCAGAGTGGTGGCGGTGGGGCAGGCGGTGCCGCCTGCCCGTATTCTTATTTGCCGCAGGTTTCCGGTTGCAGCGAGTCGGCCGCGTGGTTCACCAGGAAGGTCTGCACATCGAGGATCTGCGTATCGGGCATGATCTTGGTGAGCGCTTCAGTGCCCCCTGCGTGCTTGCCCTTCAGGAAATACGCCTTCCATTGCGCCGTGGTCTTGGTCAGCGGAGTGACTTCGCCGCCCTCGGCGCCTTTGGTATGGCATTCCTTGCAGGTCTGCTTGAAGTAATAGCGTCCCTTGCCTTCGTTGCCCTTGGGTTGCGGCGTGCCGGCGTTGACGGCGGTGGTGAGCACGACGGCCACGGCGATAGCCGCCAGACCGCTGATGACGAATCGAAATTTATGACTCTTAGACATGGCTAATCTCCTTTTTCGTTGCGGGGCCGGGGACGAAGGCAGGGGATAAGGCGGCCCGAAGGGCCAACCTTCCCCCAGCCCCCGGCCCCCAGTCCCCAGCCCCTGCTTTTCTAGAACCTGGTAATAATCCCCAGCGAAACCATGCTGGCGCCGCTATACGTCGGGAAGCCGAGAATGGGCGTGGAATCGATCGCCTTGGGCGCGCCGACGTGCCAGCCCGACCCGGAGTAATCGTACAGGTACTTGATGAAATCGCCCTTGAGGATGAAGCGGTCGTTGATGCGATGGGTCAGGTACGCTTCCACCACGTTGCCGCGCGTATTGGTCTTGGGCGCGATGATGTCGTCGGAGGCTTGCGCGAAGTTGAACCAGTACTGGCTGCCGTGGTTGAACTCGAAGCCCAGCTTGGTGCGCTCATCGTTGCCGAAGTTGTAGCGCAGGCCGCCCAGCATCATGTAGCCCGAGCGATTCACGGGCGTTTCAAAGGGGTCCGACATCAGCCCGCCGAAGGGCGTGGTGGTGCCGTTGGGGCGCGTAGCCGAGAGATTGCCGCTCACGTAGAAGTCGAATGCCTTGGCCTTGCGCGAGAAGTTCATGCCGAACAGGTGAATGCCCCCCAGGTTGGCGGAAGGCGTGTAGCGCATGACCACCGGCGCGCCCACCACATCGCCCGTGAGCGGATTGTTAGGCAGCACCATCAGGCCGTTGAAGCCGTCGGTCACGTTGAAGGCGTAGGCGTAGGTGGCCTGCACCAGGGTCTTGTCGGTGGTGAACAGGTCCAGGTTGGCGCCCAGGAAGTGCGTATCCTTGAGCCGGTCCTGCGGCAGTTTGAGCAGGTTGCCGTTGCCGAAGCCGGATTCATAGCCCATACCCCAGCACAGCCGCCAGATCATGGTGTCGGTGAACTTGTAGCCCACCGTGATGCCGTCGAACTGGTAGTCGATCAGCGCGCCCGAGGGGGTTCCGCCGCGCGGTTCGTCCTGGCGGTAGTTCATCGGGGGACCGTCGGTGGAAGGCCGCCGTCCGACCGAGACATAGAGCTTGGAGCCGCCGATATTGTTCCAACTGAAATACGCGCGCTCCACGCGCAACTGGTCCGAATTGGGGACGCCCGACGTGGTGCCGTCGATGTTCAGGCTGTTCGCCTGGCCGTTGAACACCTGGACGCCGGTGGAATCGCCGAACACTTTGTACATGCTCAGCCGGCCGGTGAAGCTGATATTGTCGGAGATCTTGGCGTCGAACTTCAGCCGCAGGCGGTTGGTGAACAGCGCATCGTTGTTGTCCGTATAAGAGGGGATCAACGTGGAAGGCATCAACATCCCGAAGAGCTGCTGCTGCAAGGGGCCGGGGAACGAAGCCATTCCCTGCTTGAGCTGGTTGAAGGTCAGGTTGTTGGTGAACTGCAGGTAGTCGGCGTAGTGTCCACTGACGGTGTTGTTGATCTCGTTCACGCTGGCCGGCGGCCGGCCCAGGATGGGCATGGCGAACATGGTCTTGACCACCAGGTTTTGCAGTTGCATGCCGTCGTAGTGGGTGGGCACGCTGCCCGTGATGCTGTGCGCCTCGAAGCGGTAGTCGCCAGTGAGCTTGAGCCGGTCGAGCGACTGCTCGCGCTCGGTCTGCGATACGCGCTGGTCGAGCTCTTTGACCTGGGACGCCAGGTCCGCGGCCGGCGGCGGCTGCACCAGCTTCTGCGCCTGGCTCTGTTGCTCCTGTGTCTTCAGCCGCTCTTCGAGGGCGGCAACTGCCTTTTTCAGGTTCTCGAGTTCCTGCTTCAACTGATCGGGGCTGTCCGCCGCCGCGCCCGCGGCCGCACCGGACGGTGCGGCTGAGCCTGAAGCCGGGTTTTCTGCCCATAACGCCGGCCCTGCCAGTTGCAGCAGGAGCATCAGCGAGAGGACGAAAGCGATTCTACGCATGAGTTACGACCTCCAAAAATCTAGTATCAGATCCGTTAGTCTTAATATAAGACACAATTGCGAAACTACGCAAGTGTTAAATTGAGAGAAGAGGGGCGGCCGTGGCGGCGGTACCGCCTGGTACTTCGCTTCGTTGCAGGATTCGACGCTGGAGCAGACGGCGCCTGCAAAATCCGCTCAGTTTTCCCACAACGGCATTTCCGCAGGGCGAAATGGCATTGGACGAGGCCGCCTACCGCCGGTGGCCTAGCCGGCCGCGGGCGGCAGATCGTCGGCGATCCACGTCATGGCAGCGTTGGCCGCGGGCCAGCCGATGGTGGTAATGGCCAGGATGGCCACATGTTCCAGCTCCTCGCGGGTGACGCCTCGCCGCAGCGCGTTCCGCGTGGCCGAGTGAACCGCCCCTTCGTGCCGCAAGGCGATGGCCAGCGCCAGTTTCACCAGGCGGCGCGTCTTTTCGTCCAGCGGTCCGGACTCATGGCAGCTCTCGCCCAGCCTGGCGAATGCGTCCCAGACGGCCGGATGTTTGCGCTCGAATCCCGCCACGGACGGCGGCAGCGGCTCCTGCATGTTTGCTCCTTCGGGCGGAGGGCAATCCGCCTTACTGATCGGCCTTCACTTTGGCGAAAAGTTTCGCCAGAATTTTCAACGCCTGGTCCACTTCCTTCTCGGTGACAATGTAGGGCGGCAGGAAGCGCAGCACCGTATCGTGCGTGCAGTTGAGCAGCAGCCCTTCGGCAATGGCGTCGAGCACCAATTGTTTGCCGGGCACGGCCAGCTCCACGCCCAGCATCAGCCCGAACCCGCGCACTTCCTTGACGAAAGCGTGCTTGCGCGCCAGTTCCTTGAGCATCACGTGGAAGTATCCGCCCACCTCCTGAATGTGGGGCAGCAGCTCGTCGAGGATGTCGAAAAATTCGAGCGCCACGCGGCAGGCCAGCGGTCCGCCGCCGAAGGTGGTGCCGTGCATTCCCGGTTTGATGGCGGCCGCCGCCGTCTCGTTGGCCAGGATGAAGCCCAGCGGGATTCCGCAGGCGACCGGCTTGGCGGCCACCACGATGTCGGGCATGATCACGGTCGCGGGGCGCTGGTACGCAAAATATGTTCCCGGCCGGCCCACGCCGCACTGCGTCTCATCGGCGATGAGCAGCGCGTGGTGCTGGTCCGCCAGTTGGCGTGCCTTGGCGGCGAATTCCTGCGTCAGGGGATTGACGCCCCCTTCGCCCTGGATCATCTCCACGATCATGCCCGCGGTGCGCTCGCTGAAGGCGGCTTCGAGCGCCGCCGTGTCGTTGGCCGGCACGAAGCGCACGCCGGGAATCAGCGGCTCGAAATCCTGCCGGTACTTGGCCTGTCCGGTCACCGAAAGGGCGCCCAGGGAGCGGCCGTGGAAGCCGTTCTCGAGGGCGATGATCTCGTATTTTTCGGGATGGATGCCGCGCCCGTGGGCGTGCGTCATTTTGAGCGCGCCTTCCACGGATTCGGTGCCGGTGTTGGAGAAAAACACGCGAGGCAGGCCGCTCGCCGCCGCCAGACGCTTGGCCAGCGGCCCCTGATACTGGTGGTAGTAGAGGTTGGAAGTGTGGATCAGCAGCGCGGCTTGATCGCGTATTACTTTGATGATGCGCGGATGGGCGTGACCGAGAGCATTGACGCCGATGCCGGTGATGAAATCGAGGTAGCGGCGCCCCTCCAGATCGTAAACATAGCAGCCCTTGCCGCGCGCCAGGACGAGCGGATAGCGGGCATAATTCTGCAGCAGATACTCCCGTTCCAGGTCCATGATGGCCTGGGCGGAAGTTTCGAGAGCGGGGGGAAGGGCGCTGGACATTTCCTCATCATAACGTGACCGTCGACCAGGTGCCCCGCGCCAACTGTAAACCGTTCCATTTCATACGAATAGGTTCGGCATCCAGGCGCTGGGCCCGGCCTTTGCTCCGTTCAGCCCCGTGTCACGCCGTACAACCAATAATTTCAACGTTTTAATGGCATTTTATAGGCCCTCCCGGCGTCCCTCCCTATACTTTGGATAAGCGCGCCTTTCGTGTCCGGAGGAGGGGGGAGCCATGCGCGCGGCTCATGCCACGTGGTACTGGGAAAGCCGAATCACACCAGGGAGGAGTTCAAACGAGATGCACAAGCCGATTAAATATGTAGAAAAGGCCTTCACATATGCCGCGGGCGCGGCCTGGGTGGTCTTCGATAAACTCAACCAGATTCGCCAGAACCCGGGCTTTGTGCCGGCGTGGTCGGAGAAGCCGTTGTTGAAGTCGTGGGAGAAGACCAAGCCGCCGCTGGGCTGGCCGCGCGAGACCGATTCGCTTTGCCCGCGCTGCGTTCCCGAAATCCGGCAGCAGATTCTGGACGGCAAAACGCCGCTCGATGTGCTCTACACGGACAAGCCGGGCGAGATCAAAGCGCAGGTGATCGAGCGCGACGGCAAAATCCTGATGGTGAAGGATTGCCCCATCCACGGCCACTTCGAAGACGTGATGGCCATCGACACCGCCTTCTTCCAGCATCTCGAGGACGTTTTCCCAGGCCGCGACATCCGCGCGCACAACGACGCCACGCTGCACAAGCACGGCTCCAGCACGATCGTGCACGGGCGCGGCTCGGTGCTCACGGTGGATCTCACCAACCGCTGCAACATGATGTGCGACCCGTGCTTCATGGACGCCAACCAGGTGGGCTTCGTGCACGAGCTGAGCTGGGAGGACATCAAGCGGCTGCTCGACAACGCCATCACCATCAAGCCCAAGCGGCAGATGTCAGTGCAGTTTTCGGGCGGCGAGCCCACCATTTCCCCCTACTTCCTGGACGCCGTGCGCTACGCGCGGGAAGTGGGCTACACCTCCGTGCAGGCGGCCACCAACGGCATCGAGTTCGCCAAGAGTCCGGAGTTCTGCAAGCAGGCGGCCGACGCCGGGCTGCGCTACGCATATCTCCAGTTCGACGGTATCGGCAACGCCGCCAATCAGCATCGCAAGGTGGGCAACCTGTTCGACGTGAAGCTGCAGGCCATCGAGAACCTGTACGCCAACGGCGTCGATATCGTCCCGGTGATCACCATCATCAACGGCATCAATAACGAGCAGGTGGGACGCATCATCAAGTTCGCGCTCGACAATCCCAAGAAGATTCCGTTCCTTTCCTTCCAGCCGGTGTCCTTCACGGGGCGCGACGAGGCGGTCACCGACGAGCGCCGCACCGCGCAGCGCTACACCCTGTCGCACCTCGCGCACGACGTGAAGAACCAGACCGGCCTCGGCGAGCCGGCGCGCGACTGGTTCCCCATTTCCTTCATCTCGACCTTCTCCGACTGGAGCGACCTGGTGCACGGCCCGCAGGCCGATTGGGGGCAATTGAGCTGCGGCTGCCATCCCAACTGCGGCGTGGGGATGGCCGTGATGGTGGATAAGGAGACCCGGGAATCGGCGCCCGTGACCGCGTTCCTGAATGCCGACCGGCTGGCGCGCGACGTGGCGCGCATCAACGACGCCGCGCGCGGCAAGTGGCTCTCGGTGGCCGCCATGGCGCTGGCCGTGGCGCGCAATTACGATCCCTTCCAGGCGCCGCGGCATTTCAAGCTCAGCGACATGATGAAGAAGTTCGACAAGACCTTCGGCGCCTCCGGCAAGAGCTACGGCAAGGTGGGCAAGGACCGCACCATGGCCGATATCGAGCAGCGCCGCCGCGACCGCTGGAACTTCCTGTTCATCGCCGGCATGTGGTTCCAGGATCTGTTCAATTACGATTTCCGCCGCACCGAGCAGTGCATCATCCCGTATGCCACGCAGGAAGGCGAAATCTCCTTCTGCGCCTATAATACCGGCGTGGGCTGGCGCAACATCATCGAGAAGATGCACATGACCGCGACGCTCACCAAGTGGTACGAGGAGCACGGCCGCCACGAGATCTTCGCCGGCGGCAAGGCCGTCCCCCTGCCCAGCAGGGACCACTCGATGGTGCTGCGCGAGGAGATCGTCACCAACGAAATCCAGCACGATCTTGACCGCCTGGGCATCGCCAAGAACGCGGGCGAGGAGAAGGCGCGCGCGCGCGACGCGAAGCTCAAGGAGCAGCAGGAGCACGAGCGCATGACCAGGCTCTACCGGCAGCACGTGCTGAAGGAGGAGCCCGGCCCGGACCTGGTGCAGATCGGTTCGATCCCGCCGGCGCCCGCCGCCAAGCCCGCCGCCAAGCCGGTGGAGGAGCGCGAGGAAGTCGGCAGCTTCGGGGATTAGCGGGGGAAGAGCCCTCCTGCCCGATTCCAGCGGCGTGCCATGGGTCGATACCTGGCCTTCGATCTCGGCGCCGAAAGCGGGCGCGCGATTGCCGGCCGGCTCGAGGACGGCCGCCTGGCGGTGGAGGAACTGCATCGCTTCCCCAACACACCGATCGAGGACGGCCCCGCGCTTTATTGGGATACGCCGAGGCTATGGCGGGAGATCCAGCAAGGCATCGCGGTAGCCGCTGGCGACCGCAGGCTTGCGCTCGACGGCATCGGCATAGACACCTGGGGTGTGGATTTCGGGCTGCTCTCGGGCGAAGGCACGCTCCTCGAGAATCCGCGGCACTATCGCGATCCGCGCACCGCGGGCGTGATGGAGAAGTTGTTCGCCACGGTGCCCCGCGAGCAGGTGTTCGGCTACACCGGCATCCAGTTCATGCAGCTCAACACGCTGTACCAGTTGTACGCCATGAAGCTGGAGCATTCGCCCGCGTTGGGCGCGGCGCACCGGCTGCTCAACATGCCGGACCTGTTCAATTACCGGCTCACGGGCGCGGCGAAGTCGGAAGCCACCATCGCCAGCACCACCCAGTTCTTCAATCCCGGGGCGATGGCCTGGGCCACGGAGTTATTCGACCGCCTGGGGTTGCCGGGCGGGATCCTATGCCCCATCGTGGCGCCGGGCACACTGCTGGGGACGATGATCGATCCGCCCAACCTGCCGGTTTACGCGACCGCGGGCCACGATACCGCGGCGGCCGTCGCCGCCGTTCCGGCGGAAGGCGGCGCCCCCTGGTGCTACATCAGCTCGGGTACCTGGTCGCTGATGGGGATCGAGCTTCACCGGCCGGTGATCGACCGCCAGTCGCTCGCCCTGAACTTCACCAACGAAGTGGGCGCCGGCGGCAGGATCCGGCTGCTGAAAAACATTCCCGGGCTGTGGCTGTTGCAGGAATGCCGCGGCGCATGGCGCGCGGAGGGCGCGGATTACACCTACGACGAACTGGCCGGCATGGCGGCTGCAGCCCGCCCGTTTGCCGCAGCCATCGATTCCGACGCGTTCCTCGCCCCCGGCGATATGCCGCGCCGCATCGCGGAGCATTGCCGGCAGACGGACCAGGAGCCGCCTCAAACCCGCGGCGAATGCGTCCGCGCGATCCTGGAGAGCCTGGCATTGCGCTATCGCAGCGTACTAGAGAGCCTGGAAGCGTTGGGCGGGCGCCGGATCGAGGTCATCCACATTGTGGGCGGCGGCTCGCGCAACGCCCTGCTGAACCAGTTCGCGGCGGATGCCACCGGCCGCCCGGTGGTGGCCGGTCCGAGCGAGGCCACGGCCATCGGCAACATCCTGGTGCAAGCCCTGGGCGCGGGCGAGATAGCCGGCCTCGAGGAGCTGAGGTCGGTGGTGCGGCGATCCTTCGCGCCGGTGACGTTTCAACCGCGGCCCAGCGCGCAGTGGGATGCGGCGTATGAGCGATTCCGGAAGTTATTTGCGCAGTGACCGCCGCTTCCGGGCCCAGTCTTCCTTCACTACCTGGCGGGCGCGGCCGATGGCCAGCGCATCCGGAGGCACCGCCTCGGTGATGACCGATCCCGCGCCCAGGTACGCGCCGTCGCCGATGGCCAGGGGCGCCACCAGCGTGGCATTGCTGCCCACAAAAGCGTCCGCGCCGATTTTCGTGGGGTGCTTGTGGAAGCCGTCGTAATTGCAGGTGATGGTGCCGGCTCCGATGTTGGTGCGGGCGCCGATCTCGGCGTCGCCCAAATAGGCCAGGTGGTTGGCCTTGGCGCCCGCGCCGAGGCGCGTCTTCTTGAGCTCCACGAAATTGCCGATGTGCGCGCCCTGCTCGACGTGGTTGTCCATGCGCAGGCGCGCGAACGGCCCCGCATGAACGCCGCTCTCGAGGCGGGACGCCGTCACCATGGTGAAGGGACCGATCTCCACGTCGCCGGCGAGCGTGGAGTCGCGCACGATGGCGCAGGCGCCGATGTGGCAGTTCTCGCCGATGGTGGTCGCGCCCAGGATCTGGGCGAACGGCTCGACCACGGTATCGATGCCGATGCGCACATCGGCGTCGATGGTCACCGTCTCGGGCTTCTCGATGGTCACGCCCGCCAGCATCAGCTCGCGCAGTTTGCGCTCGCGCAGCAGGCGGTCCACTTCGGCCAGCTCCAGGCGGTTGTTGATGCCCAGCGCCTCGCGCGCGTCGTCCATGGGCAGGGCTTCCACGTAGTGGCCGGCGCGATGGAGAATGGCCACCAGGTCGGTGAGGTAGAACTCGTGCGCGGCATTGAGAGGACGGATTTCGTCCAGGTGCTTCCAGAACAGGTCCGCGCGGTAACAGTAGATACCCATGTTGGCTTCGCGCAGGGCGAGCTGTTCCACGGAAGCGGCCTTCTGCTCGACGATTTCCGCCACGTGCCCGCGGGCGTCGCGGACGACGCGGCCGTAACCGGTGGGATCGTCCATCAGGGCGGAAAGCAGCGTGCCCGCCGCGCTGCCGGCGGCCTGGGCGGCGATCAGCCGCTGGAGCGTCGCGGCGCGCAGCAGGGGGCCATCGCCGTAAAGGATCACCAGGTAGCCGGCGAGCGGCGAGAGCGCTGCGCGCCCCACCATCAAGGCGTGGCCGGTGCCTTTCTGCTCGGTCTGCTCGATGAAGCCGATTCCGGCGGTGGCCACGGCCCGGCGCACCTGGTCGGCCTGGTGCCCCACCACCACGAAGATGCGTTCGGGCGGGGCGAGCGAGAGCGCGGTGGCCACCACGTGCTCGATCAGCGGCTTACCCCCGGCGCGGTGCAGCACTTTGGCCTGGCGCGACTTCATGCGCGTGCCGAGCCCGGCGGCGAGAATCACAACGGTTACGGGTGTGTGCATCAATTCCATTATGGCTAGCCGGTCTTGCGGCGTCTGCCTTCCTGGGCCAGCTTCACCACCACGGCCGCGGTCGCGGCGGAATCGTGCCGCAATTTGTCGCTATGTTGGGCCAGATTGCCGGCCATGACCTTCAGACCCATCTTGAAGATGGCATCGATATCGTTTTCCACCGGCAGGGCAGCCTGCCGGGCGTAGCGTTTCTTCATGGCCGAGGTGATGGCGCGGATGTTGACGACGGCGTAATCCAGGAATTTCCCGCGGGCATGGCGGTGGATGGCCCGAATGTGATCGGACGCGCGAAACTCCATGGTCTCTCCGGGCTGCCACATGAGGTTCACGAAATAGGCTTTGACCGCGCGCGAGCGGCGGATGGCGGAAGGAATCCCTTCCACCAGCAGGTTGGGTATCACGCTGGTGAAGAGCGAACCGGGTCCCAGGGTGATGACGTCGGCTTCGGCGATGGCGGTCAAGGCCGCGCCCAGCGGCTTCGCCTTGCGCGGAAGCAGGCGGATACTCTGGATGCGGTGACGGCTGCGGCTGATTCGGGTCTCGCCCAGCACGCGCGCGCCGTTGACGAGCGTGGCCTCGAGAGCCACGTTGGAGGCGGTGGCGGGATAGATGCGGCCGGCGATATTGAGCACTTCCGAGGAGACCTTGACGGCATCCGCGAAGTCGCCCATGATTTGCGTGAGGGCCATCAGGAACAGGTTGCCGAAGCTGTGTCCCTTGAGCCCGCGGCCGGTGGGAAACCGGTACTGGAAGAGCCGGGCCAGTAGCGCGGAATCCTCGCTCAGGGCCACCATGCAATTGCGAATGTCGCCCGGAGGGAGCACGTCGAATTCGCGCCGCAGGCGGCCGGAGCTGCCGCCATCGTCGGTCACGGTCACGATGGCGGTGATGTCCACAGCCGGGGCGGACGGATCGGAGCCTCCGGTATAGCGCTTGAGACCGTCGAGCACGACCGAGAGTCCCGAGCCGCCGCCGATGGCGACCACGCGAAGTGGCGATTGGGCTGCCATGAATCCTGTAACGAGCGGCGCTTGGGGCCGGCCCGGGTCCTACCAGCTCTTCTTCTCGGGGTAGAGGAGCGCTTCGAACGGCGGCTGATTGGCGAGCGGAGCAAAATCGACATCCTGCCGCGCCATGATGCGGTTGCGCGGTTCCAGCTCGATGGCGCGCTTCAGGTTCGCATGGGCGTTGGCGAAGTCGCCCGCCAAAGCCTGCGCCAACGCCAGGGCGTAATGGATGTGGTCCGAGCCGGGCGCAATTTCGAGCGCCTTTTCCAGGTGCGTACGCGCCTCGCTCACATTGCGGGTATTGAGCAGGGCCACCCCGTAGTTGTAATAATCCTCGGCCGAGCCGAAATCCACCGTCGCATGCTGCAGCCGCCGGTCGCACATGGCAACATGCAGCCGCGCGCGCTGGGCCACGTCGCGCTCGGGCCCTTCGGCTACCAGCAAAAACAGTTCGCGGGCCTCTTTCAATTTGCGCGTGTGAAACAGCTTTATGGCGGCTTCAAAACTATCGAGCTGGTTGGGCGCGCCGGGGGGAGGCCCCAGGACCACGGCAGCGGCGCGCGAGGAACTGGTGGAGCGCACCGGTTCGGGAGCCTTGGCCACTTTGGATGCCGGTGGTCTGCTCACTCGCCGCTCGGTGTTTTTCGAACCGGAAGCCTTCTTTTTCTCACCCATGACAGCCAGCCCAGTGCGCGGGTACAGCGATAAGCGTTTATAGCAGACCGCGAAGCACCGGCGCAACCGCCCCGCTCAGCCCCTCACCCCAGCCCGGCCTCACGCAGGAACCGGGCGGATTCTTCGGGCGGGGTGGGGTTGATGTAGAACCCGGTGCCCCATTCGAACCCGGCCACCTTGGTCAGCTTGGGAATGATCTCGAGGTGCCAGTGATAGTGCGGGAGGGGAGGCTCCTGCACGGGCGCGCTGTGCACGATGAAGTTGTAGGCCGGCCGCTCCAGCACCTTGTCGAGCTTGCGCAGGGTGGAGCGCAGCATCCAGGCCAGGTCCTGCAGCGTGGGCGCGTCGGCGTCCTCGAAGTGCGATTCGTGGCGCTTGGGCAGAATCCAGGTTTCGAAGGGAAAGCGGGGCGCGTAGGGTTCGAGCACGGTGAAGCGGTCGGTCTCCATGACCAGGCGCACGCCCGCGGCGCTTTCCTGGCGGATGATATCGCAGAAGATGCAGCGCTCCTTGAGGTCGTAGAAGGCCTTGCCGGCATCGACTTCCTCCTTGACGCGCTTGGGAATCACGGGCAGCGCGATGAGCTGGCAGTGCGGATGCTCGAGCGAAGCGCCGGCCGCTTCGCCGTGGTTCTTGAAGAGAATGATGTAGCGGAACCGGCGGTCCTTCTTGAGATCGTGGACCCGTTCCCGAAAGGCCCACAGCACCTCTTCGATCTGGCGCTCGGGCATGTCGGCCAGGGTGGCGGCATGGTCGGGCGTTTCGATGATCACCTCGTGCGCGCCGATGCCGTTCATCTTGTCGTACATGCCTTCGCCCTCACGGCTCAACTCGCCTTCGATGCCGAGGACGGGGAACTTGTTGGGCACCACGCGCACGCGCCAGCCCGGCTGGTCGCGTCCGCCGCTCGAGCGGTAGGCGAGAATCTCGGGAGGGGTCTTATGCTCGTTGCCGTAGTCGAACGGGCATACTCCATGAGAGGGGGGCGGCACCGATTTCCGAATGAAGTCGTTGGGGCGTTTGGCGCGATCGGTGGAGATGATGACCCACCGGCCCGTGATGGGGTCCTTACGCAATTCGGGCAACGGGGAATAAGCCTCCGGTATGGATAGCGAAAATCAAGAGACGATTATAGCGTGGCGGACGAACGGCGGTTACTGAAGCGGGGGGCGCCGGGGGCCGTCGTCGACGAAGCGGATCAACCCGTTGAGCTTTTCTTCGATCTCCAGCATCTTCTCATCGAACACGGCCATGCGCTGTTCGTGAAGCCGGCGCATCTGATCGTGCCATTCGGTACTCTCTTTGATTACCGCGGCTTGCTGCCGCTGGATTCCCACAATGACGGTCATGTTGTCCTCGAATTCCTTGAGGAAGGAAGCATGCCCGCGGAGGAGTTGCTCATGATCTTTCATTACCGCCGCATGCTCTGCCCGCGCTTCCTCGTGGTCTTTCATGCGGACGCATGCCCCCGCAGCATCTCCCGGTGGTCTTTCATTGTGGACGCATGCCCCCGCAGCATCTCCTCGTGGTCTTTCAATGCGGACGCATGCCCCCGCAGCATCTCCTCGTGGTCCTTCATTGCGGCAGCCTGGCGCCGCTGCACCTCCTCGACGACCGTCAGGGTCTCCCTAAGTCCGGCGATGATGGCTTCGAATTCCACAGTTTCCATTATCTCCTATCGCGTGAAAACGCGTCGCGCAGCCACGCGATGCGCACCGGCTTGGAAAGCACGACGCTGACGATATCGAAGCGTACCTTCTCCCACTCCACACCGGCGCGGCGGGCGTATTCGCGCGCGGCGTACTGCAGGTGGCGGCGCTTGGCGGCGTCCACGGCGCGGTCCGGCTCTCCGAATTCGGCGGTGGCGCGGGTCTTGACCTCGACGAACACCAGCGACTCGCCATGCCACGCCACCAGGTCGAGCTCGCCCGCTCCGAAGCGCGGACGGTAGTTGCGCGCCACGATGGTGCAGCCGCGGCGGCGCAGATAGCGGTGCGCCAGATCTTCGCCTACGCGGCCATGGTCCCCGGAGAGCCCGCGGCGCCTGAGGGCGTCGGCGGCGCGATAGATCAGCCCGATCATTGCAACACTTCGAACTCGAACTCCATGGCCTTCCCCCGCACCACGTAACAGAGGTAGTATTCCCAAAAACGCCGGTAGCGGGGAAACCGGTTGACCAGGTATTCGAAGCCGAGCCACCTCCAGAAAGAGAGTAGTTTGACGCGCACCGAAATCTCGCGGAATTTGACGCGCGAATAGTAGCCGAAGCCGCCGTGGTCCGGTCCGAAGCAGCGGAAGCTGAAGCTGTTGAGGTGGCTCTTGTGGGTGGGATCGCAGAACGAGCTGAAATCGGTGTAGTGCGGCGTCTCGATGCGCACCGTGCCGCCCGAGCGCACCAGGCGGTGAAACTCCTCCATGGTGCGGATCACGTCGGCGACGTGTTCGATGACGTGGATGGCGGTAAGGCGGTCGAAGGAAGCGTCGGCGAACGGGTAGGGAAAGCGGTCCAGGTCGGCGAGAACGTCGGCGCGGCTGGCGGGATTCCGGTCGATTCCGATGGAACCGGGCTGCTTGTGAATCCCGCAGCCGACGTCGAGGATTCTCATCCGTGGGCCATTACCGTTTGCAGGCACTGCTCCAGGGTATCAATGGCGAAATCGCACTGGTCCCGGGTAATCACCAGCGGCGGGCACAAGCGGATGGTGTTGTCGCCGGCGCCGAGCACCAGCAGCCCGCGCTCGAAGGCCAGGTTCACCACGCGGTCGCGCAACTCCGGCGCCTTCTCCTTAGTGCCCTGGTCGCGCACCAGCTCGATGCCGATCATGAGCCCCAGCCCGCGCACGTCGCCCACCATGGGGAAGCGCGCCGGCCAGTTGAGCATCCGTTCCCGGAGGTGGGCGCCCATGCGCGCCGCGTTCTCCACGAGGCCCTCCTCGAGCAACGCGATGGTGGCCAGGGCGGCGACGCAGGCGACTGGGTTGCCGCCGAAGGTCGAGGCATGCGCTCCCGGCGGCCAGGTCATGAGGGAAGAGCGCGCCACGGTGGCGCCCAGCGGCATCCCGCTGGCGATGCCCTTGGCCACGGCCATGATGTCGGGCACGGCGTCGAAATGTTCCGCCGCCCACATCTTGCCGGTGCGCCCCATGCCGCACTGAACTTCGTCGAAAACCAGGAGGATGCCGTTCTGTTTGGCCAGGCGCGCCAGCTCATCCATGAATTTCCGCGGCGGCACGATATATCCGCCCTCGCCCTGCACCGGTTCCACCACGATGGCGGCGGTTTCGTTGGCCGGCGCGATGGTCTTCAGCAGCGTGTCCTCGATGAACTTCACGCACTCGGTGGCGCAGTTCTCGGGCTCCTTGCCGAACGGGCAGCGGTAGCAGTTGGGATAGGGCGCGTGCACCACGCCCGGAATGAGCGGGCCGAAGCCGGCGCGCTGCACGGCTTTGCGCGCGGTGAGCGAGAGCGCGCCCATGGTGCGCCCGTGGAAGCTGCCGAAGAAGGCGATGATCTTCTCGCGGCCGGTCGCGTACCGCGCCAGCTTGATGCAGCCTTCAATCGCCTCGGCCCCCGAGTTGCCGAACGAGACGCACCGCTCGACGGCGCCCGGAGCGATGGCCGCCAGCTTCTCCGCCAGCGCGACCATCTCTTCGTAATAAAAATCCGTGCCCGACATGTGGATCAGCCGCGCGGCCTGCTTCTGGATGGCCTCCACCACGCGCGGATGGCAGTGGCCCGTGGCCACCACCGCGATGCCCGCGTTGAAATCGAGAAAACGGTTGCCGTCCACGTCCTGGACAATGGCGCCCTCGCCCCGCTCCGCCACCAGCGGATAGCCCCGCGTATAGGACGACGACACCACCCGGCTGTCGCGTTCGATGATGGCGCGGGCCTTCGGGCCCGGCATCGGGCCGGCCAGATGCGGAAGATCCGGACGCACTAGTTCCATAGTCTTGTTCATAGTAAATTCCCCTTTCTGCTTTCCTGGGTTGATGACCCGCGCACCGCACAAGCGGTTACGCGCCGCATAGCGAGCGACGTGGAACTAGTCGGAGCCGAACAGGCCCGGGCGCGAGGTGGAGGGAGTACACTCCATGGCCTTATTGTACGCCCGCGCGGGAGAGCGGTGGTAGCTTAAGTCGTAGAGGCAAGGCGAATGTGCAGGAATATCAAGACCCTTTTCAACTTCGATCCGCCGGTCACCGCGGAAGAGATTCGCGCCGCTTCGCTCCAGTTCGTCAGGAAGATCAGCGGGTTTACCAAGCCGTCGAAGGCTAACGAAGGCCCGTTCCTGGCCGCGGTGGATGAAATCGCCGAGGTTTCGGTCCGCCTGCTCCGATCGCTGGAAACGGACCGGGAGCCGAAGAACCGGGAGGAGGAGGCCGCCCGGGCGAGGTCGCGCGCCGCGAAGCGATTCGGCAGGCCGCGCGCCGGCGTTACTGGCCCACGGTGATGAACAGACTCTGGGGAAGGGGTACGCCGCCGACATCCACGTTGAGCTGCATGTCGCCGGGCGCCACGTTGGGCACCACGATGTTGAACTGGTAGAGGCCGACGAAGCCGGGGGCGAGGCCTGAGTATTTCACGTCGGCCGGCGTCTGGCCGAAACGGAAATTGACCTGGCTGGTGGTGGCGTCGAGTGCAGGAGTGACGGTGCCGGCCGGCGTGGCCGGGGTCACCGGTCCAAAGCCGCCCCCGAAGATGGAAAGCACGTCGCCCGGCTTGGGAAGGCGGAAGGTGAATGCGCTCACCAGGCCCGGTTGCCCGGCGAAGGTCAGCGGCCCGGTGGCGAACTCCGCCGCCGCCCACTGGCGCCCCTGCACGTTGAAGATGGCCGGCGCAAACAGGCCGGGAGCCACAGCTACCTTCTGGATGGTGAAGGGAGGGCTCGCTTGACCGGCGGGGTTGGTGATCACGACGGGAACGGACCCGATGGTGGGATCCTCGGGCGCCTGCGCGTTCACCTGTCCGGGGCTGACAAAGGCAATGGCCGCCGGGATGCCGTTGACGGTCACCTTCACGCCATCGAGCGAGAGCGGCGCCACGGTTCCGCCGCCGGTGAAATCGGCGAGCGTGAAGGGGCGCGTGGTGTTGGCGAAATTGGAGCCGTAGATTTCGATCCACGTGCCCGAAGCCACGCCCGCCTTGGGATTGAAGTCGCTGGCGCTCTGCACGCCGGCAATCGACGGCGGCCCGGCGTGAGCCTGCGAGCTCAGCACGTAGTCCGCGGTGTAGATGTGGTCGCCGGTGTCGTTGCCGTCCAGGTTGGCGGCGTTGGCCGCCACGTAGATGTGGACGTTGCCCACGTCGGTCGTGGGCGGAGTCCAGAGCACGGAGAACGTGTTGCTGAGCGAAGGCTGCGTGTGCTCGATGAACTCCAGCGGAAAATTGGCCGGACAGGGGCGCCCTGGGGCGCTGACGAAGGAGTTGCCGCACAGCACGACTTCTTTGCCGGCGGCGGTGAAATCTCCCGCCTGCCCACCGGACAGATTGCTTTCCAGGCGAGCCGTCATCTGAAAGCCATAGGCCCTGGCCACAGAGTCGGTGACGACGATCGAGAGCGTCTGCTGCACCCCGGGCGAATACGTCAGGCCGTTCGGGAAGTTGACCACCACATTGCCGCCGCCGCCGTTGAGCGGCGTGCCCGTGTGGCACGACGCGCAGGCTAACGGATCGTCGCCCGGCGCCCCGGTGTAACCGGGATCCGGCCCGGCGGAAAACGCGTGAATCACGACCCCCGAAAGAACGATACCCGTGACAGCGGCGATGGCCCTGTGTGTCCGCTGCAAGATCCACTCCTACTGGGACGCGACCTGGATGTTGACCGTGTTCGAGGTGGCGGTACCCTGCTTGAGCACCAACTGCGCATTGCCGCTCACGCCGCTGGGCACCTGCACAGCGACCTGGTAGAGGCCGACAAAACCCGGCGAGCCAACCGAACCGATCACGTTGGCGGTCTGGCCGCCCAGGGTCGCGGTCACCCCAGCCGTGTTATTGAAACCGCTGGAGGGCAACACCAGCAGGGCGCCGGTGGTCATCGGCGGCGTGGTCTGGCCTAACCCGATCGACCAGACGGTCAGTACGTCGCCGGCCTTCGCCGGGTTGGTGGCGCTGACCAGCGAAAAGTCCGGTTTGGTGACCACGGCGATGCTGAGGTCGTTGCCGCCCGTTAGAATAGCGGGCGCGGTGGTGTTCACCGTAATACTGAACGCGGTGGTGGGACCCGCCGGTGTCGTGATGACCAGCTGCTGGTTGCCCGCCGGGACTTCAAACGGGACCTGCACGTTCATCTGCCCCGGAATGACACCATATATGGGCGCCTTCACCCCGCCGATGGTCGCGGTTACGCCGTCAATGGATGTGGGCACCGCGGTCAACCCGATCACGTCGCTCAGATCGGGGTCGCCGAACGCGACAAGGTTGGTGCCGAAGATCGACATAGCGGACCCGGGGGCGCCCGCGGTGATGGTGGGCGCGTTGTTGGCGTTCGCCTTGGTAATAGTCGGCGTGGCGAGCGCCGGCGCAAGCTGCGCGCGCATGGCCCCGTTGGGATTCACCGCGGTATGGAGATTCTCGTAGAATCCGTTGGGGGTCTGCATCAGTTGCGCCAGGGCGGCGATGCCCGCGGTGTCGGCCACGGTCACGATCCGCTGAATGTTCCCGTTGCCGCTGGCGGTGACTACTTTGTTGGCGTTATTGTCCAGACCGCTGAAGATCACCGGAGATCCGTTCACGCCGGCCGCGCCCTGGTGAATATGCATGTTATTGAATGTGGTGTTGGCCGGGAAGCCGCGGAAATTCACGTCGAAGACGACCGTACCGGCGGCGATGGTGCCATCCGCATTCCGGACCACGAAAATGGGGACTTGTGTGGTTGCGGTAGCGCTGAGGCCCGTGACCGGCGGCGTTTCGTTGGCCGGATCCAGGATCACCTGCGCCACCGACTTCTCGGTACGCCTCACCTGATCGCGCATGGTGCCGCCGGGATTCACGGTGGTGTGGAGGTTGATGTAATGGCTCGAGGGATTGTTGAACAGGTCGTTCAGCGTATTGACTTCGGCGGCGAACTGGGCGTCGGGGGGCGAAACATCCACCCGGCGGTTCAGGGTGCCGGACCCGGAAGGATCCGCCTGAACCGCATTCGCCCCGGCGGCGATTCCGGTATTGAGCACCACACCGGCGGTCACACCGGGAGCGCCAACGCCGTGAATGTGGAAGCCGGTAAACGTGGTACCGGAGACCGCGTCGAGGTTCGAGTAGATCAGGTTGAAAATCGCCGCGCCCTGAACCACATTGCCGCTCGAGTCGCGCGCGCGCAACGCGGTTACCGAGGCGATGCCCGAAGCGTTCGAAGGCGGCACCGCCGGAATCTCGTTAGCCGGCTTCATGAGGCCCATGAGGACCGTCATATCCGCCTTCACCAACTGGCCGCGCATGGCGCCACCCGGATGGTCCGTGGTGTGAATGTTGGCGTAATACTGCGACGGGTTTTGCAGCATGTCCTGGATGACATCGACGGTGGTCGCGGGATTGATCGTGTTGTCCGGGAAATTGACCTGTTTGAAGATACTCGCCTTGCCGGTGGCGTCGATGGCGATGTTGTTGGCGGCGTTGGCGCCGATATCCGTCGGAATCACGACGGCCGCCGACACGCCCGCGGGCCCATGGTGGATGTGCATGTTGTTGGCCGTCACCGCTCCCGAGAACCGGGTCACGAGGTCGAAATCCACCGTCCCGGACAGGATGTTCTTTCCGCCGCTGTCGCAGACCACATGGACCCAGACGATAATATTCCCCACCGAAGTATCGACAATCGTCGGCACCTCGTTGGTCGCTTGCATGAATGCCAGGAAAGGTATGGTGTTGGCCCGCTGGCCGCCGCAAGCGGCGGAGTCGTCGGCCCACAACCCGGAAGCACAGACCAGCAGCAGTACAGCGCACAAAACCAGCGTCAAATTTTTCATATACAACCCCTCGATGCTGATAAGGATACAGGAACGGTACTTACAGGGCAATGACAGGGACGCCAGATTTAACATCGTCGGCGGGAATATCTCAGCGGCCGGTGTGGTCCCGCGTACGCGGGCTTGCCGTGTGCCCGGAACTGCGGTTTGCGCGATGTACGGTTTTTAACTTCGGCGGCCTGGTTGCTACTTTTGCCACACCAGCTCGCCGTTCACCACGGTAGCCATGGGTCCGCCGCGGAACGTCCTGCGGTGGAATGGGGAATTGCGGCTGCGCGAGAAGGACTGATTCACATCGTACGTCCAGGCGGCCTCCGTGCTGAACACGGTCACGTCACCGGCGCCGCCGGTGGCCAGCGTGCCCCGTCCCAGCCGCATCACCGACTCCGGCCCGGTGGTGAACAGCTCCACCATGCGGTTGACGGTGATCCTGCCGGGGTGGACCAGTTCTTCGAGCGCCAGTGCGACGGCGGTCTCCAGGCCAATGATGCCGAAGGGACACCTTTCGAACTCTTGCATCTTTTCGCTGCCCGGGTGCGGCGCGTGGTCGGTGGCGATGGCGCTCACCGTGCCCGCCGCGATCCCTTCCACCACCGCGCGCAGGTCGCAGCCGGAGCGCAGCGGCGGCTTCATCTTGTAATTGCTGTCGTAGGGCGCCATGGCCCGGTCGGTGAGCGAGAAATGGTGCGGAGTGGCTTCGCAGGTCACCGGCAGGCCCTGCGCGCGGGCGTAGGCCACCATGGCCACCGCGTGGCGCGTGGAGATGTGGGCCACGTGGTAGCGCGCGCCCGTGAGCTCGGCCAGCACCAGGTCCCGCGCCACCATCACGTCTTCGGCCGCGGCGGGTATGCCGCGCAGTCCCCAGCGCACCGACTGCGCACCTTCGTGCATGTCGCCGCCGGCGCTGAGGTGCAAATCCTCGCAATGCTGGATCACCGGCAAGTCGTACGACCGCGCGAACTCCAGGGCACGGCGCATGACGCGCGCGCTCATCACCGGCAGGCCGTCGTCGGATACGGCCACGGCGCCGGCGGCCTTCATGGCGCCGATGGCCGCCAGCTCCTCGCCCGCGCTGCCCTTGGTGATGGCCCCGATGGGAAACACGTTGACCAGCGCCTTGTGGCGGGCGCGCTCCACGATGTAGCTGGTCACCGTCGCGCTGTCGTTCACCGGTTTGGTGTTGGGCATCGCGCAGATGGAGGTAAACCCGCCGGCCGCCGCCGCCCGCGAGCCGCTCTCGATGGTCTCGGCATGCTCGAAGCCCGGCTCCCGCAGGTGCACGTGCATGTCGATGAACCCCGGCGCCACGATCATTCCCGTGGCGTCGAACACCTGCGCCTTGGGCGAGGAAAGATCGGGCGCCACCCCCGCGATCCGCCCGTCCACGATCAGCACGTCGGCGATGCGGTCGGTCTGTGACGCGGGGTCGATCACCCGCCCGTTCTTAATAACGATGCTCATTGCCTTTCCCCGGCCCCCGGCCCCTGGCTCCCGGCCCCCGGCCCGATCACCTTCTCCAGCACCGCCATGCGCACGGCCACGCCATTCTCCACCTGGTTCAGAATCACCGAGCGCTGGAAATCGGCCACCTCGCTCGAGAGCTCGCGGCCGCGGTTGATGGGCCCCGGGTGCATCACGATGGCCTCCGGCTTGGCCAGGTCCAGGTGCTCCAGGCGCAGGCCGTAGAATTGGAAATATTCGCTCGCCGGAAACGCCGCTTCGTGCTGCCGCTCGAGCTGCACGCGCAGCATCATGATGACGTCGGCGTCGCGGATGGCTTCGCGGATGTCGGTGGTGAGCCGCACGCCGGGCGCCAGTTGCGCCAGCTCCACGGGCAGCAGCGAGGCCGGGCCGCACAGCACGATATCGGCGCCGAACCTGGCCAGCAGGTGCACGTTGGAGCGCGCCACGCGGCTGTGCGCGATGTCGCCGATAATCGCCACGCGCAGCCCCTCCAGCGTGCCACGGTGGTCCAGGATAGTGCGCGCATCGAGCAGCGCCTGGGTGGGATGCTCGTGCGTGCCGTCGCCCGCGTTGATGATGGGCGTGGGCAGATGGCGTGCCAGAAAATGGGGCGCGCCGGAGGCCGCGTGGCGCATCACGATGGCGTCGGGCCGCATGGCCGCCAGCGTGTTCAGCGTGTCCACCAGCGATTCGCCCTTGGACACGCTGGAGCCCGAAGCCGTGATCGAAATGGCGTCGGCGCTCAGCCGCTTGGCGGCGATCTCGAAGCTGGTGCGCGTCCGCGTGGAGGCTTCGTAGAACAGGTTCACGATCATTTTCCCGCGGAGCGTATCCAGTTTCTTCAACGACTGGCTTTGTACGGGCTGAAAATATTTGGCGCGCGCCAAAATGGCTTCGATCTCGGCGCGTTCCAGCTCCTCGATTCCGAGCAGTCCGGCGGGCATTTGGGTCTAAGCGACTTCGGTCGCGGCCTTTTCCACGAGCAGCACTTTCTCCATTTGGTCGATCTCCTGGAGCTTCACTTCGATGATCTCGATGTCGGTGGTTTGCACCACGCGGCCAATGAATTTGGCCTCGATGGGCAGCTCGCGATGGCCGCGGTCGATGAGCGCCAGGAGCTGCACGCGCGCCGGACGGCCGTGGTCGAACAGCGCGTCGAGCGCGGCGCGGATGGTGCGGCCGGTGTACAGCACGTCGTCCATCAGGATGATGTCCTTGCCCTGCACGGAAAACGGAATTTCCGTGGCGCTGACCACGGGCTTGATGTCCACGGTGGTGAGATCGTCGCGATACAGGTTGATATCCAGGATGCCCACCGGGATTTTGCGCTGTTCGAGCGCTTCGATCTTCTTCGCCAGGCGCTGCGCCAGCGGAACGCCGCGCCGCCGGATGCCGATAAACGCGAGCTGATCGAGGTCTTTCGTCTTTTCGAGAATCTCGTGCGCCAGGCGGACCAGCGTCCGATCGATCTCCGAAGCGCTCATGAGCTGGGCTTTCTCGCGGGTGAGGGACATAGTGCTCCGAAGGACAGGGTATCACGCGAGGCGCCCGGCACATTGCGTCTTGACACGATATAGCGTGATGCGATACAGTTGAAGACGATGTATCTGTGCGAGGGGAGGAGAACAAAAGCATGAGCATTTCGCGATGGACGCAAACCGCGGGCCTGCTGGCGTGTCTGGCGCTGGCGCCGGCGAACCACGCCGCTGCACCGGCATGCGGAGGGCACGGCGACCGCGGCACGATGCTAGTGTCGAGCGCGTGGCTGGCCGAACACCTGCGGGACGCGAACCTGGTGATCCTGTCGGTAGGGGAGAAGAGCGAGTATGACGCGGGGCACATCCCCGGCGCGCTCTTCGTGGACTACATGGAGACGCATACCATGCCGGAGCCGGGGCATGGGCTGGCTGTGGAACTGCCGCCCATGGCGGAGCTGGCGCAGACCTTCGGCAAGCTGGGCGTATCCAACGATTCGCGCATCGTTCTTTATATGAGCCACGACTGGAACTCGCCCACGGCGCGTATCTTCCTGACGCTCGATGCCATGGGACTGGGAGCGCACACCTCGATCCTCGATGGCGGCTTCCCGGTCTGGAAGGGCGAAGGAAGGGCGGTATCGGCCGAGGTGCGCAAGGTCACCGCGGGGAAGCTGACGCCGTGTCCGCAGAGCGACATCATCGCGGACGTGGATTACGTGCGCACCCATCTGCGCCAGCCGGGCGTGGATATCGTGGATGCGCGCGACCCGGAGTTTTACAGCGGCGCCCGGATTCCGCGGGACCAGCGCGCGGGCCACATCCCCGGCGCCAGTAATATCACCTTCTCGACGCTGGTGGATGACCAGGGAAAGCTGAAGTCCGTCGAGGCCCTTCAAGAAAAGTTCCGCGGCGCCGGCATCAAACCGGGCGACCGCGTGGTGTCGTATTGCCACATCGGCCAGCAGGCCAGCCTGGTCTACTTTGTGGCGCGCTACCTGGGGTACGACGCGCGTCTCTACGACGGCTCCTGGCAGGATTGGAGCGCGCACCAGGAACTGCCCGTCGAAAAACCCGCGGAGGCCGCTTCAGCCAAGCAGTGAGGCACGTTGGAAAGGTCGCTACCAATGAAAGATGAATTGCCGTTGCCCCTGACCGCCGCGCTCTTCCAGGTTCTCGTCGCGTTGAGCGACGGCGACAAGCACGGCTACGCCATTCTGAAGGAAGTGGAGGAGCAGAGCGGCGGAGAAGTACGCCTGAGCACGGGGACGCTCTACGGCATCATCAAGCGCCTGCTGACGGATGGCATGATCGTCGAGGTGCGGCAGCGGCCGCCGGCGGAGGACGACGACTCGCGCCGCCGCTACTACCGCCTGACGCCCTGGGGCCGCCAGGTAGCCGCGGCCGAGGCGGAGCGGATGGAGAAAGCCATTGCGGCCGCCCGCGTGAAGCGGCTCCTAAAGAGACCCGTCACCACGTAACCGGGTCACCGCTTACCGGCCGTAAGGTTGGCCGCGCCCACCGTCCACTCGTCCGGGATTAACCTGGAGTTCATGCCCGTCCTGTCAGCCGCCGAGCTCACGCAATTCGCCCTGGACATCCTGCGAGCCGCGGGCGTGCCGCCGCACAAGGCCGAAGCCGCGGCCGTCTCCCTGGTGGCCTCGAACCTGCGCGGCGTGGATTCGCACGGCATCCAGCTCCTCCCTTTCTATGTGGACCAGTTGCTGGCCGGCGAAGTGGATGCGCGCGCCGATGGCCGCATCGTTTCCGAAAGCGGCGCCTGTTTACTGTTCGACGGCCAGAACGGGCTGGGCCAGTGGATTGCCGGCGTGTGCTGCGAGCACGCCGTGCGCCTCGCCGGGCAACACGGCCTGGGGATGGTGGTGGCGCGCGAATCGAACCATTTCGGGGCGGCGGCCTGGTGGGCGCAGAAGATCCGCGCGGCGGGGCAGATCGGCATCGTGATGTGCAACGCGTCGCCCATCGTGCCGCCGTGGCAGGGCCGGGAAGGGCGGCTGGGCACCAATCCCATCTGCATGTCGGTGCCGGGGCCGTGGCTGCTGGACATGGCCACCACCACGGTGGCCGCGGGCCGCATCTTCAAAGCGCTCATCAACGGGCAGCCGGAGATTCCGCCCGGCTGGGCACTCGACTCCGCGGGCGTGCCCACCACCAAAACCGCCGACGCGTACAAGGGCTTGCTGATGCCCCTGGGCGGGTACAAGGGCAGCGGCCTCGCCATGATGGTGGAAATTCTCTGCTCCGTGGTGGGCGGCGGCGCCATGGCAAACGAGGTGGGCGGCATCCGCTTCCGCGGCAAAACGGTGCGCACCAGCCAGATGTTCCTGGCCATAGACGTGGCGCGTTTCCTGCCGGTGGACGAGTTCGCGGCGCGCGTGGCGCAGCTTGTGAGCCTCATGAAGAGCACGCCCGCGGCTCCGGGCTTCGACGAAGTGCTGGTGGCGGGCGACCCCGAGTGGCGTAACGAAGCGGAGCGGCGCGCGAGCGGCATCCCCATCGTCGAAGGCAACTGGGACAAACTGTGCCAGGCGGCCGCGCGGCTCGGCGTGCCCGCGCCCCAGACCGATGCGGAAAGGCGACCGCAAGAAGGACGCTGAAAGCTGCTGGTGGAAAGCCGGGTTCTAAGCTAAGAAGAGCGGGTATGCCAGCGGGCGACAGCTTGTTCCTGCCGGCGAGAGGTGGAGGGGTGGGTGCCTCCGGGCGACAGCTTGTTCCCGGGGGCAGGTGGTGGGTTTTCGATAGTGAACCGTGTCGTCGAGTTCGCTCTCCTGGAAGGACGCATCGAATGTGTCCTACGCTGTCGATTCTAAAGGCGGCGCGGCGCGCATGGTATCCGTAATATCCTGTAGATGCGGCGCGAATTTGTGCCGTCCGTAGTTTCCGCAACCCCATTTGCGTGGAATACCCGCTTTTTATGTACCGGTCCTTCGCCTTACGCTCATTTCAGGCGAAGGACTAGCCACGTGAAGAAGCCTGCCAGTCACGGCGAGAAGGGGCAACCAGCGAAGGTCGCGAAATGCGGCGAAGTGGTATGCCCCGTGGAGGGCTACCTGCAGTTCGTCATGGGCCGGGGCGGCTGCATCTTCTGCCACAACGGCGTCTGCACCGCCTCTCATGACATGCTGACCATGTTCACCCCGCCGAGACCCAAGTCCTCCGGCAGTTCCCGCTAGACCCACCGCCGCCGGAACGTCCCAACAATCGCCCATCCTGCGACACGCCCATCCTGCGACGCCGCGCGGGGCATAACCGAATGCTAAACTCCGAAGGGTATGCCGGCCGCGCCACAGGAGCAACCCGCTGTCCGCCCGAACTGGAACCGCGCGCCTGCCCTGGCCACCGGGACGCTCTGTACCCTGCTGGGAGCGTGCGTGCTGGCGGGCTGGTACACACACACCGAGGTGCTGGTTCATTTCCGCCCCGACATGGAGCCTATGTGGCCCAACGGAGGGCTCTGCCTGCTCCTCTGGGGCGCGGCGCTGCTGCTGGCCGCCGCCGGGTACCGCAAGACGTCCGCAGCCGGTATCGTCTTTACCCTGGCAGTGGCCGCTTTGTCCGCCATTGAGTACCTGTTGGGCGTGGATCTCCACATCGACCGCGCCCTGGTCCGGCCTTTCCTTACCATGGGCTGGCACCCCGGACGCATGGCCCCCAATGCCGTGCTGCTGTTTCTGATGGCCGGCGCGACGCTGCCGTTCCATCCCGCCCGGCCGCGCCGGCCGGTTTGGGTGGGCATTATCGGCTCCGTCGTCCTGGCGAACGGAGTCATCGGGGTGGGCGGCTATCTGATCGGAGTGCCGACCTACGGCTGGTGGGAAGTGACCCGCATGCCGCTGTATGCGGCGGTCGGATTCACCATCCTCGGGGCCGGGTTTGTCGCCATGGCGTGGTGCGCGGAGGAGTCCCGCGAATCGGGTGCTCCGCGGTGGCTGCCCGCCATCACTGGCGTGGCCTGCCTGATGGCCACGCTCTACTTGTGGCAGGGGCTGCAGGCCACCGAGGACCTCCACGTCCGCCGGGCCCATGAGATCGCGACCGAACTCGGGCCGGCGGGGGAAGCCAGGCTGGGCGACCTGCTGGCGGAAACCGAAACCCCCTTGCCGGAGTTCGCCCTGGCGCTGGGCATCGTCCTCAGCACCCTCCTGGTAGCCGCCATCTATTTCGCCCAGGTGTCGCGCCGCCGCGAACGAGCCGCCGAGAATTCCCGCCGCGAGCTGGAGCAGGCCATTGCCGGGCGCCATCGCGCCGAAAAGGAGCTCGGGCTGAGCGAGGAGCAGAGAAGCCTGGCCATGGAGGCCGCCGGCATGGGGGCCTGTTCCTGGGATGACGCCCGCGCCGAGCTGAGCTGGGACGCGCGCGGCAAGGGTCTGCTGGGATTCGCGGCCGAGGACGCGGTGAGCTATGCCGCCTTTTTGGATGCCGTCCATCCCGAGGACCGCCAGCGGGTGCGCGAGGCCGTCGAAGCCGCCTCCCCCGGTGCCGGCGGGTTCGCCATAGATTACCGCGTGGTCTGGCCTGGCGGCGAGGTGCACTGGCTCGCTACCAGGGGGCGGTCGCGGCAGCAGGGCGTGACCGTCGATGCCACCCCCCGCAAACTCGCCGAGCAGGCCCTCCGCCGCTCGCGCGACGAGCTCGAAGGCCTGGTGCAGGAACGCACCCACGAGATCCATGCCCTCAATCGCGACCTGGAGCAGCACAATCAGGAGCTGGCCGCCGTCAACCACGAGTTGGAGGCTTTCACCTATTCGGTTTCGCACGACCTGCGCGCCCCTCTGCGGCATATCGACGGCTTTTCCAAGATCCTCGCCGACCAAACCGCGGGGCAGTTGAACGATTCCGCCCGGAGGGCTTTGGAGCGCATCCGCTACGGCGCGCACCAGATGGGCCGCATGATCGACGACCTGCTTCAGTTCTCACGTATGGGAAGGCGTGAATTGGTCAAGCACACCATCGATTTACATCCCATAATTGAAGAAGCGATCGAGTTTCTCAAGAGCGCTCTGGAAGGCCGCGAAATCGACCTCCGCATCGGCGAACTGCCGGCTTTGGAGTGCGATCCCGGCCTCATGAAACACGTCATCATGAACCTGCTCTCCAATGCCATCAAGTTCACCCGCGAGCGGAATCCCGCGGTGATCGAAATCGGCTCCCTCCCCGGCGACGGAACGCCCGTGGTGTACGTACGCGACAATGGCGTGGGTTTCGACATGCGCTATGCCGACAAGCTGTTCGGCATCTTCCAGCGGTTCCACCGGAGGGAAGAATACGACGGCATCGGCGTGGGTTTGGCCACCGTGCAGCGCATCGTGCACAAGCACGGCGGCCGGGTTTGGGCGGAGTCGGAGGCCGGCAAAGGCACGACCTTTTACTTCACGGTGGGGTAGGCCTTCCCGCGCCCCAATGGCACGTGGCGCTATTACGTTAATTTAAGACCTGAAATACCGATTGCATCTCCAATTGAAATGGTAGACAATTGTATTTCCATGACCGCCGGGTTGTGTTTCGGGTGGCGCAGGGGTGTGGCAACCTGTGCGAAATTCGGCATCGCCGTGGTACGAGGCAAGCCCATGACCAGATCGGCAGTTTCAGCCCGTCGCGGTACAATAACCCACCATGGCACCCGGTGAAAGGCACGCGGAGCCCGTAGTTGGAGGGAAGCCACTGAGAGCTCTGGTGCTGGAGGACGACCCCGCCGATTTCGAGATCCTCGAGCACCACCTGCGCGCCGCCGGCTTTCGCCCCGAGTGCACACGCGTGGAGACCGAGGCCGAGTTCGCGGCGCAGCTGCTGCCGAATATCGACGTAGTCCTGTCCGACTACAAGCTGGCGGGCTGGGACGCGCTCCGCGCGCTGGAGTTGTACCGCACCAGCCGCCTGGACATTCCGTTCATCCTGGTGAGCGGCACCATCAGCGAGGAAGTGGCGGTCGAGTGCATGAAGCGTGGCGCGGCGGACTATCTGCTGAAGGACCGGCTGGGCCGCCTGGGGCCGGCCATTACGCGCGCCCGCAACGACATCGCCGAGAAACGCCTGGCCGAGAGCCTCTCCTCGCGGCTCCTGAAAGCCCACGAAGAGGAGCGCAAGAAGGTGGCGCGCGAGTTGCACGACCAAGTCGGGGGGGCCATGGCCACGCTGCTGCTGGGGCTCAACGATCTCGATTCCGGCCTGCCGCCGGACGGTCCCGCGCAGGTGCAGCTCCAGGCCTTGAAGCGCCTGGCCGAGGAGAACGTCGCCATCGTGCGCAATATCGCGCTGCTGCTGCGGCCTTCCATGCTCGACGAGCTGGGTCTCATCCCCGCCCTCAACTGGCAGGCCCGCGAGGTCTTCCGCCGCACCGGGATGGAGGTCGCCGTGGATGCCGACGACGCCTGCGACCATCTCCCCGACGAGTACCGCACGTGCATCTACCGCCTGGTGCAGGAGTCGCTGCAGAATGCCGCGCGCCACGCCAAGGCCGCCCACGCGCGCGTGACCGTGCGCGAAGAGCCCGCGCAGATCCGCTTATCGATCCAGGACGACGGTGCGGGGTTCGACCCGCGCCACCAGAAGGGGATGGGTATCCTGGGCATGGAGGAACGCGTGCGGCACGTGGGCGGCGTGTTCCACATCGATTCCCAACCCGACCAGGGGGCCCAGATATCGATTCTGCTGCCGCGCGGCAGAACCGGCGACGGAACAAAGGAGTGAGCCGATCATGGAATACCAAGAGCTGGAAGTTCTGCTGGTGGAGGACGACCCCGACGACCTGGAACTGACGCTCCACACGCTCAAAGAGGCGCGCATCACCAACCCCATGCAGGTGGCGCGGGATGGCGAGGAAGCCTTGGATTTCATCTTCTGCCGCGGCGCCCACGCCGGCAGCGCGGCTCCCAAACTGCGCCTGATTCTACTCGATCTCAAGCTTCCCAAGGTGGACGGCCTGCAAGTACTCCGCGAAATCAAATCCGACCCGCGCACCAAAAATATTCCGGTGGTGATTCTGACTTCTTCCAAAGAGGAGAAGGACCTGGTGGCCGGATACGACCTGGGAGCGAACAGCTATATCCAGAAGCCGGTGGATTTCTCTCAGTTCCAGAACACCATCCGCGAAACGGGCTTCTACTGGCTGCTGGTGAATCAACCCTTGCTCCCCGCGGCGCGGTAGGTGGACGGCAGGGCCGGCCGTGCCGGAAAGCGCCTGCTCCCGAGAACGCTATTTCTTGTTCAGGAGGGCCTTGATCTCATCGGGCACGTCGAACCGGTCCTTGGGGATGTCGACGTTGTACTTGACGGTGTCGATGGTGATGGCGATCTCCTGGCCGGCCGCCTTCTGCATCACTTTGTGGGGCAGCAGAATCTCGCCTTCCTTGCGATACTCGCCGAGCGTTTGCTCCACGGGGAACTCGCCCATGGCGGTCTTGGCGGTCTGGGTGCTTTTCACCAGCAGGCTGGACTGCTTGTCGTAGTAATGCGTCAGCGGGTTGCCTTCCTTGGGCGTGAGGACAACCTTGTAGCAGTCCTTGCCGTCCACGCTCTCGGTACCGGCGGTCTGCACCTGCTTATAGAGGTCCCTCCAGTTCAGCTCGCCGTTGAACCGCCCGGTCCGCAGGGCGTCGGCCTTCTCCTCGCCCTCCTTCACGTGAGGGCCCTGAATGGCCGAGAGCGACCAGGCCACCTTGCCGTCGGTTCCTTCCATTAGTTTGCCGACGCCCTCGATGTTGATTTCCGTGTAGCTCTTGTCTGGTTCGGCATGGTAGACCGTCAGGGTCCCCGAAATTCCGTTGGCGGCGATGGTCATGGCACCGGTGGTCATCTCGTTGTGAATCTTCTGGTACGCGGCTTTGCCGCCGGTGGCGTCGATGAATTTATCGAGGATGGTTTCGGCCTTGGGCAGATCGTCGGCGGCGGCCAGGCGGGCGGCGCCCGTGGCAAACAGCACCGCCGCGGCGAGGGCGATATTTCGTCCGGCAAAATGACGGTTCATAGCGACTCCTTAGTTTTTCTGCTTCAGAATCCAGCTTACCGCGGCATCCACCACGGAATCCTGCCCCGCCAGCAACTGCTGGCGCGTGAGCTTCACCTCTTCGTCGGGTATCACCCCGATCCCCTCCAGCGGCTTGCCGCCCTGGGAGATGTAGTTGGCGATGGCGTACTGGAAGCCATCGCCGTTGGGCAACTTTTCGAACACCGAGGGCAGGGCCGCGCCAGCGGTGCGCGTGCCGAAGATACGGGCCCGCGCGAGATCCTTCAGACCTCCGGCGAAGATTTCCGAAGTCGATGCCGAACAGCCGTCCACCAGGATGGCCAGCGGCCCGCGGAAAGGCTGAGGCCGCGGAAACACGACGAACTTGATGGTGTTGGCGCGCAGGAACATGTTGCCCAGTTGGAGGCCCTGCCGGTCCATAAACCAGCCCGCCAGCCCCATGGCCAGGGCACCGATGCCGCCCGGGTTGCCGCGCACGTCAATGATGAATCCGCGGCACTCGCCGCACGACTTCAGGGCATCGCCCACGGCTTTCATGAGCTGCTCGGGCTCGAAGAAAATATCGAAGCGCACGTACCCGATACCCGGACGGATGGCGCGCGACTCGGTCCAGAAGTACATGGGCGGCAGATAGCCCAGCCTGGCCATGATGCCGCGCGGGCGGGCGCGGTCGAGGCTCAGGGCCACGGGTTTGCCGGCGCCGTTCACGAAATCGGCCTTCACGGGCGTTCCCGCGGCGCCGGACAGGCGCGAGGTGACGGCGCGGGTGCGGATGAGATCGAGAAGCGTGGATTTTGCGAAACTCTCCTGGATGCGGCCGAGCGCGGGCGCCAGCTCCTTGCCGTCGACGCGCACGATCTGCCATCCCGGTTTGACGCCGCGCGCGGCGGCCGGCGAATCCGCGTCCACCGACGTCACCACCGCCTGCCCTTCGAGGATGCGCACGTCGATTCCCGGATTCCCTTCGCGGCTGCCGGGCTTGTCGAGCTCCTCGTACGCCTCGGCGGGGACGATGTGGAAATGCGTCTCCTTCAGCCTCTCCAGCATGGATTGCATGATCTGGCGTGCCTCCTCCATGGTGGTGGATTGATCGAGTTTGACGCGAAGCTCGTCGTGCACCGCCTGCCAGTCCAGGCCGCCCAGCTTGGGGTCCCAATGCTTGTCGCGCACGGTCTTCCAGACGTACTCGAAGGAATCGGCGTTCGACTGCCGCGCGGCGGGCGTGAGGGTATTCTTGTCGGCGGCCGGGCCGGCGCACGCCACCGCCAGGGCCAGGACGCATATGCGAAACCACATGATCAGACCATGGTATCAGGGCGGCCGGGTTGGGCATGCGCGCGCGTGAGCGCGTTCGCACGCTCTTTACAGCAAGCGTGTTCTCTACGGCCCTTGGTTCCGCGCCAGCGCCCAAACTCCGACCGAGATTGCCGCCGACCCCAGGGGCCAGAATCTTCTCCAGAACCCGCACGTGCATGGTGTCATCCCCGCGGGCGGTCTGAGCCCGGACCACGCCCGCTGGGAGCGAAACCGTCACGATGTTTCAGAAAACCGTGTCGCCATCTATGCGGTACGCCAAACGGGGGTAGGCGCAAAGGGGGGACACCCATCGGCGCGGGAGCTTGGCGAGACGGGCGAAAAGAGGGAGGCGAAATCGGGTGTGGGTGCTGAGGATGGAGCGGCAGAGCGGCAAGGTTGAATCGGAAGGGGACCGGGGATGCAGCCGCTCGTGGTCTATCGTGCTTCGATCGGCGATGCGGCATGGCTTGGTCTTACCACGTCATTTTGCCGGATCGTACGGCAGGTGTGCCCACGTACAATTGACCATCGAGAACAGGTGCATTGCATAGATACTGTCCCGCCGCCTCAGCGCCCGCCTGAATCACCTGCTTCGCCACTCTCCGGCGGTAGTCCTGCTGGGACCGCAGCGCACTACTACCGAACCTCCAATGGGACCGAGGTTGATCTCGTCCTTACGCTTCCCGGCGGAAAGCTGTGGGCCATCGCGGTCAAACGCAGTTCTGCACCCAAGATCGAGCGCGGATTTCATTCGGGGTGCGCCGATCTCGATCCGCAGAAGCGTTTTGTCGTGTATCCGGGAACCGAGCGATTTCCGCTCGACGAAATTACCGACGCAATCGGCGTCGTCGCGCTGGCGAAGGCGCTTCAATCGGCAAAGTAATGCCGTCTAGCTGGGAATGGTGCGGTCGAGAGGACTTGAACCTCCACGGGATTGCTCCCGCTGCCACCTCAAGGCAGTGCGTCTGCCAATTCCGCCACGACCGCGTATCAACTGCAACCAAAATCGACTCGTACGACTGATACCGACTAGCCCTCGCTCTTGCCTCAAGCTAGTGCGTCTGCCAATTCCGCCAGCAACGCGTGGTCCTGGTGTTACTTCTTGGCCGGCGCTGCCGGCGCTTTGGCCGGCGGCTGTGCCGGCTCAAGAGGAATCGGAACCGGCTTCGAACCCGGCGCACCCACATCGATCGATTTCGGGACTCCGGGACGCTGCGGTGGAGGCTGCTGCTGGACCGGAATGCCCTTCTGCGGCGCGCCCTCCAGCACGGTCGTAGCCAGGCCTGCCTGCCGCGTCGCCAGGATCGAGAGCGAGAGCGACGTCACCATGAAGAGGACCGCCGAAATCGTGGTCGCCCTGGAGAGCAGGGTCGCCGAGCCGCGCGGGCCAAAAGCGGTCTGCGAGCCCATGCCGCCAAAGGCCCCCGCCAGGTCCGCCGCCTTCCCGCTTTGCAGCAGCACGACAATGATCAAGAAGACGCAAACCGCGATGTGAACAAGGGTTATCAATACCAACAACATAAGTGTCCTTCCAGTATAAGTTACCGTTCCTCCCCGGTCAAACCGCTGTGCGGCGGCTGCCGCGGCTCTCTGCGGCATAGCTCAGGAACAACTCCATGCCCTGGTAATCGCGCGGCCCCAGTTGGTGCACAATGTGGTGCGTCAGATACTCGCGCACCAGGGGCGGCGGGAAATCGCGGCGCGCGGCCTCGGAGGCCACAATCTCCTCCATACGCTCGCAGCCATAGCGCCAGGAGCCCAGAAACGCTTCCACCACTTCAGGAGTGACCGCGCCCCGGCGGCCTGCCCATACGGCGAAGACCATAGGCTGCCCGGTCATATCGACCCACTCCGCGCCGAGGTCGTAGACATGATACGGCAGATGCGCCGGGTCGATGCGCAATGCCGGGTCCCCGATGATTAAGGCCGCATCGGCCCGGCGCAGCATGGCGTCCAGGTCGGGCGGATGCGGGAAACACTGCGGCTCGGCGCCGTAGCGCCGTTGCAGGATCACGCGGGCCAGTTCCACCGAAGTGCGCGAGCTCGCGTCGGCGGCCAGCGTGCGGATCTCTCCGGCCGGGCGGGAGGAAACCAATAGGATACTGCGCACCGGCCCGTGACATGCGATTCCCGTACCGGGAAGGATTTCCAGATCCTGGCGGGTCAACTCGAAGGAGGGGATGATGCCTATGTCCGCCTCCCCCGCCGCCATCCGGTCGGCGCAGCCCGAGGGGATGCGAAAATCGAGGTCGAAAAGCCCGCGCTGTGGCCCATGCAGCATGCCCCAGACGAGCGGAGTGGTGTTCAGAAAGCTGACCGCGCAGACGCGCAGCCGCTGGGAAGTGTCTTGGCGCAACCCTCAGTCTAGCAAACGCGCGCAGCGAGTTCTCGTCCCAGTCTTGTCTCATACAAGATGAGCCTGGAGTGGGGGTGCGTTTCTCATACAAGATGAGCCTGGAGGAGCGATCCGGCATGCTGGGAGTTGATCATCAGCATGCAAGCACCAGAGAAGTTGAGCCTGGAACAGATCCGGGCGTTTTTGGAAGGGAGCAATGAGGTCC
>JAIQEX010000051.1 GCA_020073615.1 Terriglobia bacterium
CTTTCCTTGATGGGCCAAGAGGATCACCTTAGCCCGCTCCACCATCCGATATTCACTGGTACCGGCACGTGCCCACTGCCGGAGGGTCTGCTCTTCGTCCGAGGTCAGAGAAATCGTCGCCCGTTGGCCCATGAGCCAATCATTAAAATAATACGCTTATTTGTGCAAGTAGATACTAGTTCGATTGAGAACTCCCGTTTGAACAGATCCACATCCAACCAGCGCAGGGTAAGCAGTTCGACCTTCCTGCACGTTGTGTTCACCGCGATGACGCCAGCGCAATAGGCAACGTCCCACTCAGGTTTGCTTGCAGCGGTGCGAAACAGGTGAAGTTTCTGTTCCAGCGTGAGAACCTTGCCCACCACGTTCTGATTCTCGGGCAGGTTGCTGACTTCATCGGCAATCACGCTCCATCGCTTCGCCCGCTTCAGGACCTGCCGTATCAGGGTGACTTCCATGTTGACCGTTCGGCCCGAAACGCCTTCAGCCTTGGGGGCATCTTGAAACGTGCGAATTGCTCTGGCATCAACCTTGCGGACCAGCGTTTTCCCAAGGTGGCGAACGAGAACCTTGGAGCGCTCCGCGTCAATCTGACTCGTTCGCTCAGCAACGCGTCCCTCACGGCCCTTCACGAATTCTGCAAGGGCCTGTTCAAGCGGCATGCTGGCAAAGCCAACGCACAATCAATAGTTTGTGGGTGAACCTGCGAAACGCGAGAGCTTGCCTGGCCTGCCTCTGAAGTGAATTGGACCGCTTCCGGCGTTCCTGGCACACTGGAAGAGGTCGCCGATGAGGAGCGTTCATGACGGTCAACGCATATTTTTGACGGCAAGGCTATCATCCCCGATGAGCCGTTCGATTATGCCACCGAATCAGGCCTTGATCCTGCAGATCAGGCTTACGCCGTCAGCTCCGCCAGGATGCGCGTCGCCACTTCCTTGCCGCGCTCTCCCACTTCTCCTACCGGGCCGACGCACGAAGGGCAGCCGGCATCGCAACGGCACCCGGCCAGTAACTCGGCGGTCTGCTGCAATAGCCGCGGGGCCAGGCGGTAGAGCGGCGCGCTCAGTCCCACTCCGCCGGGGTAGGCATCGTACAGATACAGGTTGGGCTCGAAGGTCTCCAGGCCGCCCGCCGTCTCTTCGCTCAGGGCCACGCCCAGGTCGTGCGGGTCGCACATCAACAGCAGCGCGGCCACCGTGCGCAGCGCATTGCCCAGGCCCGCGATGCCGTCCTGCTTTTCATTAGGAGTGTATTCGGCGAAGCGTGCCAGGAAATCCGCCGGAAAGTGCAGCCAGAAGGCGGTAGTGTGCATCTCCTGCTCGGGCATGTTGAGCTTTCCCGCCCCCACGTTTTCCATGGTGTAGAACTTGATCTTCTTGAACCCGACAATCTGCCGGTTCACGCGCACGTCGCCCTGCACGCGGCGCGCGCCCGCCAGTGCTTCGCCCTCGATCTCCTCCAGCACCGTCACCCGCGTGTAGTCGATGGCGTCGGTATAGTAGTCGCACTCTACGCGCTTCACGTAGGCCTTGCGCTCCTTGTAATCGAAACGCTCGACGTGATACTGGCGCGCTTCGTGAAGATAGATCGCCTTCTCGTGCAGGGTGGTGAGGGCGGTGGAGAAGGAAACGTCGGCGATCACCTGCGGCTCGCCGGTGACGTCCACCACCACGAAGTTATCGCTCGATACCGAGCGCAGGCTGGTGGCATCGGCCGGATAGCTGTCCGAGGTCCAGTGCCACGCCCCGGCGGAATGGTGCAGGAAGCCCGCCTCTTCCAGGAACCGGCAGATCTCGCCGGTATCGTGCTGTCCGAAGCGCTCGCCGTCGCGGATGGGCAGCTCGAAGGCGGCGCACTTCAGGTGGGCCAGCAGGATCTCCAGGTTCTCGGGGTTGATGTAGGCATGCTCCGGCGAGCGGCCGAAGAAGTAATCGGGATGCTCCACGATGTACTGATCGAGGGGCGCGCTCGAAGCCACCAGCACGGCCGCCGACGTGCCTTGGCGCCTCCCCGCGCGGCCGGCGCGCTGCCAACTCGCAGCGATGGTGCCGGGGTAGCCGGCCATGACCACGGCATCGAGCGAGCCGATATCGATGCCCAGCTCGAGCGCGTTGGTGGCCACCACCGCGCGGATTTCGCCGCCCCGCAGCCGCCGCTCGATTTCGCGCCGCTCGCGCGGCAGGTAGCCTCCGCGATAGCCGCGCACTTTCCCCGCCTCGACCGGCCCCCGCTCGCAGGCGTCCTTGAGGTAGGTGATGAGCACTTCGGTAGCCAGGCGGTTGTTGGCGAACACCAGCGTTTGCAGGTTGCGCTCGATGAATTCCAGGGCCACGCGCCGCGTTTCGTTGATATAGCTGCGCCGGATGCCCAGTTGCCGGTTCACCACCGGCGGATTGTAGAAGATGAAAAACTTCTCGCCGCGCGGCGCGCCGTTGCGTTCCACCAGCTCGAACGGTTCCCCCACCAGCGCCTCAGCGAGCTCGCGCGGATTGGCGATGGTCGCCGAACAACAGATGAACCGCGGATGCGAGCCATAGAACTCCGTGATGCGCTTCAGCCTGCGCAGCAGGTTGGCCAGGTGGCTGCCGTACACGCCGCGGTAGTAGTGCAGCTCGTCGATCACGATGTAGCGCAGGCGCTCGAAATACCGCGCCCAACGCGTATGGTGGGGCAGGATGCCGCTGTGCAGCATGTCGGGGTTGGTGAGCACCACGTTGGCCCGCTGCCGTATGGCCTTGCGCGCGTCCTGCGGAGTATCCCCGTCATAGGTGAACGCGCGGATTTCCGAGCCCATCTCTTCGATGGCGCGGTGCAGTTCGTGAAGCTGGTCCTCGGCCAGCGCCTTGGTGGGAAACAGGTACATCGCGCAGGCGCCGGCATCGCCCAGCAGCAGGTTCAGTACCGGCAGGTTGTAGCACAGCGTCTTGCCGCTGGCAGTCGGGGTCACTACGGCCACGTTGCGCCCTTGTTCGATGTGGTCGAAGGCTTCGGCCTGATGGGTGTATAGGCGCGCGATGCCGCGCTCGGCGAGCGCACTGCGCAGGCGCGCATCCACCCCGGCCGGAATCTCCGCGAACACACCCTCGCCGGCGGGTTGGTGGTGAATGGCGCGCACGGGCGAATCCGGGTCCTCGTGCGCGCGCTGGAAGAGCGAAACCACCGCTTCGAGCGAGGCCCTGGAAGCCAGCGACAGTTCCTGGGAGAATTCGGGAAACCCGAGCGATAAATTCATGTGCGCTTTCGCCTTTTCTTTGCTACCTTACAACGAAAGCGCCCGGGAAAACAAGGGTGGGGACAATCCTGGCGAACCGCTCACTTCCGGCGGGCTCGGCTAAACAGCGTTCCTGGCCTGGTCGCGCACAAACTCGTACCGTTCCAGGGTGGCGGCAATCTGGTAGGACAACTCGTCTTTCTGTTCGCCACCGGACGGCTCGGCGCGTAGTACTTTTCCGATACAGCGCAGGTTGACGGTCTGCGGCCCCTCGTGGTTCAGCGTGATGATGTACTCGATGGGACCGCCCAAATCCGGTTCTCTCCCGGCTGTGAACAGGACTCCGCTGGAGCTGATGTTCTTGGTTTCGCCAATAAGCGCCACGCGTTCCACACCGGAGCGGGTGATTGAGAGAGGGAGCTGCAACTTGAAACGCCTGGTTCTTCGCTGTTCCATATCACACTAATCGCTCTTAAATACTACGAGCTAAATGCCCTAGGGTCAATAGTTCTCGGTCTATGGCTTGTACCGCTAAGGTACTAGCCTGCGGGGTTCAGTGGTACGGGAACGTAAGGGCAGGTTTGCCGAGGCGAGACGAGGCCCGCCCCGGCTCTGCATCATTTCACAAAGAGAAAAACGATCAGCAGGGTGTAAAGCGCCAGCGACTCCACAAACGCCAGACCGATCAGCATCGCTAACTGGATGGCCTTGGCGGCTCCGGGATTGCGCGCCATGCCCTCCACGGCGCTGGCAATTGCCTTGCCCTGCGCCAGACCGCACAAGCTCGACGCAATCGCCATCCCGAAAGCGGCGCTGATCGGCGCCCAGTGCCCGCCGGCCGTTGGGTAGCCCGGCGTCTGCGCGCACAGTGCGGAGCTGGCCAGCAGCAGAAGTGCGGCCAACATCAGAAACTTCTTCGTCATTCGATTCTCCTTACCATGAATCGCTCCAGGAGGTGGTTCCCGTCATCCTCTTGCAGCCGGGCTCACACTGAAGAGCGGCATAAAGCCGGCATTAATGCTCGTGCGCCACCGCGCCGCCCACATAAACCATGGCCAGCAGCATAAAAATGTAAGCCTGCACCAGCCCCACGAAAACGTGCAGCCCCATGAAAACCGCCGGCACCGCGAAAAACGTGAGCTTCAGAAACACCAGGGTCACCTGTTCGCCCGCAAACATGTTGGCGTAAAGTCGAACCGTGAGGGAAAGCAGCCGCGCCAGGTGGCTGACCACCTCGATGGGGAACATCAGCGGCGCCAGCCACCACTTAGGACCCAGAAAAGTAGCCGGGTACAGGACGCCGTGCGCCTGAATGCCCACCAGGTTGTAATAGACGAACGTAGCCAGCGCGCAGCCTAGCGTCACCGGCGCGTTCATGGTCGGCGACTCAAACCATGGTATGAGACCGATCAGGTTCGAGGTCAGAATGAAAAGGAAGATGGTGCCGAAGTAGGCCATGTAGCGCGGACCCTCGTGCCCCAACTGGTCCTCCGACTGGCCGTGGACAAACCCGTAAATCAATTCGCCCGCGTGCTGAAAGCCGCCGGGGCGGTCCACCGAAAGGCGCGGACGCAACAGCGCGAAAACCGCCATCAGGAATGCCACCACCAGGAGTTGCATGACCACGAAGTCGGCCCAGGGACGCGGCTCGGGATGCACTCCCACCAGTCCCAGGATCGAATTGCCCATTCCGGCGAGGTGATCGTTGAAGATTCTGGTGACCCAGAGCTCACTTTCTGGCATAGGCGATCTCGAATATGACTTCGATGAAAACTGCCGCCGTCGCGACGAATAGCCCCGCAAGCACGGCCGGCAGACTGACGGAAGATCGCTTCAATATAACATAGGCGGCGCCGCCCAGCAGCAGATAGCGAAACGCCAGAAACACGCTGCCGCGCGCCCTGCGCCCCTCGCCACCCAGGCTCTCCACCAGCCGTTTCAGCCAGTGGAAATTGAGCCCCGAGAGCAGCGCTCCGAACAGGAAACCGGCGGCCCATTGCCATCCGCGAAAGACGAACGCCGCCACCGCCCCGAACGCGGCGATGCCCGCCATGAACCGCTCGATCCGCCGCGCCGCGCGCGCCACGGTGAGCTCGTCAGTCGTCGTCATCTTTGGAATCCCGCATCACTTGGCGGATCAGTGTCATGAATCCCGCCGCGCTCCCCAGAATCAGAAACAAAATGCGCAGCCATGTTGTGCCGAACGCCCGGTCGAGCCAGTAGCCCATGGCATAGCCGACGGCGGTGGAGACGGGAAGCAGCAACGCCAGCCCGCTGTATTCGGCGAATCGTGCCGCGGTGGTTTTCCTGGACTGTGCCACTATGTTCAGTTTAGCTGTGGAAGCGCCCGGCCGCCTCCCGAACCAGGATTCCCATTTTGGGATGAGACGGCTCGAATGCGGGATGCACGCCGAACTCCTCGAGCGCCTCCGTGGTGGTGGGGCCGATGGAGCCCACCGGGCACCGGCGGAGTGCGGCGAGCGCGGCCTCTTCGATTCCCTGCTCGCGGGCGGCGCGCGCCAGGTGCTCGATCTGCACCGCGGTGGTGAACAGCGCCGCGTCGATTTCGCCCGCCGCCAGGCGCCGCGCCGCCTCGCGCAGCGGTTCGAGATCTTCGGGCATGCCGTACTGGTAGACGCGCACCGGCGTCACTTCGGCGCCGCGCGCGCGCAGTCCGTCTAAGAGCTCGGGATTGGATCGCCCGTACTCCTGCACGGCGATGCGCCGCTCGGGCCGCGTGGCGGTGGCCGCCAGCAGCTCCCGCCAGGTATTCGGCTCGGGGGCGGCCACGGTCGGAACGATCCCCATTTCGCGTAGCGCCGCGACCGGCTTGGGCCCGCGCGCCACCACCGCGAGACGGCCCAGCGCATCGGCGAACGCGCGCGCGGGATAGCGCGCGGCAAGCACGCGGCTCAATTGGCGCGTGCCCACTCCGGTGAGCAGCATCATCATGTCGAATTCCCCGGCGAACAATCGTTCGGCAAAGCGGAAGGTGGGGTCGTTGTCTTCGAGCGGGACCTCGCGCAGGGCGGGCGCCACGAACGGGCGTCCGCCCTGTTTGCGAATCAGTTCGGCCATCTCCGCGGCGCGCCGGCTCTCCAGGGCCAGCACGCGCAAGCCGGCGAACGGCATGATTCATTATGTTCGCATTGGTAGAATGGGTGCAGAGAAGGCACTTGCCATGGCGCTCAACATCAAGAACCCGGAAGTGGAAAAACTCGCCGGGGAAGTCGCGCGCATGGCCAAGGAAACCAAGACCGAGGCCGTCCGCAAGGCGCTTTCCGAACGTAAGGAACGCTTGCTGACGGAGGCGGGGGAACACCGGCGCCGCGGAGACTGGCTGGAGTTTCTGGAGCGGGAGGTCTGGCCGAACATACCCGAAGGCGAGCGCGGCAGGACCCTTACCCGAGAGGAAGAAGATGAGATCCTGGGCTACGGGCCGGATGGGGTTTAGGGAGTGGTTGTCGATAGCTCGGCCCTCGTAGCGATCCACCTCGAAGAGTCCGGGTATAGACAGCTCGTTGCCCGAATCTATCGGGCTGAAGCCGTTCTAATCGGTGCTCCTACGCTGTTCGAAACGACGATGGTGCTGACCACCCGTTTGAGCCGCGACGCGCGTCCCGCGCTCCAGGCGTTTCTCGTACGCAGAGACGTCAAAGTCGTCGCCTTCACAAACGAGCATTTCGACGCCGCCATGGACGCCTTCCTCCGCTTCGGTAAAGGCCGCCATCCGGCTGCGCTCAACTTCGGCGACTGCATGTCCTACGCGGTAGCCGCGGTCGCAGGCATGCCGCTGCTCTATACCGGCAACGACTTCTCGAAGACCGACATCACAGCGGCGTAGCGCTTTCCGCCGCCGTCACTGCCCGCCCGTGAGCGCGTTCAACTCCGTCTTGTCCCGCTCCAGATACGGCACGCCCTTTTCCATCCAGGCCGGCGCCGGCGCGCCCTTCAGATAGTGGTCGAAGTACTGCTGCAGGCGGATGGTGTAGTCCTTCTGGTCGGGCCGGCTGCGCAGGCCGTGCGGCTGCCCGTTGTAGTTGAACAGGTAGACCTCTTTCCCCAGGCGGCGCAGCGCCAGGAAGAACTCCACGCCCTGGTACCACGGCACCGCGTCGTCGCCATCGTTCTGGAGAATCATGACCGGCGTCTGCACGCGGTCGACCCAGAAGATCGGCGAGTTCTCGATGAACCTCGTGGGATACTGCCAGATGGAGCCGCCGATGCGGCTCTGCGTGCGCTCGTATTGGAACTGGCGCGGAATGCCCGTGCCCCAGCGGATGCCGTCGTACGCGCTGATCATGTTCACCACCGGCGCGCCCGCCGCCACCGCGCGGAAGCGGTTGGTCTGCGTCACCATGTAGGCGATCTGGTAGCCGCCCCAACTGTGACCCTGTATGCCGATCGCCTTTTCGTCCACCACGCCGCGGTCCACCACGGCCTCGATGGCGGGCAGCACGCACTTGAGCGCGCTCTGCCCCGGATAACCGGTGGTGTAGACGATATCCGGCGTCAGCACCAGGTAGCCGTTGCTCACATAGAAGCTGATGTTGATGGACGTGCCCGGCGCGGGGTTCACGAAGTGGTTCACGTTCTGCGTCAGCTTCTCGTAAATGTAAACCATGAGCGGATACTTCTTGTGCGCGTCGAAGTTCTCGGGCTTATAGAGTGCGGCGCTGAGCGGCACGCCGTCCGTATTCTTGTAGTGCACCACTTCCGACGTGCCCCACAGCAACCCGGCCTGCTGTGGGTTGGCGTTCGAGACCTTGCGCAGCTCCTTGAAGGTGCCGTCGGTCGTGAGCAGATCGGGGGACTCGGCGAACGTCTGCCCGGTCAGCAGGTAGACGTCGGCGTTCTTCGCCTTGATGGGCGCGGCGAACGATTTCGCTGCCATGACGAGTTGCTTCGGTTCGCCGCCATCCCAGGAGCCGCGGAAGAAGCCGCTCTCCCACGTCTTCAGGTTCTCCGCCTGCAGCAGCACGGGCCTCGCGGGATCGATCCAGCGCTCGCGGGGATCGCTCTCCGTGCGCACGTAGCGCAGGCGCAGGTCGTGCTGGCGGCCATAGCCGGCGGTGATGTTCTTCGCGCCGGTGCCCTCTGGCGAGACGCGCCAGATGTCGTAGTGGTCGTACAGCAGCACCGACTGGCCGTCCTTGGTCCAGCCCGCGGAACCGTACGCGCCCGGGGTCGATGGTGTATCGATCTCTTCGTTGAAGAACTTCACGGGCAGGCCGGCGGTGAGGTTGGCGATCTTGCCGTCCGGGACCGAGATCGTGTTCCAGTCCTTGCCGTCGAACGAGAGCAGGTAGCGGCCCGAGGGCGACCAGCTCATGGCGCCGCGATTCTTCTTTGCCACCAGCTTGCGCGTGCCCGTGGCGGCGTCCACCACGTAGGTGTCGCTGTAGTGCTCGTCATAGTCGGCCAGGCGGCGGTATTCGCGGTCGTCCGAGCCCAGCACCCATTGCGGATGTTCCGAAGGCGTGACGTCGGCGAGTTCGGTATCGCCCAACTGCACCAGCCTGCGCTCGGGAATCAGGTACGCCGCGGTGAAGGTGCGGTCGCGGTCGCGTGTGGCGCGCACCTTTTGGATGGGCTGGATGTAGTCGTCCTTATAGCTCCACAGGTCGACCACCGCCTTGTCGTCAGTCGAGGCGTCGGCGGCGGCATCGTCCTTCTTTTCGGGAGGGCCGGGAGGCGCGCAGCCGAAGAACACGCGCGTGCCGTCGCGCGAGAAGCTGAGATTGCCCTTGTCGCTGATGACGAATTCCTTGCGGAAGCCGAGCATCTCGGCCGAGACCAGTGGATGGGCGACTCCGGTGGTTCGCACCCAGTGAAACACCTTCCAGGTGGGCGGCTTGTTGGGGTCGCCGCGATTGCTCAGGAAGGCAAGCTGCGTCTGCTTCTCGTCCCAGGTGAGTTTGAGGTATTTGGCTTTGCCGTCGAGCAGAAAATTCGGGTCTGCCGCGGTGCCGGGAATGACGAAGTACACGCCGTTCTTCGCGGTGTCTCGGGAGGATACGGCGTAGACCAGATGTCTGCCGTCCTCGGCAAACAGGAATTCGACCACATCCGGGAGAGTGCGCTCGGTGGCATCGGCCAGGTTGCGCAGCACCAGGTCGCTGCCGAATTCCGGCCGCGCTCCGCGTCCACCGCCCGCCGCCGCGCCGCCGCCGCGGCCGCCGCGCCCGCCCTGCTGGTCGCTATCGCCCCCCTTCTTCTCCTCCGGCGGCTTGGCCTCGGCTGGCTTGGTCTCGGGCGCTTCGCGCAGGTACGCCAGATAACCGGCAGCCTTCTCCGGCATGGCAAACTGCTTGACGCGTTCAATGGGGGTGGCGCGTCCCGAAGCCAGATCGACGATCACCATGCCGTCCTTGGGCATCTGCTCGGCGGTCTTCTTTTCCTTCTTCGCCTTGGCGGTGTCCGCCTTGGACGGAAACGTCGAGAACACCACGGTTCGGCTGTCGGACGCGAACTCGATGGTAACGGTGCGCGGCGGCGCAGGCGGGCCCTCTTCCGGAGTGACCGCGGGTATGGGTTCCGGGCGCGCCCCGGCGGGGTGCCGCGTCTCCTGCCCGGTCGCCAGGTTGCGAATCACCAACTCGCCATCGCCGTCCTGCGGAAACAGTCCGTAAGCCAGGAACTTGCCGTCGGGCGACAGATGCTGGCCGGAGATCGTGCGCCAGCCGTCGTAGTCTTTGTGGTTCAGGGGGCGCTTGCCGTTCTGGGCGTACGACACGGAAAGCAGCAAAGCGGCGGCCGGCAGCCACACGAATGCGCGAAGCGAAATGCGGCGGTTCCACATAATGCCGTATTGTAGAACGCGGCACCGGAGAATGGGCGGCGGGTGGAGCGCTAGAACAGCTCTTCAGACCTTCTTTCTACTGCTTTTCGAAAACGAAAGTGTAGGTGAACGCTTTGCCATCCGTGTAGGTGCCGCTCGTCGTCGTGGTCATGGTCTTACCGCCGTTGGAGATCACGATGCGGCTCGTGGCTTGATACTTTCCATCCGTCTTCTTGCGTGCGTCGGTGAAGGTGTTGGCATTCACCTGCTTAAGCGCAATCGTGTCATACGGTGAGTTGCCAGTGATCGGGACGTCCTTGCCATCGTATTTCGCGGTGTAGCTGGCGTGGATCGGTGTACCGTCGGCCTGTTCTCCAGTGGTCGTCACTTTGACGCCGCCATCCGATGCTTCTCTGGTGACGGTCAGGCTTTTTACGGGCGAGGGCGGTGGTGTGTACTTCGATTTCTCGACGTTGAGCTTCCAGGTGCCGATGGTGTTGTCGGCGCCGAGTGCGCCGATTGTGGTGATTGCCAGAACGATTAACGCCTTGGTGAGAACGGTTCGCATTTGCTGTCTCCTTTTGAAGTTTTGACGCCTTGGCCGGCCGCTACCTCGCGACGTAAAAAAGGTAGGTAGCGGAATAGTTCACGCGCTCTTGATCGCCTGCGTGCGTTGCATCGCACGGCTTATCGGAAGGCGGAAGCCCGCCGGACGTATCGATCCGGTGGATGAATGTCACCTTGGCAAACTGTTTGCCCGGCTCCCTGGCTGGTAATTCCAACCAGTGAACCGCATTCTTGTCGCTCGGCAGAAAATGCCTGGCCAGCGCGCCGTCGCTCCTCACTATGCTGCCATCGGCCGCTTCCCACGCCGGTCCTTTGTAATGGTGGACGGTGAGCGTCTTATCGCCATTCGTCAGGATCGCATCGGGGTCCGGCCCCGACCAGGCGAAGCCCTGATTGGTCTGCCGGCAGGTGTAGATCTGAACGCTGTTGGGGAGCGTCTGGAACCGGAACTCGACTTTTTGCCCGTCCGGGTCTTTCAGCTCCGAATTCGGCAGCGGATTCTGCGCCGTCTGCGCTGCCAGCGGCAATGACGACAGCAATAACAACAGGAGATGGCGGCACATAGTTTAGGTGATTCTATCAGAGAGGAAATGCCGCTTTGCATGAGCGGCGCCGAATCCGGCCTATGCTTCCTGTTACTATTTTCAGGCCCGAATTCCGGTAGTGGGCTACTTTGAATTTCCACACGCTTGAACCGCTTACGCATTTGTGCCAAACTGGAAGCGTATGCCAACGACGAAACGCCGCAAGACACCCGAACCCGATTTCAACCAGCTTGCCCATCACCAAATCAGAATGCTCACCGATCCGCCGGACGAAAGGGATCGTCCTGGGCCATCCGAGATTTCCCGCGTCATGGCCGAACTGGGTCGGCGCGGGGGCAAGATCGGCGGAGCGGCGCGGGCTGCTGGCATGACCAAGAAACAGCGCAGTCAAGCCGCTTCGCTTGCGGCCAAGGCGCGATGGGCCAACCGCTCCGCTGCCGAAAGAGCCGCGTCTTAATTTCCCTCGAAATAGTTTCTCAAATGTCTTGACATGCGTAAGCGGTTCACGCATAATAGAACTATGAACCGCCTCTCTTCCGATCAACGTGCCGCGGTGATCTCCTGCCTCATCGAAGGGAACTCCATCCGGTCTACCGTCCGTATCACCGGCGTTGCGAAAAAGACCGTCATCCGACTTGTGGTCGAAGTGGGTGCGTTCTGCGCGGACTATCAAGATCGCGTATTTCGCAACCTGAAGTGCCAGCGCCTTCAAGTGGACGAGTGCTGGTCTTACTGCTACTGCAAGGCGAAGAACGTTACGCCAGAGATCGCGGCGGATAACCCCGGTGCTGGCGATGCGTGGCTCTGGGCTGCGATTGATGCCGATACCAAACTGGTGCCGTGCTGGCTGATTGCGAAGCGCGATCCAAACAGCGCTCGCGATTTTATCGAAGACCTTGCAGGCCGTCTGAGCAATCGCGTGCAACTTACCAGCGACGGGCTGAAGATGTACGTCAAGGCCGTGGACAAGGCGTTCGGCGAAGATATCGACTATGCCATGTTGGTCAAGGTCTATGGCACTGATCCCGAAGGAGAGAAGCGCTATAGCCCCGCTGTTTGCCTGAGTTGCGAGAAGCATACGGTTACTGGTAACCCCGATCCGCTACACATCAACACCAGCTATATCGAGAGGCACAACCTGAGCGTGCGCATGACTGTCCGGCGCTTCACTCGCTTGACTAACGCGTTTTCTAAGAAGATCGAGAATCATATCGCTGCGGTCTCACTCGGATACTTCGCCTACAACTTCATCAAGCTTCACCGCACGTTACGCACTTCTCCTGCTATGGCTGCTGGCGTGACTGATAGGCTCTGGGACGTGACCGACTTAGTTGCCGCATGGGAAGCGGAAGAGCGTACTGAGAAGGCCGCATAAAGCATTATGCTACTCAATACGATCAGGTGCAAGGTCATGCGCCTTCTCCGCATTTTGTCCCGCCGTCTATCTAGATCACGGACTAGCGCTGATAGCTCCAATACCCTAGTAAGGGATGCTGCCGTCGCTCCTGCCAAATCCGACCACGACATTTCGTCTAGAGCGGAGCGGCTAGAGTTTTTGGAATTAGTGTGTGGCTGGATCGTTGTCATTGGGGTAGCGGTTGAGTATATACCTCAGTTCATTGCCTGGGCACATCGTCCTAGTTGGCACACATTTAAGGATTTAATTGGGGGTGTATTGATTGCCCTTGGAGTCGCCGGTGAGATCATCTTTGCCGACTGGGCAAAGCGCAACAGAGAGATACTCTCGGTCCGAAAAGACAAAGAGATCGCCAGTTTACAACTCCTCGCAGAACATGAACGGAGCGCTAGGGCTAAGGTTGAACTGGAAGTGGCAAAATCCAATCTCGCCCGCGTCCAACTTGAGCTACGACTGCGCGCGCGAACCATAGCAGGACCGGAGCACAGAGAGCTAATCAAATTGTTATCCGCACACGCCGGAAAACTTGTAGATATCGTGGTGTTTGACCACCATATCCCAGAAACAGAGCAGTTCGGCATCCAAGTAATTTCTCTCTTCCTGGCCGCGAAGTGGAAATGCCGACTGTGGAAACCAAACGCCAGCACGTACCGAATCCCAGGACCTTCACTTCTTATTTTAACAGGCGTCGGACACGTAAACGATTTGAAGGGAGTTGCGAATGCGCTTGCCAACACCCTAGAAAAGGCTGAATTAGATTGCGGTATAGGCTTAGGGAAATTCGGTTGCGAGGGAGAATTCAAGAGGACCGACTTCCATTTGGAGCTTGAGGAGCCACCGCAGTTCATGGGAATGAGGATCATTGCCCCGCTCAGAATCCAAATTGGCGCGAAGCAAATTGTTCCGCCGCCGTTCACGACCATTACCGTACAGCCCAGACAGCCTTCAAAGTAGCCCACTACCCGAATTCCAGAAATTGCTTGTAACCGAAAAATCCGCGGCTCATATTCGTGCGAGAGCCTGTTAATCATCGAACAGGCCGGGTTGGCCGGCTCGCCCCGGTCCCTTTCTCTGCGGGCGGGTAATCGTCTCTATTAACCGGAAACCGTAGTGATCGAGGATTGCTCCTAGCATGGGCCGCGACGAGCTGGCCTCGTCCCCGTCGTCATACCAAGGGTGCGATTCGACCAGGTGGATTCCTTCTGCACGATCAAAGACAGCGATTGCCAGCCGCGTGTGGTCGTGCCTGGCGGGATACAGTATGCCGTCCATATTCGGGAGCGGCCACTCGTAAAACGCACGCGACCACAACTGCGCGGTACCATAGTCCCCCGCAAAGAGACGCGCGTCCGCACTGAGCCGGGCGAGAGCGCCGGGTTGGGCCAGATCGACAAGATTCAGAGGCAGCCGGGCGGCCAGGCGAGCCAGTCCCTTCCGCTTGAGTTCGGAACTGGAGATTGGATGGGCACGCAGTTGGCCGAACGTCTCTATGAAGGAACCGTAGGGATCCGCCGCTGTGTACAGCACGCCATACTGTCCTCGCGGATCGTCAAAGCGCTTTATCCCTGAGCGGCCGGAGTATACGGGATTGTTACTCAGTTCGTACGTGCGGTAAAGCTCACCTGCGAATTGTCGAATCGGCAACTTGCGGCTGTAAAGATCGGAAGGTGGCCCGGGGTGCGGCGCCGGGAGCCCCACTCACGCGGCTCCCTGCTCAAGGAATGATCGCGCCGCTTCAAGGACCGGCTCGAAGTTGCCTTCACGAAGGGCGTCCAACGGCCTGCGGTCGTTGAGGCGGCTATTGGGACTCAGGAAGAAGACGTTCTGCATCCATGCGTCATGCGCGGACAGAGCGGACAATACCGTTTCCAGCCCTGGAAGCACTGCGTGCCTCTCCTGATCGAACTGCCAGACAGGGTATCTGTGGCCGCGGTGCCCGAGCGAAAGAGCAAGCAATCTTCCGGTGTTGAGCCGCTTGATAACCGTCTGCGGCGATATGCCGAGGACTTCGGCCACCTTGTCGGTGGTATAAACGCCACCGCCCTCCTTTAGCAGTTCCAGCCTGGCCCTCACGCCGCGAGCGAATGCCGGTGCCAGCGGATCGAGACCCTTCAACGTGTCCAGGTATTCAGGGGACGATTGCGCGCGAATGATCGCGAGCCCGCGGATCGATGCAGCGTCGGCGAGAAGCCTCTCGGAAAGATCCATCAGCCGGCTCAACTCTTCCACCGCCTCCGCCGCCCATTTCTTCTTGCCGGGCGGCGCATCCTGAATCTTCCTGTATAGCCGTTCGATGAATTCGGGCCGTTCTTGGGCCGCGGAGGATTCGGCGGCGGGCGGGGCGGATCGGGGCGGCTTCGCTTTGCGTTTGGCCGGCATCGTAAACGACCCCTATTGTAGCCCGATGGAGCGACAGCCACGGGCAGGGTTGGAACGGGCGCAACTGCCACACGGCCTTGCGTGACCGCTACCTCGCGACGCAAAAAAGGTAGGTAGCGGAGTAGTTCAGGCGCTCTGGATCGCCCGCGTGCGCTGCCCTCCATCTTTTTTCCATCCGCCCTCCCCTTTCCCTACTTCATTGACAGACATTAGGGCGATGGTAGAATGGAAAAAGCTCTGAGAGGGGATAATCCCTTTGGTTGCAGGCGCATGCAATATTCGCATCCTTGCCGCCGCGGATGAATCCAACAAGGTGACCTATGGCGTACGTTCTCCCGGTTCCACATCTTGCCCGCACCGAAGCCGAGCCGCTGCTCGCGACCATCGGCAATACGCCGCTCCTGCGCCTGGAAAAAATTCCGCGGGAATTCCCCAGCATCGAGATCTTCGCCAAGGCCGAATACTTCAATCCCGGCGGTTCGGTGAAGGACCGCGCGGGATTAAACATGGTGCTCGATGGCGAGCGCTCCGGCAAGTTGAATCACAGCCGCATCATCCTCGACGCCACCAGCGGCAACACCGGCATCGCCTACGCCATGATCGGCGCCAACCGCGGCTACAAGGTGAAGCTGGTGCTGCCGGGCAACGCTTCGCCCGAGCGCCAGCGCATCCTGAAAGCTTACGGCGCGGAGATGGTGTTCAGCGACCCCGCCGAGGGTTCCGACGGTGCCATACGCCTGTGCCGCCAGATCTACATGGCCGACCCCGACCTCTACTTCTATCCCGACCAGTACAACAATCCGGCTAACTGGAAAGCCCACTTCGAGGGCACCGGGCCGGAGATCATCAAGCAGACCGGCGGGCGGCTCACGCACTTCGTGGCGGCCATGGGCACCAGCGGCACCTTCACCGGCACCACGCGGCGGCTGAAGCGCGACCTGCCGGAAGTGAAGTGCATTTCGGTGCAGCCCTCCAGCGGCTTTCACGGGCTCGAGGGGCTCAAGCACATGCCCACCGCCATACGGCCCGGCTTTTATGACGATGGCCTGGCCGACGGCAACCTGTGGATCGAAACCGAGGACGCCTACCGCATGGTCCGCCGCCTGGCGCGCGAAGAGGCGTTGCTGGTGGGCATCTCCTCGGGATGCAACGTGCTCGCCGCCACTTTGCTGGCGCGCGATCTGGCGGCGCGCGGCGAGCCGGCCACCATCGTGACCGTGCTGTGCGACAGCGCCGACAAATACCTGAGCGAGCATTTCTGGGACGAGTGATGATCCGCATCGAACCGGAGCCCTGGGCGGCCATGGTGGCGCACGCCCGCCAGAGCTATCCCAACGAGTGCTGCGGCGCCATGCTGGGCGCGATTCAGGATGGCGGCAAGCTGGTGCGTGAAGCCGTGGCGCTCGAAAACGCTTACGACGGCCCGCAGGCCACACGCTACGAACTGCATCCGGCGGACCTGCTGGCCGCCGACCAGGCGGCGCGCGCGCGCGATATGGACCTGATCGGCATCTACCACTCGCACCCCGATTGCGACGCCTACTTTTCCAAAACCGATTTGCAGAATTCCTGCCCCTGGTATTCGTTCGTCGTGTTATCCATTCAAAAGGGCCAATTCGACCATGCCCACAGCTTTCTGCCCAATCCCGAGCAGACCGAGGCTCCCCAGGAGGAGTTGATCTACTGATATGGCCAAAGTTTTGATTCCCACGCCGCTGCGCCAGTTCACCGGCAAGCGGGACGCGGTGAGCGTCCCAGGCGCCACGGTGGGCGAAGTGCTGAACGCGCTCACCGCCGAGTACCCCGACCTACGCAAGCAGATCTTCAACGACGAAGGCAAGGTGCGCAGCTTCGTGAACGTGTACCTCAACGACGAAGACGTGCGCTACATGAGCAAGGACGCCACCGCCGCCCAGGACAGCGATACGATTTCGCTCGTGCCCTCGATCGCCGGCGGATCGGCCGTGACCGCGCCGCCCCAGGAGGGCGCGGCGCTCTCCAACGATGAAATCCTGCGCTACAGCCGGCACCTGATCATCCCCGAGGTGGGGATGGAGGGACAACAGAAGTTGAAAGCCGCCAAGGTGCTGCTGGTGGGCGCGGGCGGGCTCGGCGCGCCGCTCGGGTTGTACCTCGCCGCCGCCGGCGTGGGCCATATCGGCATGGTCGATTTCGACGTGGTGGACTTTACCAACCTGCAGCGCCAGGTGATCCACACCACGCAGGATGTCGGCCGGAAGAAGCTCGACTCCGCCGCCGACAAGATGCAGGCCATCAATCCCAACGTTACGGTGGTCAAGCACGAAATCGCGCTCTCGAGCGAAAACGCGCTCGACGTCCTCAAGGACTACGACATTGTGGTGGACGGCACCGACAACTTTCCCACGCGCTACCTGGTGAACGACGCCTGCGTGCTGCTGGGCAAGCCCAACGTGTACGGGTCGATTTTCCGCTTCGAGGGCCAAGCCACGGTGTTCGCCTATGAAGGCGGGCCGTGCTACCGCTGCCTGTACCCCGAACCGCCGCCGCCGGGCCTAGTGCCGAGCTGCGCCGAAGGCGGCGTGCTGGGCATCCTGCCGGGCACCATCGGGCTGATCCAAGCCACGGAAACCGTCAAGCTGATTCTGGGAATCGGCGAGCCGCTGGTGGGGCGGCTGCTGCTGTACGACGCGCTGGCCATGCGCTTCCGCGAGCTGAAGCTGCGCAAGAATCCGGAATGTCCGGTGTGCGGCGAGCACCCCACGATCACCAGGCTGATCGATTATCATCAATTCTGCGGCGTGCCACAGCAGCCGGCGGCGCCCGCCCAGGAGAGCAAGGTGAGCGAAGGCGAAGTCGAAGTGCAGGACGTAAAGGCGATGATGGACCGCGGCGACAAGTTCGTGCTGATCGATGTCCGCGAGCCGCACGAATACAAGATCTGCAACATCCCCGGCGCAAAACTGATCCCGCTGGGCGAAGTCCCCAAACGCCTGGGCGAGCTGGATCGCGAAGCCGACATCGTAGTGCACTGCAAGAGCGGCATGCGCAGCGCCAAAGCCTGCGGCATCCTGCGGCAGGCCGGCTTCGAGCGCGTGCGCAACATGAAGGGCGGCATCCTGGCCTGGAGCGACAAGGTAGACCCGAGCGTCCCGAAGTACTGACGGCCAGGCTTCCGGCCGAACGGATCAGCCTCCTACCACGCGCGAGGCGATGACCTGGTAATGACGCGAGTCCATCCCTTGGGACAGTACGCGCAGCAGCAATTCAAACCTCTGCACGCGGCCCGCCGGATTGATGCCGCGCGCGAGCAGTTCCTTGCGCAGGCGCGCGGGGTCGGTCAGCAGTTCGGAGGCCGCGCTCGTGCCCTCCGCGCTGGTTCCGGCCACCAGCAGCACCCAGCCCTTACCCGTGAGATTAGGGAGCAGCGAGAGCATGGCATAAGCGATACCTGGCGAGGCGGTGATGGGGGACGGCTGCCACCGCGCCGGTTCACCCGGAAGGGGTGCGTGGTTCGCCATGTGAACCCTGGTAGCTGGTTCGATCTCGATGGCGAAGGTCAGAGTCTCACGAAACATCTCGACCCACGGGTTCGCCACGGCACTGCCGATCAGGATCACGGGCTGCTCGCCTTTGAACTGTTCCATCTGCATTTTTCGCGCCGGTACCAGGAGCGCGGTGCGGCCGGTGGTCTCCAACATGGCGCTTACGCGCGCTGCGGCTACCGCGCTCACCACGCTGGTGTACTGGTTTCCCGAGCGCGGTGAAACCGACGCCAGTTCCGCGCCGAAGTTCCCGGTCCACTGTTCGCCCAGGAATTCATCGAGGGTCAGCACCCGTTTGGCGACGACGTTGGAATAGATCGTATAGTTGACGTCGGTGATCCCTACGCGCACCACCTTTTGCGATCCAAATTGCGACCACGGCAGCAACTCCATACCGGGCGCCGGCGGAACCCGGCCGACCAGTTGCTGGTTGTACCACACCAGCACGCCGCAAGCCGCGGCAAGGGCGCCGATCGCTGCCCAGGCGAGAGCAGGCAACCGCCACCACGGTGGCCGCGCCGAAGCCGGCAGCGATAAGTGACTGTCGGGCGGCAAGGCGTGGAACTCGAGCATGTAGCTGCCCGCCGGCAGGCAGATCTGGACGCTCCCCGGCTCGCGGGCCAGGTCCGCGTTGGCGTAGTAGGTCAGGAGACGTTTGCGGACGCTCGCGGCCGAGACACGGACAATCGCATCCTTGCCGGTATCGTAGGCCGCATCCCGGCCAAACACATCCACCCCGATGGTGCGCTCTTTGAGTGGCGGCTCACCGCCGTCGAGGGCATGTTCCACCAGGTACCGCAAGAGCGTGCAACTGCGCTCGCTGGCGGCAAACTCGTGGCTATGCAGGACCCGCTCCAGTTCCTCGGAAATGAGCTTGCGGGTCTTTACCGAAACCGGCGTTTCGTCCGCCGGGCCTGGCCGGGTACCCGGCCTGAGCCCTGCTACCTCCCCTGCGCCCGTAGTGGTCTCGCCTCTGGGGATAATGCTACCAGCTTAACCGTTAATCCGCAAGCAGCATAAAAGAATCTTATTATCAAAAACGTAGCGATATGTTAGGGAACCCGTTAAGGGTGGCTTTAAGGCTTGGCGAAGCGCACAATGAGAACGCTCCGAATCAGGACGGATGGAGGTTAGCCGCATGAAGCGTCTACGTTTTGCATGCACCCTAGGATTGCTCCTATTGTGCTTCGCCCTCAGTTGTCTTGGGCAAACCGTTAATGCCACGCTGCTCGGTACGGTGACCGACAGCAGTGGCGCCGTGATCCCCAACGCCAAGGTGGTCATCACCGAAGTCAATACCGGAATCAACCGATCCGGTCAGAGCAATGAAAGCGGGAATTACACCTTCCCCAATCTGGCCCCCGGCCAATACATCGTGGCGGTGGAGACTCCCGGCTTTAAGAAGGAGACGCGCAAGGATATTGACGTGATCGTCAACAGCACCACGCGCGTGGACATTCAGTTGCAGCCCGGCAGTCCGACCGAGACCATCGAAGTCACCGGAGCGCCGCCGCTGCTGCAGACCGACCGCGCCGATACGGGCATGAAGATTGAGATGGCCCAGGTGATGAACATGCCGTTGGGCACCAACCGGAATTTCCAAACCCTGCTGAACATGGTGCCGGGAACCACCATGGCGAGTTTCCAGCACTCCCAGTTCTTCAACGCCTCCAGCTCCCTGCAAACCGAGGTGAACGGCCAGATGCGGATGGGCAACAGCTACCAGATCGAGGGCATTGACGACAACGAGCGCACCGGCCTGCTGCAGATCCTGGTGCCGCCCATCGAGGCGATCCAGACCGTCGACGTATCCACCAGCAATTTCGAAGCCGAGCTGGGCCGGGCCAGCGGGGCCAATGTGAACGTGCAACTGAAATCGGGCACCAACAGCCTGCACGGAGCGGCCTACGAGTTCCTGCAAAACACTAAGCTGGATGCCCGCAGCTTCTTCAATCCCACGGTGGGGGCGGTGCATTACAACTACTTCGGCGGCAACGTCGGCGGGCCCATCAAGAAGAACAAACTGTTCTTCTTCGGGGATTATCTGAAGGTCATGGACCACGAGGCGAATACCAACCTGGTCACGGTTCCTTCCATGCAGTTTCGGGGAGGCGACCTGAGCGCCTCGCCCACCGTCATCTACGACCCCAAGACGGGCGCCCAGGATGGCAGCGGCACGGGGCGCACGCCCTTTGCGAACAACCAGATTACCCCGGATCGGATCAATCCGGTTTCGGCGAAAATCCTGGGGCTGGTGCCGGGGCCGAATCAGTCGTTCGTCCTCAACAACCCGAGCAACAACTACTACGCGACGCTGCCGTTCACCAAGGATACCGACTCGTTCGACGCGAAGATCGACTATAACCTCACCGATAAGGACCGCCTCAGCGGCCGGTTCAGCTTCTCACGGCCGGTGGTCTTCCAGGCGCCCCTGTTCGGGCTGGCGGGCGGTCCGGGACCGAGCACGGCCTTTATGGGGAAAGGCACGCAGAAGACCTACAGCTCCGGCATTAACTACGACCGGGTGGTATCCAACACCCTGGTGGCGGAGTTCCGGGTGGGCGTGGCCCACTACCACAACGAGGCCCTGAACTCGGACTACGGCACGGCCGCGGCCAACAACATCGGCATTGTGGGGGCCAATGTGGATGCCTGGAGTAGCGGCATGTCGTGGATCAACATCAACGGCGGCGTGACCAATCCGCTGGTGGGCTATTCGCCCAGCCTGCCGTGGAAACGTGCCGAAGCCATCTTCAACATGGTCAACACCTGGACCAAGACGGTGGCCAACCACACCATCAAATGGGGCGTGGACCTGCGGCGGCTGCGCGACGACCTCCTGCAAACGCAGAATTTCAGCCCCCGCGGGCGGTTCGAGTTCGATGTCGCGCAGACTTCCACACCGGGCGCCAAGACCGGCTTTGGCAACAGCTTCGCCAGCTTTCTGCTGGACCAGCCGAGCCTGGTGGGGCGCGACCTCGCAACTTACTTTCCAACCTATCGCGCCTGGGAGTTCTTCGCCTTCGGCCAGGACAAGTGGGTAGTGACGCCCAAACTGACCCTGGACCTGGGCCTGCGTTGGGAATTCTACCCGCCGGCCACGCCGCGCTTCGCGGGCGGCTTCTCCAATTACAATCCCTTCAACAACACCCTGGTGATTGCGGGGGTGGGCAATAACCCCAACAACCTGGGCATGAAGACGCGCTACAGTTACTTCGCGCCGCGCCTGGGGTTGGCCTACCGTTTGGGTGACAAGACGGTGCTGCGCGCGGGGTTTGGCATCAGCTACACACCATTCCCGGATAACAAGTACGCGTTCGACAATTTTCCGATCAAGGCCAACAACCAGTTCTCGCCGGCCGGTCTCGGCTTCGGACCGGCAGTGCTTCCCAACGGCCAGGCCGCCACGTTCCAGGCGGGTCTGCCGGCGCCGGTTCCGATCGTCATTCCGGCCAACGGGGTGATCTCCAATCCCAGTGCCAGCTCGGCGTATGAATGGATTCCCACCGATTACAAGAACCCCTACGTGGAATCCTGGAATCTCTCGGTGCAGCAGGCCCTGCCGGCCCACTTCACCCTGGATGCCTCTTACGTGGGGAACCACGGCGTGCGCACGGCGGCGGCCCCCAACATCAACGCGGCTACCGTGATCGGCCTGGGCACCAAAGGCCAGCCGGAGTATCCGCGAACCGCCAATACGGTGCAGTATTGGCAAGGCTTCTCCTCCATGTACAACGCATTGCAGGCGAAGTTCAATCGCCGGCTCTCCACCGGTCTGCTGATTACCACGTCCTATACGTTTGCCAAAGGCATGGGCTACCAGGACGGCGACGATGGCGGGCTGCTGTTCTATATCAATACGCAACGCAACTATGCGCGCACCAGTTTCGACCGTACCCAAACCTTCGTGCAGAGCTACGTTTACGACCTGCCGCTGGGCAAAGGCAAACACTGGTTGAATGCCGGACCGGCAGCGATGATCCTGGGCGGCTGGCAGATCAACGGCACGCTCAGTTTAATGACCGGGACGCCGTTCGACGTGCGCTACAGCTCGAGCGGCCTGAACGCACCCGGCAACACACAGACCGCGGACCAGATTGCTCCGGTCCAGATCCTGCACGGGATCAACAACGGCAATCCGTGGTTTAGCACGACGAGCTTCGCGGCGCCGGCGGCGGGGGTATTCGGGAGCGTGGGCCGGGACAGCCTGACGGGGCCCGGTCTGTTCGGCCTCAACGCCTCGTTGTTCAAAACCATCCAGGTGAAGGAGCGGTGGAAGCTGGAGCTGCGCTGTGAGGCCTTCAGCCTGACCAACACGCCGCAATTCAACAACCCTGGCAACACCCTCGGCAACGCCAGCTTCGGCTATGTCACCGGGACCCTCGGCAGCGGCAGCGGAGTGAATGGGACAGGCGGCGGGCGCGCCTTCCAGTTGGGTGCGAGGTTGAGCTTCTAAGATCAACCAGGCGAAGAGCGGGTCCGTTTACCGTCCGGGCAGGGCCTCACCCGGCGTGGGGCTCAGCCTGAGCTTTGGAAATCGTCACAGGAGTCAAGCCATGAGAACCCGTCTGCATGGAGTGCTGTTGCTGATGTTATCCGCAGCAGCGATGCCGGCTGCGCAACCGGCGCGGGACCTGCCGGCGGCCGTGATCGCGAACGTAGGATCGCGGCAGTCGGTCAACCTGAACGGTAAGTGGCAGGCCATCGTAGATCCCTACGAGACGGGATATTACGACTTCCGGCTCCAGCCCGATAAGGACGGGTACTTTCAGAACGCCAAGCCGAAAAACAAGAGCGAGCGCATCGAGTATGATTTCGACGCTTCGGAACCATTGGATGTTCCCGGCGACTGGAACTCGCAGCGCGACACTCTCTTCTTTTACGAAGGAACGGTCTGGTACAAGCGCTCCTTCGACTATCGCGCGGAGCCCGGCACGCGCCTGTTCCTGTATTTCGGCGCGGCCAATTACCAGGCCATCGTTTACTGCAACGGGGAAGAACTGGGAAGCCACACCGGCGGATTCACTCCGTTCGCTTTCGAAGTTACCGGCAAAGTCCGCGAGAAGGACAATTTCGTGGTGGTCAAGGTGGACAACAAACGCCACCGCGACGGCGTCCCCACGGTCAATACCGACTGGTGGAACTACGGCGGACTGACGAGGGGCGTATCGCTGGTGGAGGTGCCGGCGACGTTCGTCGAGGATTACTTCATTCAATTGAAGAAGGGCGCGGCCAACACCATCGCCGGATGGGTCAGACTCAACGGCCCAAAGAGGCGGCAGCGGGTGACGGTGACCATCCCCGAGGCCGGCATCTCCGGTTCCCTCACCACCGATGCCAACGGCTACGGGGAGGTGAGCATTCCCGCGAAACTGGATCTCTGGTCACCCGAAAACCCCAGGCTCTACCAGGTGAAGGTGACGGCGGAGACCGACTCGGTTGCGGACTCGATCGGTTTTCGCACCATCGAGACCAGGGGCACGGACATTCTGCTGAACGGCCGGCCGGTGTTCCTGCGCGGCGTTTCCATTCACGAGGAGGCGCCCTACCGCGCGGGCCGGGCCTACAGCCAGGAGGATGCGCGCACGCTGCTCGGCTGGGCCAAGGAGATGGGCTGCAATTTTGTCCGGCTGGCGCACTACCCGCACAACGAATTCATGCTCCGGGAAGCGGATCGCCTCGGTTTGCTGGTGTGGGAGGAGACGCCGGTCTATTGGACGATCGAGTGGGACAACCCTGGGACGTTCGCCAATGCCAGCCGCCAACTCCTCGAGAGCATGACCCGCGACCGCAACCGCGCATCCATTATTCTCTGGTCGGTAGCCAATGAAACGCCGGTCAACGAGGCACGCACCACCTTCCTGAGGAAGTTGGTTCAGCAGGCGCGAATCGAGGATCCCACGCGCCTGCTGACGGCTGCCCTGCTGCACCATGGCGACGGCGGCCCGACCCAGGAAAACGTCATCCTGATCGACGACCCGCTGGGGGCGGACTTGGATGTGCTCGGCTGCAACGAGTACCTCGGATGGTATGACGGGCTGCCCGAAAAGGCCGACCGGTCCAGTTGGCAGAGCATCTACCAGAAGCCGCTGGTCATGAGCGAATTCGGTGCTGACGCGCTATTCGGCCTGCATGGGGATGCGCTCACCAGGTGGAGCGAAGAGTACCAGGAAAGCGTGTTCCGGCATCAACTCCAGATGCTGGACCGCATTTCGTTTCTGCGAGGGATGTCCCCCTGGATCCTGATGGACTTTCGCAGCCCGCGCCGGACCCTGCCGCACATCCAGGACTACTTCAACCGCAAGGGTCTCATCTCCGTGCGCGGGGATAAGAAGAAGGCGTTCTATGTCATGCAGGATTTCTACCGGATGAAAGCGAATCCTGTGGAGTAAGGCCCACCGCCCCCAGCGCGCCGCACACCTACTCTTGCGAGCGCGCGGCAGAGCCTATCCGCCAAATGCGGTAAACAACAGTGCGCGGGCAGAGGCGATCGTTTCTATTCGTCCTGAGTCGGTTTGGCTTCTCGACGCGCAACCGCGCGTATGGTTTCATGTGCACGTTCGTTGTCAATCAATGACCGAAGTTTTTCAACCAGCGATTCTCTGTTAGAGAACCTGCGCATTGAACCACTTGGCACACTGAATCGTTGAATCGCAATGCGCTCCATGTCCCTCCGGGGGGTTGCTTCATCATTTACCAGTTTCTCAAGGTCGTCGAGCGAAGCCTTCTGAATATCCTCATCACTCATGCCCGTTGATATTGGAGGTTGATCAGTGCGGTGCTTTACGTGTGCGAAATGTTCCAGAAAGTCAGCGGGCCGTGATTTCAGAAAACGCAAAAGCGCTGAATATTGTCTGATAACGGCTTCATCACTCCTGGCGGACACAAGCGCGTTGAGATGTGCAGTGAGCACCTTGAGCAGGGCTCCACCATCCTCTTCCCTATCTGGCGTCCCGTCCGTCATAGTCATTGGTCGATCCGAGTCTTTAGCTCTTCGCAAATCAACCTCATCATCCTCCTGGCCTTGTAGTTGGAACCATGCTTCCAAATGGGCAAGCCCGCGTTTAAGGCTTCCGGGATTGCAATGTAGTTCATCCCGATTGTCTCGATCATGTCGTTGCCCCACGTACGTCGCAGCGCTGCAATCTGCTCCGTATGAATGTTTGTAAAACCCGAGCGGGCATTTCCCGCGTGTTTGACTAGGAAGGACACTATACCAGCGAGGGAAGTGTCCGCAACAAAATTCATCGGAACATCCTTGGGCGGCACTTGCGCACTAGATCTTAGATATGCCAATTTGGAATCAATTTTGCTGTGAACAAGGTTGCGGAAATGAGTCACGCCCCGGCTTGAAAGCTCGTCCGGAATGACAGGAATTATGTATGAATCACTTGCAGCAAGGGCATTCTGGCTCACAATCTTCGTTGCCGGCGGACAATCGAAAAGCACGTAGTCATAGTGATCTTGAGCTCCGATGTGGTCAAGCCAGTGCGCCAACAGAGTTCTCTTTTCCCAATCAGACAGGTTTGCATTTCCGTAGGTCGTCGAAGCGAGGTCAATTTCAGTATCGTCGAGTTCGAACTGTGCACTCACGAAATCCAGAGTTGAATAAAGAACCTTGGAATTAGTGTATTGGCCCCTCTCACCGATCGCGTTCTTGATGATAATTTCTTGCCCTGGCATCGGAACCTTCCGATTACAGAAAGACTGGAAGATTCGATTTACTGTTCTTTGTTCTGTGACACACTTCTCCCATAGCGGCGCTCCCAGAATTACGATGGATAGGCTCGACTGATGATCAACGTCGATGAGCAGGACGTTCTTCTCCTGGCCTGCAAGATGCGTGGCCAAGTGGAATGATAGCGTGGTCTTGCCTACGCCACCTTTGAAATTGATGATCGAAACCTTTTTCATTCAGGACGCGCTCCAGCTCCTCGCCTACCGGGGGCAACGACATAACGAACCCATTTCGGCCCGGCTTTCACCTCTGAGAATAACATCTTGTTTCCTGGCGCTGGAATACCCACGGAATGTCCCCTCCACGTCAGCAAAGGGGAGTTCGTGAGTCCTGTGGCCAAATCCCGTTCCACCACCTTTCGCAGCCCGCGCCGGACCCTGCCGCACATCCAGGACTACTTCAACCGCAAGGGTCTCATCTCCGTGCGCGGGGAAAAGAAGAAGGCGTTCTATGTCATGCAGGATTTCTACCGGATGAAAGCGAATCCGGTGGAGTAGCGAGCGGCTGCCATCGCCGGCGGCTCAGGCCTGGGCGAGCTGACATCTAGTGCGGAGTCGCCCGCAACCGCGCGACGCGGGAAACCAGCGGAAGATCGGCATCGGCTCCCGTCCAGAGCTTCGCCAGCGGCTCCATCGCCTGTGCCGCCTTGGACTTGTCGCCACGATCCAGATAGATCTCCGCCAGGCGGGCACAGGCCTCCAGAGCATCCTGTTGCGGCTCCCATCCGGCAGCCACCTCGCGTTTCGCAATCAGCTCCTGGTAACTGCTGATGGCCTGATCGATCTTTCCCGCGCGATCGTAGGCCCGGCAAAGAGCCGCCAGCATCAGCGTCCACTGTATTTCGCGATAGGCTGTTTCCAGAACGGGGATGGCACGGCTGTATTCGCCCTGGGCGAGGGCGATTTCGCCTTCCAGCAGATGCAATTCGGCGGCTTCCGCGGCGGCCTGGCGATCGGTCCTGTCAGCCACACGTGCCAGCAGGCGCTGGGCCTTGTCCACTTCGCCCAGCCGGGCATACATCGCCGCGGTTCGCGTCTGCAGCCACACCGCCATTTGGGGCTTCCGCCCCAGATCCGCCGCCGCCCGGTCGAGTTCGGCGATCGCGGCCGCGCGGTCACCCTTCCCCGCCAGGAGAATGGACAGGAATAGCCGGTTCCGCGCCACGACCACAGAGTCCCCCGCCACCGAACTCTCCGCGATGGCACTCTTGAGGAACTTCGCGGCGTCTCTATACTTGCCTTCCAGCATCGCCAGCAGCCCCAACGAGCGCAGGCCTCCCGGCTTGGTTGCCGTGGCCGCAACCGCCTGCGCGAATACTTCACGAGCCCCAGGCGGATTCCCCGTCATAGCCAGCGCGAATCCGTATTCGTGATTGATGTTCCCGATCGTCAGCCATTTGCGCTCCAGGGCAAAGGCTTTCTGGTAATACGGAATGGCATCCGCCGACCGGCTCACGTTCTTATATGCAGTCGCGAGATTGATGAGCGCCGCGGAATTTCCCGGGACCACGCGGATTACTTCCAGGTACTGCCCCACGGCCTCGCCGGCCCGTCCATTGCGCATCAGAAACGCCCCATAGCCGCTGCGCGCCTCCCAGTCGTCGGGATACGAGGCCAGGTATGCCTGGTAGGCCTCACACGCTGCGCCCACGTGCAGCAGGGCCGCCTGATAGCGGGCTTCGATTGCCAACCGCTCCCTTTCCGTCACTCTCTCGCTGAGCTGGCGGGCGCGCTCGAAATGCATCTTGCCCTCTGCGGTCAGGTAGTAGACATGGCTCAGCAGCGCAGTTCCGAGAGCGGCATGCGCCATGGCAAAATTCGGATCCTGCTGCACCGCCGAGCGGTACAGCTCCAAACCGCGGCCATAATCGCCGTGGTCCCATACGGCTGCACCCTCGGCATAGGCCCGCAGGGCTTCCAATGATCGCGTGGTCACCCGCGGCAATGGTCTGTCGTTGCGCCGCACGGAAAGCAGCGGCTCGCCGAGGCCGCGCCGGACTTTCGCCGCCAGGCCTCCAATCGCATCCAGGATCTCGTCCTGGTTGCGAGCGCGCTCCAGGTATCCCGCAACAGCTTCGCCGGTTCGCACGTCAATCAGCCTTGCGGAGATTGCATAAAGCCGGCCGACCCTGGAAATTCCCGGCACGATCAGGCCTTTCGCCCCCTCCCGCGCGCAGATCTCCCGTCCCACGCCCTCGTCGATCCTGGTGTCTGCCGGCTTGCCCATGCGTCGCAGCACTTCCGCCACACGGCTCTTGGACATCAGGTTGGCGTGGCGCGATTGTTCCAAGCTCACCGCGAATGCTACTCCCAGCCCCCTATCGAAAATGGCCTCGCTCGTCTGGTTCTCGAAATCGGCCAGCACGATCCAATCGCGGGCGGCAAACGTGAGCGCCGGATGGCTGCCAGCCCACTGGCGCCAGCCCGCTCCACCCAGGCCTAGAACCGCGGCAGTGAGGGAGAACGCCAACACCCATCGCCGGGTACCATGGGGGGCCGGCCCTATGGCCGGGCGTGCCCGAACCTTGGATTCCGGTGTACGCCGGCTCAGCCACGTGTCGATCTCCGCGGTCGCCGCGTGCACCGAATCCCGCTGCTCATGGCTGTGGCGGCGAATGGGTAACCCCTCATCCTGTTCCCAACGCTGAACCGTCCTGACCGTGCGGTTCAGGTATGCGGCAATCTCTTTCCACGACTCCAGCCGTGCCGGACGGCGGTGTTCCGCCGGAATCGGCCCGGGCTGTGGATGCGTGCCCATACGGTAATTATCAGGATAAAGGAGTCGATTTATTCTATACCCCTTGGGCGGGACGTTACAAGCGCAAGCCGGCAGGTCCGGCAGGTGTCGTGATTTGCCACGCCGCGCCGCCTCACAGGGGCACGACATTTAGTTATTTGCGTTAGCCCGGGACCCGGAGCGCGCAATTTAACGACATTTCGGCCAGGTGCGCTTCATGGCGTTTGGCCCGGCTGGGGGAACAGGAGCGTAATAGGGTCGAAGGAAAGATCGAACGGCGACTTCGTCCGGCAGCGGGTTGTCATGCTTCACGCGGGCGAGGAACGGATGGACAGACCGAGGAAGGAAGACAGACACGGGACGCTGTTCCCTCACCTCGCGGCTTGAAGGGAGCGTTGTATGCATATTCGAGCGTCTGAACCGATGCGCGTATCTGCGCTGCAAGGGATTCGGCTGACTGCGGCCCTGCTGGCGGGAATGGTTCTTCTTGTCGGCCCTCCGGCCGCCAGCGCGGACGCCATCATCGATATGAGTAATTTCCTGACCCAGGCGCAAAGCCAGATGCAAAGCCCATTCGGGTACTATAGCTGGACTTATGCCTTAGCCCGAACCCAACTCTCGGGCGTGACGACGCTAGACAACTTTGCGGGCAGCCTCACGCCGGACTCAGCCCACCTGGAGATTGCCCTGAGCAAGTCTCTCGAAATCTGGTGTAATCCCGAGGCCCCTACCGCCTGCATCCAGAATGGTCCCACAGCGACCTATTCGCTAGCGGACGAGGCCTTCGCGATGGCCGGCGGCGGGGGCGCCGGCAGGGCACAGATTGCTTCCCTGGGTGCGACCGCTACGATGAGCGGAGAGGCTGATCGCGGGTCTGTCAACGGCGAGGCTTCAGGGGAAGCAAGATTCTGGGACACTATCGCGGTTCCGGCGTCGACCAACTATTCCGGTTACTTGCAGGTGGAAGCAACCGTTTGGGGCCAACTGGCCGTCGCGCAGGTTAACGGCCAACCCTACGCAGCCGTAGGCTTGACTTATGGAGGACGCTTCGGACAACTGGGGGCTTTTGCCGCGAACATCTGGGTCGATGCCCAGGGGAACCCTCACACATCCCTCAGCCCGTCTGACACCGACCTCCGGAACGGCATCCCGGTGGACATCCGGGTGCCATTTGAACCCTCAGGATACAATCCCGCAACCGGACTGTATTCCTACACGCCGGTCTGGTTCTACATGGATTTGTCGGCCAGCGTGGTGTGCGCCACCAGCGCTAGCGGCGGCGACACCGCAGGCTGCTCTGCCGCTTCGAACTACCAGGACACTTTGCAGATCACCAAGATCACGGTCCTGGATTCCAACGGGAATCCAGTTCCCGGAGCGACCGTGACGGCAGCTTCCGGATACAACTACAACGGGACATCCGAGACTCCCGAGCCGGCCAGCATGTGGTTGCTGATGGCCGGCTGCGCACTGCTTAGCCTCGGCTGCGCCGGAAAGCGCGCCGCTTCGTAGAGGCACTCCGTTCCAGGCAGGCCATGAGGCTTCCGTGGGGCTTTTACCAGGCCCCGGCCGCGCACCGGAACCAGCGTGTTTCAGGTAGTGTTGGGCTGCGGCCCCGATTGAACCCGCGGCCACAGATCATTGCCGCGGCGCGCGGGTCTTCTCGTAGCCGGCAGCGCCGGGCGCCTCAGGCGGCGCCCGCTCTTCCCGCGGCGCCTTCCAGCATTGCGATAACACTCGAGCGCGATTTCCTGCTCCTCCTGCGTTTGCACTACCAGAATCCGCGTTCCGTATACGTCCGCCGGCCATCTTCCGGTCCTGCGAGCTGTATCGTCCTTGCGGGAGCCTGCCCGATGCTGGCCTCCCGGCGTCCGCTCCCTCTCGTTAGGGATCGATCAGACAAGCGATGCTACCGAGCGTACGAATACGACGGTCCTCTATGGACACCGCCAGAATCCGATCGTCGGTCGGGATTTTGATGATGAAGATGTAGAAGGGATGGCCCGGTGCTGTCGGAAGCTCCCCCCACCAAAGCGGCTCCTGCCTCTCTCTCTTCTTTCGCGTCCCCATCGCCATAACCCGAGCTGAGAGTCAAAACGTCGTCAAGGAGTCGGTTTGTTCTAAACCCCTTGGGCAGAACTTTACAAGCGGAAGCCCGGCCGGTGTCGTGATTTGCCACGCCGCGCCTCACAGGGGCACGACATTAGGCGACAAGCTGGCAAATTCCCCTCTTTACGTTTGATTCTTTCCGGAACCGGCGCCACAGTCTCTGAGGGATAGGAGGATTTCTTGATGCGGACAGTCCTGGGCGGCGTATTGGCAGCCGGGCTTTGGATGGCAGTCAACCCAGCCTCAGCGGCCACGATTATTAGTCTTCCACCGGAATGGCAAGCACGTTACCCGACGAACAGCTCGATCAGTGGATTTGCGTACTCGCTTTACTTCGGCTCGGTGTACGGATCGGGCCAATCCCAGACCGAGCCTCTGCAGTGGTCCGGCAGCGCCGGTTCCGCTTACGGGTTCGCTATCACTGAGGGTGGTACTCTCCCCAGTGTAAGTGCCAGCGCGATGGGTTCCGCTAGCGCAAGCCCTCTCCCCGAGGGCGGCTCGGATGAAATTAGAGCATATGGGACGGCACTCTATTCGTTCTATTTTCGCGTCTACGATCCTTCTCCTACCCCCGTTGACGTGCCCATCTCCATTACCTTCGCTCTCGGCACGACCGGCAGCGGATCGGTATCCGACGAAGCACTGGCCAGCGTGTATTGGAGGACGCAAGCGTTCTACTATTTGGGCTCACCGTCCCAGCCCACGTTCTGGAGTTGGAGTAACAGCTTCGGGGACGGAAACAGCAATATCTCTCCGGGGTCCCACACGCTGAATCAGATGTATACCACTAACGCAGCGTTTTACATGGGGATGAGCGTACTGACGGAGGTGCAATGCGGCGCCGGAGCCGATTACGAGAACGGCTCCAGTTGCTCGGCGAGTGCGTCCGCCTTTGTCGATCCATCCATCAACATTGACCCTGCCTGGCTTAGCGCCCATCCGGACGCGGTCCTGCAAATGGGATCGGTTGCCGGCGGTGTACCCGAACCCTGCACGCTGCTGGTGATCGGCAGCGGCCTGCTCGGCCTGGGAGCGCTCTGGCGCCGTTCTGGCTCACGTTCGCGCGGAACGCCTCGCGCCACTTCACGAGATTTCGAGAGGAGTCAAAATGTCTAATTCTCACGCTCGCTTCTTCCACGCATCCGGGACGCTGCTCCTGGCTGTGGGGATATGGTCTTGCCCGGCGGCTCATGCCACGGCGTTCACGTTATTGCCGCAGGGATTGATGGCCCTGGACTACCTGGGTTGGCCTGTCGGCATCCAGAGCCGGACCCTTTCCGGTGACGGAGTGGAGTTCCGCTTTTCCTTCACCAGCAACCAAACACTCAGCGGCGCGTCTATGTCTCTCAACTCCGTGGAGGGCATCGGATCCGGTGCGCTCACCGGACTCGACATCTCGGGCTACGACAGTTTTGCGCTGCAATTCACTCTTCTATCGGTCGATGGTGTATCCGGCGCGGACTTCCCGGGGTGGTTGAACGTTGGGGCAATCATCAATGAGACGTCTGGTGTTGCCTATCAGCCCCGCTACCTGAGCTTCATGGGATCTCCTCCAGCTACCGTGGTATCGACCACCCCAACGAATGAATCGACCACTACGTGGGTCGGCTTCATCGCCTCTATCGACGTCTACAATCCCGCGTTGGCGGCACAGTGGCCCGCTTCCGGAGCGGAGGTCCGGTTGCTGGTGGAACCCGCGCCGGGGGCAGTGGCACTCGGCCCCGCGGCCGTGCCCGAACCGGCGACGGCCCTGCTCGCCACCATGGCTCTCGCCATTTTCGCAGGGCGCCGGCTGCGAGGCCGCTCCGGGTAAAGAGCAAAGCCTCTGGGCCAATCGGTATCTGGATCAAAGTCAGAAAGGAGATTCCGTTATGTATCGTGCTGCTTTTTCGGCGGTGGTTCTTCTCGTTGCGGTGTTATGCGGTTCGGCGAAAGCAGACACCATCCCTGTAGCGAGCGTAGGTGGGGCCGTTGGGTTGGTAAGCGGGAACCCTGCGTACCGTCAAATCTTGACTACGGTTGACCAGGCTGCGTCCTACAGCCAGACGTGGTACCAACCGCCTCTATACCCGGGTACTGAGGGTTGGACCATGTCGATGCTCGGCAGCCTGGAGGTCTTGGACGGAAGCAATCCCACGATTACGGCGCAGCTTGGGGTTTCAGATTGGTATAGCCTTGACGCCATAAGCTATGCCATATTGACATACTATTTTGAGGTCGTCCCGAAGGATCCTAGCGTTGTGGTACTGACGGTACCAATTACGCTGGCCACGAGTGGGAAGCTGAGCATTTCACTGTCCGGCTTGGCAACCGTTCATGCCAATGTTTGGGCGAAGTACTATGACGAGCAAAGTCCATTCTTCTTGCTCTCGTCCAGTGGGCCGGGCGATCAGGTCCATGCGGAGACATACTACCGATACACTCCCCCCAACCAGGTTCGTAGTATCACGATGTATGCCGGAGGCGGGTTCTATTCCAACAATAGGGATACGGGCCAGATGACGGCAGTGATGGATCCGCGGATCCAGGTTGACCCGCTCGCAACCTTCGTGTGGAACGGGAACAATCTCCTCTACTCGGACTATTTTTCGCTGGAATTCAGCGAGGGATTTGCCGCGGCGCCGCCTTCACCCACCATTCCCGAGCCGGCATCGTTCGCGCTGATGACCATTGGACTGGCTGGGACCGCAGTTGCCGCTTTCCGAAGACGGAGGGACAGCAAATAGCGCCGGACCCCGCCGCACATCCAGGACTACTTCAACCGCAAGCTCCTCACCGGCTTTCTGGTGATCGGCCATCAGAGAATGACGGGCAGCGACCTGGGATTCGACCCGCGCCGCCTCTCCATGATTTCGATCGACCCGGTGCGCGACGGATATTCCGCGGAACGGGCCGAGACGTTTTTCCGAAAGCTGCTGGAGCGCGTGCAGGCCCGGCCTTCCATTGCCGCCGCGAGCCTGGCCGACTCCGTGCCCATGGCCATGATCGGCAAAACAGGCGCGCAGTGCCACGTTTTGGGCCAGGGAGACGCTAAGGTGTTCCACCGGGGCCGCAAATACGTCGTAAGCAGGGGTTTCTTCGATACCCTCGGCATTCCCGTCCTGCGCGGCCGCGGTTTCCGCCAAGAGGACGAGGGGATCGGCTCGACGGCGGTCGTCGTCAGCGAGAAACTGGCGCGCGACTGCTGGAAGGGGGAGGACCCGCTCGGCCGCCGCATGGAGATCGGCGCCGGCGATATTCCCTCGTTCCAGGTGACTGGCGCCTCCGCCGGCCCCCCACGCATCCTGGGGAAGCCGCAGGTGTACGAGGTGGTGGGCGTGGTGAAGAATGTCCGCGATGGCCTCGACATGGTGCCGGCCAACGCGCCGGGAGTATTTTCCCTGCCGCTCGGCCCAGCGGATTACGCGCGGCCCTCCCTGCAAGGCATGACCCTCATCGTGCGGGCGGCGCCCGGCGTGGATGCCATCGGCGAGATGCGGCGCGAAATCGCCGCTCTGGACGACCGGCTCACGCCGTTTAATGCCCGCGGCATGCCGGAACAGATCGACCGCTTACTGTTCCCCGTCAAGGTGGCTCTTTGGACTTACGGCGCGATCGGCATCTGCGGGCTGATTCTGGCCTCCATCGGTCTGGCCGGTGTAACCGCGTACTCGGTGACGCGGCGGCGCCGCGAGATCGGGATTCGCGTCGCGCTCGGCGCGGGCCGGGCTGACGTGCTGGGCCTGGTCATGAAGGAGGGCGCCGTGTTGATCCTGCTGGGCACAGCCATCGGCCTGGCCGCCGCGCACGCCGGGATACAGGCGCTGTCCGCCGTGCTTTCCACCATCGCCAGCACCGCGGGTACGAGTGCCTCCGATCCGGCGCTGCTGGTGGGCGCCCCGCTGCTGCTCGCCGCCCTGGCCCTGGCGGCCTGCTACTTGCCGGCCCGCCAATCGCTGCGCATCGACCCGGCGGTGGCCCTGCGCCAGGAGTAGCCCTTCCGCCTGGTGCTCATGCTGTTATGCTCGTGGTTCGGGTAGGCGGCTATGGAAACGGCGGGTTCAGTGCTGGAAGGCCGGGTGCGGGACCTGGTCTCGACGGCGGATAGACAGCTGGCTTCGCGGTCGTACGACGCGGCCGTCGACACGTATCGCACCGCACTCGCGGAGGTTTCTGGCGGCGCGGCCGCGGCCGTGAGGGCGGAAATCGAAGGCCGTCTGGCGGCCGCACTGCAGGCGCGCGACACCGCGCAGCGCGTTGCCGTCTTCCTATCGCGGGCCCGCTACCAACAGACCGCCGGACGGTTGAGCGAAGCCTTCGCGGCTGTCACCGAGGCGCTGTCGCTCGACCCTTCCGGCGAGGCGGCGGCCCAGTTGCGGCAGCAGTTGCTACAGGCGATGCCGGAGTTGGCGATGCAGGCGGAGACGCCAACCAGTGAGGCCGCGCCTCTGCCCCAGCTCGTCGTGGAGGCGCGGACGGCTGCCGAAGCCGTCCCCCCAATGGTCGAACCCGCTCCGCCACCGGCGCAGCCGCAACTGCAACCGGACGAACGCCCCATTGAGCCGCCGTCCTTCCGTCTGCTCGAAAGCGACGATCCCCTGCTCGAAAGGTCCAATCGGGAAGAGTACACCGGCGCCGCCGAGCCCGAGCTGCTCAGTATTCTCGATCCGGCGCCGCGCCCCGCACCAGCCTGCTGCATGGGAGGCTCCGTTCATCGCCGCCTCACCATCGTCATCGCCGTCCTGGTGTCCATGGCGATCGGCTCCGCCGTATATCGCGGCACGCGCCGCATGAATCGCTTCACACCTCCGGCGCCCACGGACGGCGCGGCTTACTCCGTCGGCGCCGGCGTCACCGTGCCGGCATTGCGCTTCAAGGTTGAGCCCGAGTACACCGAAGAAGCGCGCCAGGCGAAAATTCAGGGAACCGTGGTGTTGTACGTGGAGATTGATCCCCGCGGCAACCCGATCCATATAAGAGTGTTGCGCGGCCTGGATTTGGGGCTCAGCGAGCGCGCCATCGAAGCCGTCCGCAAATGGCGTTTCCGGCCGGGCACGAAAGACGGCCAGCCAGTGACCACTCGGGCGACGGTGGAAGTACATTTCCGGCTGCCGTAGCGCCATGCGCAGGAAGCCGGTCACAAGCTTTTTCGTGCCGCCACATCGTTGATTCTCGAAAGGATATCCTGTCCTCCAGCCGGAAAGCCGGCTGTCCGCCAGCTATCATGCGGTGTGGAACCCCTTAACAAAGCCGATCGGGCCTGCGCGGTGGCATCCGCGGCAGCGCACGATTTCAATAATGACCTCACCGTCATCCTCAGCAGCATTTCGAGCTCGCTGGAGATCCTGGAGCCGGGACATCCCGCGCACGCCTTTCTGCTCGATTTGCGGTGCGCCGCTCAGCGCTGCGCGTGGAAGGCCTCCGGTCTGCTGAACTTCAGCGCCCGCCAGGGCACCCCACCGGTGCGCGCCCCTTTCGATAGCCTGGCTCGCGATTAACGCTCGCCCCCTCCTCCTTCCCGTCCCACCGGAACGGCTCGAACTCACCGCCCCCGCGCAGCGCCCCCGCCAGCTTCTCCACTTCCTCCTTCAATCGCTCCCGGAAACACGGCCGCCCCGCCCCGGTCCAGCATCCACCGCTCGTACTCCCCCAAATACCGCTTCATCGCCGCCCGCGCCAGAAATACCCCCGGCCGCTCCCCGCCCGCCCGGAAATCCTCCGCCCCCAGCATCTCCCGGTTCACCACCGTCAGCACCAGCCGGTCCGCCACCGCATGCCGGAACGCCTCCATCAGGTCCAGCGCCAGCGACGGCCGCCCGTAATCCACCTGGTGCAGAAATCCCAGGTACGGGTCCAGCCCCGCCCCCTCCGCCAGCCCCGTCAATTCGTGCATCAGCAGCGTGTACGTCAGCGACAGCAGCGCGTTCAGCGGGTCCGTCGCCGGATGCTTCTGCCGCCCCGGCCACGCCATCCCGCTCCGGTTGAATTCCATCAGCATCGTGAAATACGCCCGCGCCGCCGCCCCTTCGATCCCGTCCAGCGCCGCCACCGTCCCCGCCCCCGCGCACGCCCCCACCGCGGCTTCGAGCGACGCCCGCCGCTCTTCCCCCTCCGCCGTCGCCTCGTTCCGTGCCCGGTACCGCTCCAGCACCGCTAGCCCGTTCGCAATCTTCGCCGCCACCACCCGCCGCGCCATCTCCAGCGCCCGCGCCCCGTCCCGATACCGGTCGAACTGCGCCAGCCGCAGCTCCACGTTCTTCCCCCGCGGCGGCGCCAGCGACCCCCGGTATTGCCCCTGCCGCGAAAACAGGCTCAGGTTCACCCCCTTCTCCAGCAGCTCCGCCAGCGCCTGCGTCGTCACCTGCACGTTGCCGAACAACAGCACCGTCTCCAGCTTGTGATACGGCAGGTCCAGCAGTACTTCGTCTTCCTTCTCCACCAGAAACCGGTCCCCGGCTTTCCGCAATATCGCCCCCTGCTCCGTCAGATATAGATACGCCACCGCCCCGCTCCTCCCTTCCGCCGCGCCGTCACTCCGCGCCGCTCCCGGACCCGCCGTCGTCGCCCCCGCCTTGCTCAGCGCCAGTTCCACCGACCCCCGCGGCGGCGCCGTCTCGAACCGCGCCCGCATCGCCGGCGGCAGCGGACGCGCCATGAACAGCAGCCGCCCCTTCACCCGCTCGTTCTTCCACGGCACCCAGATCGCGTCCCCCTCGAACAGCGCCCCCAGAAACCGGAACCCGTGCGCAAAGTCCACTATCTGCGTCTTGTCCCGGTTCAGCTTCAAGTGCGCTTCCGCCAGCAGTTGCTCGCTCGCCGCCAGCGACTCCGCCGCCTCCTCCTGGCTCCGCGCCAATATCAAAAAGTCGTCCGCGTACCTTATCAGCTTCCGCCCGCTCTTCTCCAGCTCCCGGTCGAAGTCCTCCAGAAAGAAATTGGCCAGCAGCGGTGACACCGGCGACCCCTGCGGAATCCCCTTGTGCAACCCCCGCAGCCGCGTCCCGTCCCACACGCACGCCCGCACCCATTGCCGCACCAGCCCCATCAGCGCCTCGCCCGGCTGCCGCTCCCCCAGCCGCCGGAGCAGCAGATCGTGGTCCACTTCATCGAAGGACACCACGACACACTACCCATCATCAGCACTTTCCCGAACGCGTCGCCATCACGCGTCCGCACCATCCCTTCCACGGACAATCTCTGGAGGTCCTCCGGCAAGCCCGCATGCCAGCCGGGTTGCAGTTCGTTCTCATTTTGCCGGACGGAAGCAAATCGCTGATCCCCGCGGATTGGACCGACTTCAAACACCCGCCCGGCGCACCGCAGGATTCGCAGCTTGTGGCCTCCTTCGATGACCTCCTGCGTCTTCGCGGTCTGGTCGATGCTCTCTTGCGTCGCTCCCCAGACTTGCCAGTAAGATCTCAGGCAAGCCAGGAGGGCCATGCCACAACTCAATCTGAACTTCAACGACATCCCGATTCCGGAGACGCACCTGTGGGAGCAGTTCGACGAAGACCAAAAGCGCGTCGTCATCGAGACGCTGGTGCGCCTCCTTGTCAAAGCGACCGTGGACCGGCGCCAGGAGCAGATCAATGACTGATCCTTCCAAAATCAAACCCTCCCACACCCAGCGTGCGGCTTACGTTTACATTCGCCAATCTACGCCTGGTCAGGTGGAACATAACCGTGAGTCCACCGCCCGCCAGTACGCCTTGGCCGATCGGGCTTGCCAACTGGGATGGGCCAAGGAGCAAGTGGTAATCGTCGATGAAGACCTGGGGCTATCCGGCTCCGGCACCGACAAGCGCTCGGGCTTCGCTCGCCTCACCAGCGAAGTGGCGTTGGCTCAGGTGGGCATCGTCCTCGGGCTGGAGGTCTCTCGTCTGGCGAGGAACAATGCCGACTGGTATCGCCTGCTGGAACTCTGCGGCGTCACCGACACGCTCATCGGCGACAACGACGGCGTCTATCATCCCGCGCTGTTCAACGACCGGCTGCTGCTGGGACTCAAGGGCACGATGAGTGAAGCCGAGTTGCACATCATTCGTGCCCGGCTCGATGGCGGCATTCGCAACAAGGCCGCTCGCGGAGAACTGCGCCGCGGGCTGCCAGTGGGGTTGATCTGGGGAGAACTGGATGGTGAGGTTCTCTTTCATTCCGATGAAGCCGTCACCGGCGCGATCCGCACGGTCTTCGAGCGTTTCGCCGAACTCGGCTCGGCACGCCGGGTCTGGCTCTGGTTCCGTTCCGAAGGCCTGTCCTTCCCCTTGCAGACCACGCCAGCCGGCATGCCGGGTCCGATCCGCTGGGTGGCTCCCACCTACCATGCTCTCCACCAAGTCCTCACCAATCCGGTGTATGCTGGCGCTTACACCTACGGGAAAACTCGCTGCGAACGATATGTCGATGCGCAGGGCGCGGTCAGGAAACGGATGCGGCATCTGCCCATGGAACAGTGGGCCGTTCTCCTCCGCGACCATCATCCCGGCTTCATCGATTGGGCCACCTTTGAAGCCAACCAATCGCGGCTTGATTCCAATACCAAACCGATGCCACACCAGGCGGGAGGAGCGGTGAGAGAAGGCTCGGCGCTGTTGCAGGGCATCGTCAGTTGCGGACACTGCGGCCGCCGCTTGCATGTTCACTATCGTGGCCGGAACTCGACGCCGGGCTATCACTGCTGTGGCAAGGATCTGGTCAATGGTCGCGGCGTGTACTGCCTCAATGTTGGCGGTATTGCGATCGAGCAGGCCGTCGCCGATGCTTTTCTCCAGGCCATCACACCGGCGGCGATCGAAGCGACGCGACTGTCGGTAGAACAACTGCAAGCCAACCACGATGCGGCTTTGTCGCAATGGCGTCTGGAAGTGGAGCGCGCTCGCTACGAGGCGGAGCGGGCCCAGCGCCGCTATCGGGCGGTCGAGCCCGAAAATCGGCTGGTGGCTCGCGGACTCGAAACGGAATGGGAGAATCAGTTGCGCGAGTTGGCTACCGCCGAGATGGAACTACGGCGACGAGAGCAGCAACGTCCCAGCACTATCAGCCCCGCGCAGTTCCAGGCGATTCAGAGACTCGGCTCCGATATTCGCCAGGTATGGAGTACGGCGACGACCACTGACCGCGATCGTAAGGAACTCCTGCGCACGCTGCTGGAAGAAGTAATTTTGAATCTCAAGCGGGCCGAGGGCCACGCCCACCTGACGCTACGCTGGCGCGGCGGCGCGTTCACCACGTTGGATGTCCCGGTGCCGAAGTTCAAGCCCATGGGACCGCGCACGGATGAAGACACTCTTTCTCTTCTGCGGCGTCTGGCCACGCTTTACCCCGATGAGGTGATCGCCGGAATCTTCAATCGGCAAGGACGAAAGACTGCAACCGGGGAACGCTTCACCGCCAACCAAGTCGGCAGCTTGCGACGGTACCGCGGTATCGCGCGCTACCAACCTCCGGCAACGCCGCCCACTGGAGAACTGGTCACGATTCGCAAGGCAGCGCAGATTTTGGGCATGAACACGAGCAGCATTCATCGTTGGCTGGCGGATGGCTTCATCGCTGGCGAGCAGGTCACGCCTGGTGCGCCTTGGCAGATTCGCATCAACGAGGAACTACGTTCGCGCATCGTGTCGCAGGCGCCACCAGAGTACGTGCCCATGATTGTAGCCACGGCGAAACTGGGTGTTTCGCGGCAAACGGTGTTGCAACGTGTAAAGCGCGGCGAGTTGAACGCTGTTCTGGTGCGGCAAGGCCGGCATAAAGGCTTACGAATCAAAGTGGTCGATTCGCAGCCATCACTTTTTCAGTAACCAGGGGGCAGTATGGAACACGATCCAAAAAGGCCTGAATGTCCGCATCTACGACAAACCGGTACCCCATCTCCCGGCACTTCCTGATGCGCGCGATGGCCCGGTCCACCGACCGCCCCGGCCGGTATCCATAACTGCACTCCAGAAACTCTTCTTCGAACGACCGCGACAGCCGCCGCGCCACCGCCGTCTGCAAGCACCGGTCCGCCACCGTGGGCACCAGCAGCGTCCGCGTCGCCGCCCCTCCCGGATGTTTCTCCACCACGATCTTCAGCAGCGGAAACGCCCGGTAAACCCCGCATTCACCCGCTCCAGCAGCCGCGCCAGCCCCCGCTGCACCCGCCCCGCGAACTGCCACACCGTCACCCCGTCCGCCCCCGCGCATCCTTCGTTCTCGCGCACCCGTTCCCAGGCCTCCCACAGTTCCTCGCTGGTCAGCGGCGCCATGCCAACTGCACCTCCTTATATCTCACCGGGCCGCGCGTTCCCGGCCACGCACGTCCACGGTACGCTCATTCCCCCCGGATTTCAATCCCCTTCAGTGGGGTAGGCCTCCCGGCCTGCCCCTTTTTCTTTGGGTTTCAATTCCTCCTCACCAGGGGTGCCGGAGCGCTTCCGGCCTGCGTAAGCGCCGGCGATCCCGTCTGCCAGGCCATCTCGCGTCCCATCTCTTCCGTTATGCGGACGCCTCCCGGCGACGGTAACTTCGGGAAAGAGGATGTTCGTCCGTTTCAATCCCCTTCCAATCGGGTGGCAGCGCTCCCCCAACCGATCCGGGATATGACGGAACCTACAATGCCGACATGTTTCAATCCCCTTCTCATCGGGGCGGGAGCGCTCCCCCGAAATCCATGTCCACGTTCCCGTGACCGGTGCCGAGCGTTTCAACCCCCTTCTCATCGGGGCGGGAGCGCTCCCCATGCGCGGTGGAGCAGTGGACGTCCATGCCAGGAAGGTCCTGTTTCAATCCCCTTCTCATCGGGGCGGGAGCGCTCCCGAATAAACGATGAAAACGATGATTACGCTATTCGCGCTGCTCGTTTCAATCCCCTTCTCATCGGGGCGGGAGCGCTCCCTTTTTGCCCTCGTCGCCATTGCGACCCACCTCACCGGCTAGGTTTCAATCCCCTTCTCATCGGGGCGGGAGCGCTCCCGTTTTCAGATGTGTGCGACAACTGCCGTCGTGCAGACGTTTCAATCCCCTTCTCATCGGGGCGGGAGCGCTCCCCGAGAAATACCTGGCGGTTCCGCTGGAGACGTTTGTTTCAATCCCCTTCTCATCGGGGCGGGAGCGCTCCCACAGATTCACAAGGCTTGAGGATGAAACAGAAGCGGAGGTTTCAATCCCCTTCTCATCGGGGCGGGAGCGCTCCCGCTGCCTTTACATGCAGTGGCGAACCCGGTACAGGTTTCAATCCCCTTCTCATCGGGGCGGGAGCGCTCCCACGGGTGCGTGAATGTCAGATGCCGTTACGAGCGCAAGATACCGTTTCAATCCCCTTCTCATCGGGGCGG